>DATHMC010000082.1:0-11272 GCA_035487495.1 Undibacterium sp.
GCGCAGGAAAAAGACCTGGCCCACGTCTACGTCGGCCAGGATGCGACGGTAACGCTGGATGCATATGCCGATCAGGTGCTGAACACAAAAGTGCGCTACGTAGGCGAGCTGCTCGATGCAGACACCCGCACCGTCAAAGTGCGCATGGCGTTCGACAATCGCGACGGCCGCCTGAAACCGGGCATGTTCGCCGCAGCCACCTTCCGCGAGCGTGCTCACGAAGGGATCACGGTGCCGGCAACTGCAGTCGTGCAGAGCGGTTTCTACAGCCGCGCCTTTGTGGAAGTGGCCCCATGGCAGTTTGAACCCCGCGTGCTCAAGCTGGGCATGCAAATCGAGGATCGCGTGGAAGTCCTGGCCGGCTTGAAGGCCGGCGAGCGCGTCGTGGTAAGGGAAGGGGTGCTCCTCAATGATTGAACGTCTGGTCACCGTTTGTTTTAACCGGCGCGGCATCATCGGGCTGGTGTTCCTGCTTGTCGCAGGCTACGGCTGGTACTGCTGGAAGCAGTTGCCGCTGGAAGCCTATCCCGACATCGCCGACACCACCTCGCAGGTCGTGACCCAGGTCAACGGCCTCGCCGCCGAGGAAGTGGAGCAGCAGATCACGATCCCGCTGGAGCGCCAGATCATGGGCACGCCGGGCATGCATGTGATGCGCTCGAAGAGCACCTTTGGCTTGTCCCTGATCACGGTCGTGTTCCAGGACGGCGCGGAAGACTACTGGTCGCGCCAGCGCCTGCAAGAACGCATCGGCAGCGTCACGCTGCCGTATGGCGCGCAGGCGGGGCTGGATTCGCTGACCTCGCCGATAGGCGAGATCTACCGCTACACGCTGCAATCCAAGACGCGCAACCTGCGCGAGTTGTCGGAGCTGCAGTTCTGGAAGGTCATCCCGCGCCTCAAGCAAGTGGCGGGCGTGGTCGATGTGGCCAACTTCGGCGGGCTGACGACGCAGTTCCTGCTCGAGTTCGATCCGGTCAAGCTGTCGAAGTACAACCTGTCGCTGTCGCAGATCACGCAGGCCATCAGCGCCAATAACGCCAACGCCGGCGGCAGCATCATGGATCGCGGCGAACAGGGCCTGGTGGTGCGCGGCGTGGGCCTGATCCACAACCTGGAAGACCTGGGCAATATCGTCGTCTCGCAAAAGAACGGGGTTGCGGTGCTGGTCAAGGACCTCGGCAATGTCACCCTGGGAAACCAGGAGCGCCACGGCATACTCGGCATGGACAAGCAGCCCGACACCATCTCCGGCATCGTCCAGCTGCTGAAGAATGAGAACCCTTCGCGCGTGATGGACGGCGTCCACGCGGCGGTCAAGGACCTGAACGAGCACATCCTGCCCAAGGATGTGCAGCTGGTTCCCTACATCGACCGCAGCCACCTGGTCGAGGCCACCGTGCACACAGTCGGCAAGACGCTGATCGAAGGCATGGCGCTGGTGACATTGGTCTTGCTGCTGTTTCTCGGCAGCCCAAGGGCGGCCGCCATTGTGGCCATCACCATCCCGTTTTCGCTGCTGACGGCGTTCATCCTGATGCACCATTTCAAGATACCGGCCAACCTGCTGTCGTTGGGCGCGATCGATTTCGGCATCATCGTCGACGGCGCGATCGTCGTGATCGAGAATATCCTGAGCCGCCGCGAAGCCGAGCCGGACCGGGCGCTGAGCGGGCAAGACGTGATGAACTCTGCATTGCAGGTGACCCGCCCGATCTTCTTCGGCATCCTGGTGATCATCATCGCCTACCTGCCGCTGCTGGCGTTCCAGCGGATTGAATACAAGCTGTTTTCGCCGATGGCCTTCGCGGTAGGGTTTGCCTTGCTCGGCGCCTTGCTGGTGGCGCTGATGCTGATTCCCGGCCTGGCCTATGCGGCCTACCGCAAGCCCGGCAAGATCTTCCACAATCCTGTGCTGACCTGGCTGACGCCGCGCTATGAGGCCTTGCTGCAACGGCTGGTGGGCAAGTCGCGCACGGTGCTGGCGGTATTCGGCGCCACCTTCGCCATCGTGGTCGTGATGGGAGCGACCATAGGCCGCGATTTCCTGCCCTACCTGGACGAGGGATCGATATGGCTGCAAGTGACATTGCCGCCCGGCGTTTCGCTGACCAAGGCGAGCCAGATGGCGAACCAGTTGCGCGATGCGACGCTGGAGTTCAAGGAGGTCGAGCATGTAGTGACCCAGCTTGGCCGCAACGATGACGGCACCGATCCATTCACGCCTTCGCATATAGAAACCGCGGTCACGCTGCATCCGTATAACACCTGGAGTTCGGGCTGGGACAAGCAGGAGCTGATCCAACACATGGCTGAACGCTACCGCCAGCTGCCCGGCATCCAGGTCGGCTTTACGCAACCGATGATAGACGGCGTGCTGGACAAGCTGGCCGGCGCGCACAGCGACCTGGTCGTCAAAATCTATGGCAACGATTTCCGCGAGACGCGGCAGATCGCCAAGGCGGTCGAAGGCGTGCTGAAATCGGTGGACGGCGCGCAAGACGTGATTATCGACCAGGAGCCGCCGCTGCCGCAGGTACGCATCGACGTTGATCGCGCTGCTGCCGCCCGTCTGGGCATCAATGTCTCCGATGTGATGGCATTGATACAGACCGGCATCGCCGGCAGCCCGGTAACGCAGGTCTATGTCGAGGACCGCAGCTATGACGTCGCCGCGCGCTTCGTCAACACCGCGCGCAACGATCCGCAGGCGCTGGGCAACCTGGTGCTGACCGCGGCCAACGGCGCGCGCGTTGCGCTGTCGCAGGTCGCCAAGGTCCGCTTTGCCGAAGGCGAGACGACCATTACCCGCGAAATGAACCAGCGCCACCTGACCGTGCGCCTGAACCTGCGCGGCCGCGACCTGGCATCGTTCCTCGAACAAGCGCAGGGGCGCATTGAAAAAGAAGTGCCCTACGACCACGCCCGGTATGTGATCGCCTGGGGCGGCCAATTTGAGAACCAGCAGCGCGCCCAGTCGCGCCTGGCGCTGATCGTGCCGATGGCGCTGGCATTGATGTTTGTGCTGCTGTTTGCCGAGTTCAAGAACCTGCGCCAGCCGGCGCTGATCCTGGTGGCGGTGCCGCTGGCGGCGCTGGGGGGGCTGGTCGCCTTGCACCTGCGCGACATGACCCTGAATGTGTCGAGCGCCGTGGGCTTCATTGCGCTGTTCGGTGTCGCCGTGTTAAACGCCATCATCATGATCGCCAACCTCAACCGCTGGCAGCGCAAAGCCGGCGTGAGCCTGAGGGATGCGGTGATCCAGGGCGCGAGGGAACGCCTGCGGCCGGTATTGATGACGGCCACGGTCGCGGCGCTGGGCCTGATCCCGGCGGCGCTGGCGCACGGCCTTGGCAGCGACGTGCAGCGCCCATTGGCGACGGTGGTGGTGGGCGGCCTGATAACGGCCACGGTGCTGACGCTGATCTTGCTGCCGGCCTTGTATTACCTGATCGAAGAACGCGCAGCGGCGGCGCAACGGCAACGGCCGAAAGAGGCGGTTGCCTACGACCCGGAAGGAGAATTGCAATGAAACCAATGCAAAAAATAACTACCGGCCGCTGCATTGCAGCCGTCGCGCCGACAGTGATGGCAACCCTGGCAGCGCTGGCGCTTGGCGGTTGCGCCGTAGGCCCGGACTTTAAAAAGCCCGATGCGCCGGCGGTGCAGCGCTACATGCCGGAGCCGCCGGCGTCCGGCACCGCCGCGGCCGAAACTGCGGCGGGCAATGCGCAGAGCTTCGCCGATGGGCAGGACATTCCCGCGCAATGGTGGGCCGTATTCCACTCGGAAGCGCTGAATGAACTGATTGCGGCGGCGCTGCGCAATAACCCCGACTTGCAGGCGGCGGAAGCCGCGCTGCGCGCTACCCAGGAGGGCGCAGCGGCGCAACGCGGCGCGTATTTTCCCAGCGTCGACGCCCATCTGGCGCCGACGCGGCAGTCGATCGCGCCGGATCTGGCCAGCCCGGCGGACTTGGGCAATCGTATCTACACCCTGCATACGGCGCAGTTGAATATTTCCTATGTGCCGGACGTTTTCGGCGGCAACCGCCGGCAGGTCGAATCGCTGGACGCGCAGACGCAGGCGCAGCGGTTCCAGCGCGAGGCGGTGTATCTGACGCTGACCTCGAACCTGGTGGCGGCGGCGATCCAGGAAGCGTCGCTGCGCGAGCAGATCACGGCCACGCGGGCCGTCATTGCATTGGCTGCGCGGCAGCTGGAGATGATCCGCAAGCAAAAGGCGCTCGGCCAGCTCGCCGCGGCCGATGTCGCCGCGCAAGAGACGGTGCTGGCGCAAGCGCAGGCGAGCTTGCCGCCGCTGGAAAAACAACTGGCCCAGCAACGCCATTTGCTGGCGGTGCTGGCGGGCCGTTTCCCGAGCGAAGACATCAGCGCCAGGTTTGAGCTGTCCTCATTCACCTTGCCGCAAGAGTTGCCGCTCAGCCTGCCGTCCCGCCTGGTCGAACAGCGGCCGGACATTCGCGCCGCCGAAGCGCAATGGCATGCGGCGAGCGCGCAAGTGGGCGTGGCCATCGCAAACCGCCTGCCGAATATCACATTGACCGGCAGCGTCGGCAGCTCCGCGCTGGAATTGTCAAAGCTCTTTAGCGGCACCGGATTCTGGAACATAGGCGCCGATCTGGCGCAATCCGTGTTTGACGGCGGCACGCTGCGGCATCGGCAGCGCGCGGCGGAGGCGGCCTATGAGCAGGCGGCGGCGCAGTACCGCGGCACGGTGCTGGTTGCCTTCCAGAATGTCGCCGATACCTTGCAGGCAATCCAGTCCGACGCCAGCACCCTGGCCGCAGCCACGGTGGCGGAACGCGCGGCCGGCAACAGCCTGGCGATCGCCAGGCGGCAGTGGGAGCTGGGCGCCAGCAGCATCGTGCCGGTGCTGATTGCGGAACAGGCGCACCAGCAGACTGCGATCGCGTTGGTGCAGGCGCAAGCCAGCCGTTATACCGATACCGCGGCATTGTTCCAGGCCTTGGGCGGCGGCTGGTGGAACCGCAAGGATGCGGCCAGTGTTGCCGCGCTTGGCGTGGCCGAATAAGGGACGCGGGACTGCGATTGTAGGGACGGCGGGCGAACCTGGCAAAATGCCGATAAGGGCTGCGGAATTGAAAGCAGGCTTGTTTGTCCGTGCTTTTATTTCATCAAGGAAACTGGTGAAAATTAGTTCTTGACCCTGTAGCTGCTACAGGGTGTCCAATGTCGGTTGCATCGATGGCTGCTATTGACGGCAGGGATGGCAACACTACAGAAAGGCATCGCATCTTGAAGCATGAACATTCGCATCCGGCGCACGCAGGGCATGCCCACGGCCATGACCACGATCACGGCCATGACCACGGGCACGCCGGCCATGGGCACAGTCACGGCCACGGCCATTCGCATGCGCCGAAAGACTTCGGCCGGGCGTTCTTCTTCGGCATATTGCTGAATACCGGTTTTGTCGCCGCCGAGTTCGTTTTCGGCATACTCGGCAATTCGGTCGCGCTGCTGGCGGATGCCGGCCACAATCTGAGCGACGTCCTGGGCCTTTTGCTGGCCTGGGGCGCAAGTGTCCTGGTGAAGCGCATCCCGTCGAAACGCTTTACTTATGGCCTGCGCAGCACCTCCATCCTCGCAGCCTTGACCAATGCGGTCTTGCTGCTGGTGGTGACCGGCGGCATCGCATGGGAAGCGATCATGCGCTTCCGCTATCCCGGCGAGGTGCACGGCATGACGGTGATTATCGTGGCCGCGCTGGGAGTGGTGGTTAACCTCGGCACCGCCTTGCTGTTTGTGTCGGGCCGCAAGGACGATCTGAACGTGCGCGCCGCCTTTTTGCACATGGCGGGGGACGCGGCGATCTCGCTGGGTGTGGTGATCGCAGGATTTGTGATCCTGTACACCGGCTGGCTATGGCTGGACCCTGTGGTGAGTCTGCTCATTTCGGTGCTGGTCGTGGCCGGAACCTGGGGCCTGCTGCGCGACTCGATCAACCTCGCGCTGCATGCCGTGCCCGAAGGGATAGACGCCGAGGAGGTCTACAATTACTTCGCTTCGGTGCCCGGCGTTTCCGAAGTCCACGATCTGCACATCTGGGGCATGAGCACCACGGAGACGGCGCTCACGGTGCATCTGGTGGTGCCGGCAGGCTATCCGGGCGATGCGTTCCGCAAGACCATATGCGACGAGTTGCTCAGGCGCTTCAAGATCGGCCACGCCACCATGCAGATAGAACTGGACGATTCCGGCCACGTCTGTGCATTGGCGCCCGCCGATGTTGTCTGAGCTTGGCCGGCATGCGGGCAAATAACGCCCGGCCGGCCTGCATCGCTTGAGGCGTCCGGCTTTGCGGCCTGTTCAGGCAGGACCTGGCTTTTCACGTATACACTGTCAATTTTGAGAGGAGAGGACATGACCCCCATCTTCGATCGCAATTGCACCCACGTCGGCTGGTACAACGCGGAACACGCGTATGTGTTCGACACCCGCATGCAATTTATCGCCTTCGTGCATGGGCGCGGCCTGTTCTCCTTGCGGGCCAAGCACCTGGGCTTCTTCATCGACGGCATTTTCCGCGACCGCCAGGCCGGCGCCGTCGCCTTTACGCCCGGCCACAATGTCGGGCCGACGCCAGCGGTTCCCGCCGCACCGCCCATCCCGGCGGTCCCACCAGCACTGAATACACCGTCCGCGCCGCCGACGCCGCCGGCCCCCGCAGCGCCGTCCGGCGCGTGGGCCAGCGCGGGGTGGGGGGCGCTGCTCAATGGCTAACTTTCCGGCGGCCGCCTCAGTTTCAGCCATAGTCCGAATTCCTGCAATACTTCAACGACTTTCCTCAAACGCTGACCTTCCTTGGTGAGGCAGTATTCCACCTTCACGGGAACCTCGGGGTAGACGGTGCGCTGCACTAGTCCCGCCTCTTCGAGGGCGCGCAGGTCAAGCGTCAGCATGCGCTGGGAAATGTTCGGCACGTCGCGGCGCAAATGATTAAAGCGTTTCGGACCGTCCAGAAGGAAGGAGACCAGCAACATGCGCCAGCGCCCCCCAAGCAGCCGCATTGCTTCCTCCACCGAACAGCCTGATATGTTGTCCTTCATATTTTCACCTAAGTATAATTTATGTACCTAGATAACATTATTCTGCCTTCTTTACAATAGTAACTGGTGTCGCCATACTGCCCCTCCATTCACAAAGGAGGATTGCATGAAGTTATATTTCACCCCCGATACCTGTTCACTGTCGCCGCATATCGTGCTGCGCGAATTGGCGTTGCCGTTCGAGCTGGTCCAGGTCAATAACAAGACAAAGAAGACCGTCGACGGCAGCGACTTCCTCAAGATTAATCCCAAAGGCTATGTGGCGGCGTTGCAACTCGACAATGGAGAAGTGCTAACCGAAGGCCCGGCAATTGTGCAATACCTTGCCGATCTGAAGCCGCAGGCCGGGCTGGCCCCAGTGAATGGCAGTTGGGAGCGCACGCGCTTGCAGGAGTGTCTGAATTTCATTACCAGCGAAATTCATGCAAGCCTCGGATTGCTGTTCAACGCGGCTATCCCGGATGAAATCAAGACAATATTCAAAGATAAATTATGCAAGCGCTTCGATCAGATCGAGCCGGCGCTGGAAAAGCACGACTACTTACTCGGCACGCAGTTCAGCATCGCCGATGCGTACTTGTTCACGGTGCTGCGCTGGACGAAATTCTTTACTATCGACCTTGATCAATGGCCGGCGATAGCCAGGTATATGCAGCGCGTCGGCACGCGGACTGCGGTTAAAGCGGCGCTGGAAGCGGAGGCGGCAATGAGCCGGGCCTAGGTTTTTACTTTGAGCGGGGCGTTGAACTTTGCGGTCAATGGGCGGCAATCGCCCTTGGCAGGTTCAATACGGCTGAAACATCTCTGCAGCGACCGGCATTGCCGGCGCCGTGCGCGCGTCAAAGAAAGATATTATCGACAAAGCCCTGGCCTGGGCATTAAACTGTTTTTTTTAACACGATATGGATCAACATGACTCCAGTTTCCGACGCAGTTCCACGCTACGACCGTATCTCAATCTGGCTGCACTGGCTGACCGCCGCACTGGTCATATTACTGTGGTGCCTGGGGCAAACGATAGACTGGTTTCCGAAGGGAGCGCCCAGAATCGCCGCGAGAAGCCTGCATATTTGTGCCGGCGCGGCTTTGGGCGTACTCCTGCTGTATCGCATCTGGTGGAGAAGCGCGGCGGGCGCCAGGCTGCCAGCCGCCAGCGCTGGCATACCTCAGTTGTTAGCCAAGACCGTGCATTGGCTGCTGTACCTGACACTGGTGGCAACGGTGGCGCTGGGCCTGTTCAACACCTGGGTGCGCGGCGACAATCTGTTTGGCCTGGTGAAGATAGCGGCGTTCGATCCGGGCAACAAGGTATTGCGAAATAACGTGGAGGATTTTCACGCGCTGGCCGCCAATGTGCTGCTGGTGCTTGCTGCGGCGCATGCGGCGGCGGCCTTGCTGCATCACTACTACTGGAAAGACCAGGTGCTGCGGCGGATGCTGCCGGCGAGCCGGCAGGGGGATTGATTTGCCATCCTGGCTGTACAGTCAGGATGGCAAGTGCAGGATTACTTATGCCATACCTGCAAATAAGGCACCGATCACGGACGTGACACCCATGGCCATGGCGCTCCAGAACGCGACGCGCACCACACCGGCAAGGATGTTTGCCCCGCCGGTCTTTGCCGCCAGCCCGCCGAGAAACATCAGCGACGCCAGCGCCGCGACTGCAACCAGCGGCACTAGTTGGGATTCAGGGGCCAGGATCACAACGGCCAGCGGCAACGCCGCCCCCGCCGCAAAGCTGCAGGCGGAAGCCAGCGCTGCCTGCAACGGGCGGGCTGCCGTCGTATCCGTGATGCCCAGCTCATCGCGCGCGTGGGCGTCGAGGGCATCATGCGTCATCAATTTCTCCGCGACTTGCCGCGCAAGCGGAACATCCAGCCCGCGCCGTACATAGATCGCCGTCAATTCGCGGTGCTCGCTCTGGTAGTCTGCGCTGATTTCAGCCTGCTCCTGCGCCAGCGCCGCTTTCTCGGTGTCCGCTTGCGACGACACCGACACATACTCGCCGGTCGCCATCGACATCGCACCGGCCACCAGTCCGGCGACGCCGGTGAGCAGGACGTTTTCATGCAGCGCATGCGCCGATGCGACGCCCAGCACCAGGCTGGCAGTCGATACGATGCCGTCATTCGCACCCAGCACCGCCGCGCGCAGCCAGCCTATGCTTTCGATACTATGCTTTTCTTTGTGTCGTCTGATCATGTTGAGTCGCTGTTCTTCATACGCCGATGAGCTAGGAAATGAATGCGGGAACTGTGGATTGCCCTACGCCGATTTTACCCACTGCGCAGCATACTTGCCATGTGGGATGTCAGGAATCATAGTGGGAATGATTCCTGTTATATCTGCGTCAAAAAGGCTTATATCGATTACCTTGATCCAAATCAAATTCGACATTTATTGGGAATGATATAAGATGGTTTGAGCCCCTCCGACGAGTAAAGTTGGGGTGCAGCTTGCGTTCCCCAGGGGCAATCCAAAGCCTTTCACCAGCAATTGCGAGCCACGAGAAGAGAAGGACCTGCATATGGATTCTTTCACCAAAAAATATCGCATTCTCGGGCGTTTCCGCCTGATCGCCATCATTGTCGGGATACAGTGCATATTGAGCCCGCTCATCGCGCACGCGCTGCCGGCGTTTGCCCGGCAGACGGGCCAAAACTGCGTAGCCTGCCATGCCGGCGGCCAATTTCCTGAGCTGACGCCTTACGGGCGACTGTTCAAACTCACCGGTTATACCATCGGCGCCAGAACCATTCCGCTTTCGGTCATGGGGATCGCAAGTTACACGAAAAGCTCGAATCCGAGCAGCGATCCGACCTTTGCCAAGGACGCGGTCGCGCTGTTCCAAACCGGCAGCGTTTTCCTGGCCGGCAAAGTCACCGACAATGTCGGCATCTTCGCCCAGGGCACCTACAACAACTATGACAGCCAGGATCAAAATGGCCAATGGCAGGGAAAATGGGCTTCCGACAATTTCGACCTGCGCTACGCCGACCGCTACATTGATGCCTCCAGGGACCTGATCGTCGGCCTTAGCCTGAACAATAATCCCTCGGTTGCCGATCCCTGGAACACCGCCCCTGCCTGGATTCAATATGTCCCGACCCAATTCGGCGTGACCGGCCCCGATGCTGCGCCCATCGTCAGCCAGCTTGGGGCGCAGGTCGCCGGCGTCGGCGCCTATGCTTTTTGGAACAAGCTGCTGTACGCCGAAATAGCGGGGTATCAAACCGCCAACGGCGCCTGGTCATTCCTGAGCCAGGGCACCCACGACGTCGATCAAGTAAAGCTGAAAGGCGTGAATCCGTATGTGCGGCTCGCGCTCAGCCATGACTGGGGGCCCCACAGCGCGATGGTCGGCGCGTTCGGCTTGAACGCCTCCATCTATCCCGATAATTTGAATGCCACGGGTCCGACGATCCAATACCGCGACCGAGGGGTTGACGCGCAATATCAATACCTACTCGATCCGCATAGCGTCACCGCGCAGCTCAGCTATGTCAGGGAAACCATCAACAATGGCGACGTGACCGGTATCGCCAGCAATGCCTCCAACACGCTCAAGCAGCTAAGGCTGAAAGCCAGCTACGTGTACCAGGCAAAATACGGGGCGAGTTTAGGATATTTCAGCACGACCGGCAGCTCGGACGCCACTTTGTATCCGGATGCCGCCGCAAACCCCGATACGCGCGGCTGGGTTCCCGAAGTCTTCTGGACCCCGGTGCAAAATGTGCGCGTCGGCGCCCAGTACTATAGCTTCAGCCGATTCCACGGTGCATCAAACAATTATGATGGGGCGGGACGCAATGCAAAGGACAACAATACATTCTTTCTCTATGTGTGGGGAGCATACTAAATGAGCACGCGTGAGCAAGGCATGGCTGCAGAAATGAACGGGAGCCGGGCGCGATTCGGGCGTTGCGTGCAACAACTGGGCTGCGTTTTCCTGGGGGCGTTGTTTGTGGTGCTGGCGGCGGGCTGTTCTTTGGAAGAACGGTCGCGCGCGCTGAACAACCCGAATATCGCACCGAGAACCATCGCGTTGCAGGTCTGCTCGAATTGCCACGGTGCGGCGGGTATTTCCGAGTCTCCGAATTTTCCGGTGCTGGCGGCGCAGTCGCAGCCGTATCTGGTCGCCCAGCTAAAATCGTTCAAAAGCCATGGCCGTTCCGA
>DATHMC010000083.1:0-25901 GCA_035487495.1 Undibacterium sp.
CCAGCCAGCGCTGCCTTTGGGTAAACAGCGGTTTGGCAAACACGTCTTTCCAGCCTATATAGTCCCAGTAATCCACATGCAGTGAAATAGGCACGACCTGGTCCATAGTCAAACCGCTGGTTTTATACAGCGCGCTGACAAAGCGGTCGGCCGGCGGACAGCTATCGCAACCCTCCGAGGTATACAGCTCCAGTAAAGCGACGGTGTGCGCCGGACTAGCTTTGCTGCAGCTTTGCGTCAGGCCGGCCATATGTGCGGCAGACAATAACGCCGCCACCGCACCGTAAAAAATTCGATTCATTGCATCTCCTTTAACCCCGGTCAGTGATTAGTCAAAGGAGATGCCGAATCCTTACACTAAAAGTCTGCCCTTTAACCTCGCGCCAGCAGCATCACCTGCATGGATTCCGGCAACAGGCTGCGCAACCGGGCGCAGATCCTGCGTTCATGCCGACTCCACCACAGGCCCGCCGCAATCAGCGCTAACCCCAGCAAGGTCAGCAAAGCGACGAACATGAAGCTATCCTTGAATATACCCCACGACAACTCGCCCAGCACCATCGCAACACCGATGCCGCCGAATACGGTGAACATCCTGCGTCCCAGCATCGCCCCAAGCAATACCAGCAACGTATTGATCGCCAGGTATACCAGCTTGCCGGCCAGGTCGCCATTGCCCATCGTGCCCAAAGCTCCCCAGAAGGTCAGCAAGCCAAACAGGTACAGCCAGAACGCATAGTCGATACCGCTGCGTGAACGTACCTCCACCACAAAGGCCAGCGCCAGCATCAGCAAGCCGAACGCCATCGCGATCTGCTGGCGCACTGCCCAGCCATCGGCGCTGAACATGCCGTTGTCGGCATGCATGAATAAAGCAGGCACGATGTCCATACTCATATAGAACAGGGTCACCGCGATAGGCATTACCAGGAAGCTATAGCGAAAGCGCCACAGCATGATGCAGCCGGTCAGCAGCGTCGCCAGCTCCATGATCAGCCAGCGCCAGTCTATCAGGGCATGGAAATCCCGGTAGTGCGCGGCGGTCGCGCCGTCGGCCCAAAAACCCATCACATTTTGCAGGGAGAAAGTGGCCAGCGGCACCAGCGCAATCGTCAGCGTGGAAAATATGCCGGCCGGCACGCCCAGGCCACGCGTATCCATCCAGATCGCCAGCGTGATCGCGCATAGGATATACACCAGGCTCATGTCCAGCAGGATGGGCATGCCCCATTTTTCCACCGCCAGCGTGCTGAACAGCGTGCAGGCGCCTATCGCCAGCATGCCGCCCAGGTAATACAACACGTTCCCGCCCGTGAACCGCGCGTTGGCCGCCCTATGCTTGGCGAGCCGCTCTTCCAGGTAATGCAGCAAGGGGTCCACCTGGCCGTAATGCAATAATCCCAGATCCGCAGCATCCATCAATGCCTGGCGTTTGCACATCTTGTTCATTTTCTTCCTCCGGGTCATCAAATTTCAGAGACCTTTGGAATTGCTTCGGCTTTTCTTCTTTACTTCTTCGCCACCACAATTTTCCGACAGCCTCGCAAGCCAAAAATTTTATGCATCTTTCAATGAGCCTCCATTAAAAACGTTTTTTTGCGCCTTGCGGAACCTAGAATCGAAGTATCAAAAGCCGATACCCCACGTCGAACAACGTGATATCAAAATGGGGAATCTGTTGGAAAAAAGAGAAAATTGCCGCAACGCAGCAACCATTGGGGATTGAATTGCTCTGTTAAGCATGGAATCGGTGCAGGTCAATGGATCGAGCCAACACTAGGGGCATTGCCAGGACGGCCTTGCCTCACTCTTGTATTGTAGGGCGGGCTTTTCAGCCTGCGATGAAAATAAGGCAATTTCTTGCAAACAATTTCTGCCGGTCTCTGCATGGAATGACGGTTTTAGCCCACGCTACGGTAAAATGCTTGTCATCACATTATTTAATGACCCGCCTAGCATAATGAGCAACGATATCAAAAGCAACGCAACACCGGCGGCGGCGTCCGCGCCAGCCGCCAATTTCCTGCGTAATCAGATCGATGCAGACCTGGCCGCCGGCACCTATGCCCGCCCAGACCTGCCCAATGTCATTACCCGCTTCCCGCCGGAGCCCAATGGCTACCTGCACATAGGCCACGCCAAATCCATCTGCGTCAATTTCGGCCTGGCGCGCGACTACGCCGGCCTGTGCCATATGCGTTTTGACGACACCAATCCCGAAAAAGAAGAGCAGGAATACGTCGACACCATCCTGGACAGCGTCAAATGGCTGGGCTTCAGCTGGGAAAAGGAAATCGCCGGCAGCAAGCAAATCCATCTGTACTATGCCAGCGACTATTTCGACAAGCTGTACGAAATGGCGGAATACCTGATCAGCGCCGGGCACGCCTATGTCGACAGCCAGAGCGCCGCCGAGATGGCCGCCAATCGCGGCAACTTCGGCGAACTCGGCAAGAACTCGCCCTACCGCGACCGCAGCCCGGCGGAATCGCTGGACCTGTTCCGTCGCATGAAGGCCGGCGAATTCAAGGACGGCGAACATATCGTGCGCGCCAAGATAGACATGGCCTCGCCCAATATGAATATGCGCGACCCGGCGATCTACCGCATCCGCCACGCGCACCACCACCGTACCGGCGACAAATGGTGCATCTACCCGATGTACGACTACACGCATCCCATTTCGGATGCGCTGGAAAACATCACGCACTCGATCTGCACGCTTGAATTCCAGGACCACCGCCCCTTCTACGACTGGGTGATAGAGCGCTGCGCCGAAGGCGGCTTCTTCAAGAAGCCCGTGCCGCATCAATATGAATTTGCCCGCCTGAACCTGACCTACATCATCACCAGCAAACGCAAGCTGCGCCAATTGGTGGAAGAAGCCATCGTCGAGGGCTGGGACGACCCCCGCATGCCGACGCTGGTAGGCATGCGCCGCCGTGGCTACACGCCGGAAGCAATACAACTGATGGCCGAACGCACCGGCGTCACCAAATCCGACGGCTGGATAGACTACAGTGTGCTGGAAGGCTGCCTGCGCGAAGACCTGGACCCCAAGGCGCCGCGCGCCACCGCCGTGCTGCGCCCGCTGAAACTGATCATCGACAATTTCCCTGAAGGCGAAACCGTGGAATGCACGTCGCCGGTCCACCCGCACCACCCGGAGCGCGGCAACCGCGTCTTCCCTATCAGCAAAGAACTGTGGATAGAGCAGGAAGACTTCATGGAAGTGCCGAGCAAAGGTTATTTCCGCCTGTTCCCAGGCAACAAGGTGCGCCTGCGCTACGGCTACGTGGTGGAATGCACGGGCTGCGACAAGGATGCCGACGGCAATGTGATCGCCGTGCACTGCAACTACTTCGCCGACAGCAAGAGCGGCACCGAAGGCAGCGCCAACTACAAGGTCAAGGGCAATATCCACTGGGTCAGCGCACCGCATGCGCTGGAAGCCGAAGTGCGCCTGTTCGACCGCCTGTTCACCGACCCGCAGCCAGATTCCGGCGGCAAGGATTTCAAATTGGCGCTGAACCCCAATTCAAAGGAAGTGGTGACCGCCTACCTGGAACCGGGTCTGTCGGCAGCAATGCCGGAAGACGTGTATCAGTTTGAACGGCACGGCTATTTTGTCGCCGATCGCGTCGATTCTGTGCAAGGCAAACCTGTATTTAACCGGGTGGTGACGTTGAAGGATTCGTGGGGAAAATAGGACTGCGACTCATTACCTTTAAAACATGATTACGATAAAAATACTATGCTTTCTCGACTACTAAGTACAACGGATGCGCTCAATTTATTAGAAAAAAATGAAGATCATTTTTTTGATAAAAAATCTGTAAAGACGAATGGCGCTGGTCTCCAAAAAGTTCTTGTTAGCTTTGCTAACAGTGATGGAGGAGAAGTAATAGTTGGCATTGAGGATGAAAAATCACAACCAAATGTTAATAAACGCTGGGAAGGACATTCTTCTATAGAAGAGTATAACGGTTTACTACAAGCAATAACTGAGATAACTCCACAGATCCCCTGCTCCATGAACTTTCTTTCGAGCAAAGGTTTTCCTGGCTATCTGTTGTTAATCCAGATCGACAAAAGCTCTCAAGTTCATCAAACCTCTTCAAGAGACGTTTATGTAAGAAAGGGGGCTCAGTCACTTCCGGTAAAAGACCCTGAACATTTAATTACGCTAAAATTCTCAAAAGGTTTAGCCTCTTTTGAGGACGTTGAGGTCCCCAATGTTCCTCCAGAAATTATAGTAGAGTCAACCGCCATGGCACAATTTTTGAGCGATCTGTCTCCAAAGACCGAACCGCTGGAATTTTGTGTTAATCAACATCTTCTAGATATTCGAACTTGGAATCCAAAAGTTTGCGGCTTGGTTTTGTTCTCCCCAAATCCATCAAGCTTCATACCCACTAGAGCGGGTGTGCGTATAACTAGGTACGAAACAAAAGAGGAAGATCCAGAACGGGACCACCTTTCATATTCTGAACTTATTGAGCTTCCCTATATGATCTGATCCACTTTACAGTGGGCCGGATAACGGAAATTATGTCCAATATTTCGATTTGGGCCCTCGACGGCCTAAAAAGAGTGGCATATCCACCGGAGGCTGTTTGGGAGATAGTTGTCAATGCAATCATACATAGAGATTATTCTATTTCCGACGATGTGCAAATTAAGATATTTGACAATAGGATCGAAGTTCAAAGCCCAGGGCGGCTTCCTGGCTTTGTTACCATAGAGAATATTTTAGATGTTAGATATTCAAGAAATAAACAAATCGTACGAACTTTAGCTAGATACAAATCACCGCCAAATAAAGATATGGGAGAAGGGTTAAATACCGCCTTTCAGAAGATGAAAGAATGGCAGCTTAAAGAGCCAATTATCGAAGAAATTAATAATTCAGTTGTCGTGACCATTCCTCATACTCCACTGGCAAAGCCAGAAGAATTAGTATTGGAATTTTTAAAAAAGAATTCATCAATTACTAACAAACAAGGCAGAGATATCACAGGTATTAAGTCAGAAAATTCGATGAAGGCGGTGTTTTATGCGTTGAGGGATGCAAGTCATATAAAAATGGTCCCCAAAGGATCTAAGACAGAATGGGTACTATCAAGTAAAGAAAGTGGGCCAATGGGCTATCAATTAGAGATAGATGTTGGTTAGCGCTAGTAATCTATATTAATCAGCCCAGTAGGGTGGGCACGTTTTTGTGCCCACGCGGAGACCGCTCCTAGTTCTCTCTATAGAAATTAGATCCGCGTGGGCACTGCGTGCCCACCCTACAGAAAGCCACAAAACATTTCTGCCATTTTTCATGTCGCGATATCGTCGAGCCTCCAAACAAGGAACAACTTATTTCTTCACTGTTGTTACCTATCGACGGCAGCCGGTCTTATGCAATGACGCTGTCCGCACCGCTTTGCGCAACGCGATTGAGGCCGTCAGAATTACCCGACCTTTTACAATCGATGCCTGGGTATTGATGCCCGATCACCTGCATTGCATCTGGACGCTGCCAGAAGGCGATTCAGATTTCTCTACGCGCTGGATGATGATCAAACGAATGGTTTCTATCGCTACCCGCGACACGACTTTTCGCGCAGACTGGGTGAACTCATCCAAACACAAGCATCGCGAATCAACACTGTGGCAGCGGCGCTTCTGGGAACATGCCATCCGTGATGACGAAGATTTTGGTCGTCATGTTGATTACATACATTGGAATCCGGTAAAACATGGGCTGGTTGCCAATGCCGCTGATTGGCCCTATTCCACTTTTCACCGATTTCTGAATGATGGAATTTATACGCGCGATTGGGGTACGGCAGAATCCAGTATCGTCAACATCCCGGCTGGTGAGTAAGATATTAACCAAATTCTGATCTCGCATCGGATTTTAAAATGTTCCCCGTCCTTCGAAGTCAACCGCACGTTGGATATCCGCGTGGGCACATTCGTGCCCACCCTACAAAAATCCACGCATGTACTTGATTTTTGCAACGATAAAACACAAACTTTTGTTAAGTCCGCGCTGTCCAACATTGACAGTGATAGACTCATATCGATGCAAGCCCAATCAATGGCGCTTGCGCTTGTTAAATGATCATTGAAGAGCACGCAAACCCCTATGTTTTCCCTGCCTTTTAAAAAGAACAAGGATATCGATGCCGTCTACGAAGAAAAGCGCTTTCTGGTAGGCGATGAGGAGGTGTTTTTCGGGCGCTTGCGGCGGGCGCTGCCTCATTGTTATATTTTTCCTAAAATCGACCTGGCATCCCTGCTGGAACCCGGCAACCCGGACTCCAGGATCAGGCAGGCGGAACTGGCGCAACTGGACGGCAAGAAGGTGGATTACGGCGTGTTTGACGCCAGCCTGGCTTTGCTGTGCGTGATCGAATTGTGCGCGAAAGACGCCGGCGGCTGCTATGTGTCGAACAAGAAGCTGTTTGAAACCGCTGGCATCAAGACCATACGCTGGGATAAGGAAGCGTTGCCTACCCTTGAGCAGATACTCAGGACGCTGGCGCCTTTTTCCACGATCGATTCGCCCAAGCCGGACGTGGCCGCCAGCACCATCGTGCGGACGCAGTTTGAAGAAAACAAGAACGCCGATACCGTGCAGGCGATTTACAAGTCGCATCCGACGCCGAGCAATATCGAGGCGCTGTCCATCATTGCGATAGAAAAACTGACCCCGGACCAACACATCAAAAGGGACTTCCCTCATGTGTGGGAGCGCATTTGCCTGTTTTGCAATGAGCCCCAGCACCTGAAGCGCTATCTGGCCTCATTGTCTCTGCAGGACAGGGGCGTGGAAAGGGTCGGGTTCCCGCGCGAGGTGCTGCGGGAAATCGCCGTGATCCAGGCCGAAAACGAACGCTACATTCAGCGCGCGGTGCCGCGCACAACCTGGCACAACTCTTTTATCAATCGCTAGCGATTTTCACCGCCTGGACCTTTGCCTGTTCCGCGTCAAGCAAACCCCTGATCCAGCTCTCTGCATCTTCCATTTTTTCAAATTGCCGGCAGGGTAATCCTGCCTTGGTATAGCAAGACAAGATAGCGGGCAACATGATCGAGATGCCTTCGACGTCAGGTGCGATCAGGAATGCCGCGCCTACCCTGCGGTGGCCGTCTTGCTGCGTTTTCTGGATTGCCTGCATGAGGATATTCATCACATCGCGCCCGGCCAATGCGCTATCGGAGATGCGTATCACCTCTCCCAGCGGTCCGGTCAAGCCGCCTTGTGCTGCCAGCCTGCGCTGGGTGCGAACCAGTGCGTGGATCAGTTCTATATTGAACGGGCCGCGGGCGTCGCTATAGATAATATTATTTTCAATGCGGATATCGACGCGGCCATGGGGTCTGAACGTGCCGGTCAGGATATCGTCGGTACTTCCGGTTAGCGCCTTTTCCATTCATCCCACCCAAGGAGAAAAACTGGTAACGGTAGTCCGGCACAGGCTACCACATGCGCGCCTTTCGCGTCAGCAACTCTTACGCCTGCCAAACGCCGTATCCTGCTTCGCGCAAGCCAATCGCCAACTCCACCTCCATCTCGGCCGCGCCGCGGTAGGGCATGGGGTTATACGCCTCGTACAGTTCCGGCAGCAGGCGCAGGCCAAACTCGAAAACGTATTTATTCGACTGTATGCCGGCCTTGTGCTTGTCAAAGCGGACATCCGGGCTGAGCCCCGTCATGCCCACGTACACGCAAGGCTTACCGGGAACGTAATCGGGATTAGCCCTTTTGAAGCGCGCTTCGTAAAGGACATCCCCGGATAACTCTACGACATAGACGTTGTGATGGTAGCGGCGTGCCATTTTTGTATTATGCGGGAAGATGTCGGGATTGACATCGAATGCACAATAGTATCGCAGCTTCCCGTTATGGAACCGGTCGCGCGCAAGTGAGCGATTTCTGGAAGTGCCGGACAAAACGGTTCGAATCTTTCACGAAATGGATCATTGTCCTTCTTTCCTTCGCGCGATCGAAAGAGCAATTCGCCGGAGCATGCATGACACTGGGCTTATGGTGTGGCACGCCAGGAACGTCCCAAGGCCCGCCAATCAAATCCCCCGTTCCAGAACTTAAATTCCCGAATTGGGAGCAAGTTTCATTGAAGGCGGCTCCGATCAGAACAGTCGCAAGACTTCATTGTCGAAAACACATTTAAATTGACGAAATAATATTTCTATGGTGAAATCATTCAATAAAAGCAATTGTCATTATCTCAATCCCGACGTTAAACCGCAGGAGTTCTAATGAATAAGCGCCTCAAAGCCTTTTCCGGCTATGTATTGATTCTGGCCGCCGGACTCGGCGTCGGCTATGCGGCCTCGCATGCTGCCGTTTGGCTCAAGCCAGCCTATAGGGAAGGTAACTACAGCGCTTACTTCCCCAATGCTCAAAGCAAAGTCGTTCTCTACGGCACGTCCTGGTGCGCATTTTGCGCTAAAACGAGAAGCTATCTGCGCGAACACAATATCAACTTCGTAGATCTCGATATAGAAAAATCTCCTGCTGCTGCAGCACAACATAAGCAACTGGGCGGCGGCGGTGTCCCCGTCGTCTTAATTGGAGATCGTAAAATCCAGGGGTTCAATTCCAGGGAATTTGACGCTGCAATCAGCCGTCTCTCTGACACCGGGGGCAGCTAAAGTCCAGGTTGCCGCTTGTTTGCAAGCCATAGACGCCCTTGCAATGGGATGACATGGGCCGGGCAACATGTCGTTTCTGTTTTTAATACCGCCCGGATTTTATCAATCAATATGGAGATGGTAATGAAGAAAAAATTAGCTCTGTTTTTGTTTGCGATTGGTTGTAGCGCTGCGTTCGCTTACCCACCTGAATGGGGCCCATGTGAAAAACAATGCGATGCTGTGAATAAAAGGTGTTACACAAATGGCGGAGATAGCACCACCTGCGAAACTGAATTTCAAGACTGCCTCTCCGTATGCGCGTCGGTGAACTACTAGGCGCTGAAGAGAATTACATCTTCGCATAGTACCTAGTGTCCCTCAAATAGGGCTTATCCAAACCTCCAGCGCCGCAATGGCCTGGAGGTTTTTTTAAGGAAGCGCGATGATTTTTTTAAAGAATAATATGGCAGAAAGAAATCAGCATTAAGCAGGCTCTATTTATTTGCATCAAAATCACTCAACAAATTTAAAGCCTGGCCAGCCTGCTATCTAGCCGCGAACCTGGTCGTTCGTTTTGTCCTTGTGGATACGATGCGATTGTTTATTTTCATTGCGCTGTATCCTGCGTTGTTCGGCTGCGCTGACGCGGCCGGTCTTCCCGGCCTGGGCTTCCTGCCCATCCACTTTAGCCTGGCCTTTTTCCAGTTTAGCGACTTCATGATTGGTCAATGAACCGTTTTTGACGCCGTTCTCTATGCGCTTTTCCTGGTTGACGTTGCGTTGCACGTCAGCCTGCATGCGGCGGCTCGATGCCGAATTCGGGTTGCCTGTCAGTCCGTTGGTTTTGTCCGCATGGATGTCGTTGCTGACCTTGTTCTGCATATTTTGTATGCGGTCTTTCTCAGCCTGGCTCAGCTTGCCGTCCTTCAAGGCTCTCGCTTCGGTCTTATCAACGTTCTTTTCTTCACGTTCCAGCTTGGCGGCTTCGCGCGTTGTCAGTTGGCCGGATTTCAGGCCATTTTCTATTCTTTGCTGCTGATTGACGTCGCGCTGTACGTCGGTTGCGGCAGTTTGAGCAAAGGCTGCGGTTGCGAACAGGCTGCTCAATAATACGGCGAGTAATTTTGTGGTTTTCATGTGGCATCCTTATTTTGGTCAGATTTTTTTGCTACCCGAGCCGTCCGTTGTTGCGACTCATGGGCATCTAACGCAGGGAGGCGACGCAGCGATTACCGGCGAACTGTAATTTTGGTAACAAGTTGTTGCCGGTTAACAGAGTCCGGCAAATTCAGGCGATGGCTTGCAAAATCAGGCCCAGCTCGCCCTTGGTTTCGGCCATTAAGGTTTCGACCTTTTCCTGATCCAGATGCAGGTTTTGCAGTGCCGGCGGAATTACCTTCCAGTCGACTACATCGATCGATTTGGCGACAAAATGGGCGTCCAGGAAATCGGCGGTGGCCAGCACATCGGTCAGCGTGGGCTTGGCAGCAAGCGGGATATCCGTCGAGCGGCAATCCATGACGGCAGAACGAATATCGTCGGAGATATCCCAGTTTTCCAATATTGCAGCGCCTATGCTGCCGTGCCATTGGTCCACCAGATCCCACAGCGTTTTCTCCGATGTGAACAGGTCTTGGTAATGGCGGGCGCGATTCAGAATGTAGAACTTGCCCACGTCGTGCAATAAACCGGCCAGCAAGGCCTTGTCGGGACTGAACTTGGTCAAGTCCTTGGCGACTACGTACGACATCGCGGCGACGCGCAGGCTCCTGGCCCACAAGCCCTCCATGCGCTGCGAACTCTGGCCGGTGGATTTGTGCTCTGTCAGTTGCTTCATTCCCACCGAGATCGCGACATTGCGTACCGCGGCAAAGCCTAGTGTCAGCGTCGCCACGCGCAGTTCGGAAATCCTTTTGTTGGTGCGGTTATATAGCACTGAATTACTCAGGCGCAACACTTGTGCAGATAATACCGGTTCGGCGCTGATAATGCGGGCGACCGCATCGTTGGAAATTTCCGGATGGCTCAACGCTTTGCGAATTTTCATCGTGGCATTTAATGATGTCGGAAAAATGAGCTCTTTTGCCGACAACTCAGCAGTCAGGCCTTCGATAAACGCAAATTCTCCGGCTTTTTCGTTTGTTGTCATGACGGATACGCACCTGGTTAGATGAGGGATTATGTGCTTTTATGCAATTGTGCTTCCAACGCCAATCCTGGGTTGCAGGCGTGCTGATCCGGCAAATGATTCTGCCGCCAGTTTTTCCGCCAAAAATATAAAAATTTATTGCTTTTACAACCAGCCCTGTTGCCAGGCCAAAAACTCAGGAAATAGCCTTCAATATCTGCCCTAGCTCAACCCGGGTTTCCTCCCTCAGTTGATCCAGCCTTTCCTGATTCAGATGCAGATTTTTGAACGACGACGGCAAGGCATCCCAGGTAATTTTATCAAGGGTATTGGCGACGAAATGCCGGTCGAGAAAATCGGCAGTCGCAATCACATCGGTCAGGCTGGGTCGGGTACTGAGCGGCAAATTGGGAACGCGATGATCCATCACTGCGGCACGGATATCGTCATCAATGTCCCAGTTTTCCAGGATAGCGGCACCTATGCTGGCATGCCATTGATCCACCACTTCCCAGATGGTGCGCTCGGTGACAAACAGATTTTGGTAATGATGGGCGCGGTTGAGAATATAAAATTTGCCGATATCATGCAGCAAGCCCGCCAACATGGCTTTGTCCGGGCTGAGCCTGGTCAGGTCCTTGGCCAGCACATAAGACAACGCTGCCACGCGCACACTGCGGGTCCACAGACCCTCCATATGCTGCGATACCTGTCCGGCGGCCTGATGTTCCGCCAATTGTTTCATGCCGACAAAAATGGCGACATGCCGTACGGCAGCAAATCCCAGTAGCAGAGTCGCGGCCCGCAACTCGGATATCCTCTTGCCGCTGCGGTTGAACATGACGGAGTTGCTTAGAAGCAGTACTTGAGCAGAAACCACCGGTTCTGCACCTACGATGCGCGCGACATTGTCATTGGAAATATCCGGACTGCTGAGGGCCCGGCGGATTTTCATCGTGGCATTGAGCGAGGTTGGAAAGATCAGCTCTTTCGAAGACAACTCCGCAGTCAACCCCTGGATGAACTCGAACTCGCTGGTATGTTCTATCGAAGTCATAGCAAACGCGCACCTGATCGCAGGTAGATATAACTAGTCCTGGCTATTTCTCCCCCAAAACTTGCAGCGCCAGCTCCACGCCTAGCTTAGTATTTTTGAGGAAAGCTGATGTTACATTATCACATTTCTCCGCGATTCCCAACGTGATACAACACTGGATGTGGCTGAATGCACACTTCGGTTTCGCAGGGCCGCGCTGCACCGATCGCAGATCCTATGTATCGCATTGCTGGAAATGCTGTCCGGCACTATTTAATCCGGCGAAAGCTGCGCAGCGTCACAAGGACGCATGGAAAATTATTCTGCTCATCAATACAAGCAGAACTCATTTCATCAATAGGGGAATACGCATGAAAGAAAATCGCCGCAATTTTCTCAAGTTCGGGGCCACGAACGCCGCAGCAGGCATGCTGGGCCAAGCCGCCCAGGCCGCTACGCAGGAGCCGCAAGTCACAGCGATCCCGCCGCTGGCGTCGAAACCAGGCTTGCGCCTGGCAAGCCTTTCCCCGAGAAAAGAGGATAAGCCGCGCGTAGGCGTCGTGCTGGATGACGGTCGCGTCATTGACATCGGCGCCGAGGCGCAAAGACTGAAACAGAAGCTGGTGTTCGATCCAAATTCCATGCTGTCGCTGATCGCCAGCGGCGACCAGGGAATGGCCCAGGCCCACTTCCTGGCAGAGAGGGCCAGCTTGCTGAGGATGGTAAGCCCCACGGTCAACCAGGTGTGCTTATGGTCGCCCATCCCCAGGCCGCACAGCAATATCTATGCGGTAGGCTGGAACTACCTGGATCACTTTGAAGAGGGCAAGGACGCACGCGCCGACAAGACGGTAACGACCTATCCTTCCAACCCGGTGTTTTTCACCAAGGGAGTGAATACGATGAACGGCCCCTTCGATTCCATTCCCTACGACGCCGCCAACTCCACATTGATAGATTGGGAAGCGGAGCTGGCGATCATCATTGGCCAGGCAGGCCGCAATATCAGCGAGGAGCAGGCGATGAACCATGTATTCGGTTATGTCGCCTATAACGACACTACCGCCAGGGACGTGCAGCAAAAGCGTCACGGTGGCCAATGGTTCAAGGGCAAGAGCCTGGACGGGCACGGCCCGATGGGGCCGTGGATAGTGACGGCTGCCGGCCTGAACCTGGACGACACGCGCATCATTTGCCGCGTGAACGGCGTTGAAAAACAAAACGCCAGCTACCAGCAGATGTACTTCAAAATCCCTCGCGTGATTGCCGAACTGTCGCGTGGACTAACGCTGGCGGCCGGCGATATCATTACTACCGGCACGCCGTCCGGCGTAGGTTTCAGCCGCAAGCCGCCGGAATTCTTGAAACCCGGCGACGTGATGGAAACTGAAATTACCGGCATAGGCATACTGCGCAATACCATCAAAGCCGAAACCTGACAGCACAGCAGAGAGCAGCCGGCAAGCGGGCAAGCGCCCGCTTTTTTAATTTGCGCGGCTACGCATCGAACTCAGGAATAATCCCAGGCCGCCAACCGCCAATACCAGAATCACGATCAGATCAAACAGCGACATGCTGCGCAGGTCAAAGTGGATGGAAGTGATGACGCCGAAAGTCAGCGCCGCCAGCGCACCCAGCGCCAGCGCCCAACCGAGCAGGCTCCTGACGTTATAGAACACCATGCCTATGCCTATAATGAAGGGCAACATGATCATGCCGCTGGTAATGCCATAGCTGCTGCCAAAGGCATTCAGGCTGTAGATGCCCATTCCCATGCCGAAGCTGGAGTGGACCGTAATGGCGTTGAACAGCATGTAAAAACCACCGCACATCATGAACAGGCCAAGGAAAAACCGGCCGACACCGCCCTCAGTACCGCCTGCACCCCTCATTGCGTTTTCTCCTTTCATGTTGCCTCCTGTACGATTATGATGAAACCAGCGCTGCAACGCCCGGAACCCGTTTCATCAATCTCAATGAGAGGCTATTGGTGAAATGAGTTCTAGGGCCTGTTAACATTGTAAATGAGATTGTTGTTTTTTTGACGGCAATCCGGCGCCGGAATAACCGTCGCCCGCGGCGCTCACACACTCATGACAAAGGACTGGTGAAATATGACATTTGAACTCTATTGCGTCGTCTGGACCCTGGTGCTGGCGGTAGTCCAGATTTCGCTGGCTTCGATCGCCAGGACTGCACAGTATGGTGCCAAGTGGAATATGGGGGCCCGTGACGGCGAGCAAGCGCCGTTAAATCCGCTGCCGGCACGTTTGCTGCGGGCGCAGACAAACCTGTTTGAAACCATGCCGGTCTTTATCACCCTCATATTAGTCGCCTCTATCGCGGGACGCACCGGCGACCTGACCCATTGGGGATCGGCGGTCTACCTGGCGGCAAGGATTGCGTACGTTCCGTTGTATGCACTGGGAGTGCCGGTGGTGCGTACGCTCGTATGGACCATCTCGCTGGCAGGTATTGTGATGTGCTTGCAGGCAGTGCTACGGTAAGAACCTGTTCACGATCTGTAGCGAGCGGGCGTCAGCGGAGTGAAGAGCATTGTGAGCAGCGCATGAGCCCCGATCACGTCCGCGCAGTAAGATCGTAAACAGGTTCCAAGAAGATGACCCAGGCATTCCCAGTCTTGCATACGCAGCGATGTCAGCTCAGGCACATCGTCGGCAGCGACATCGGCCAAGTCTTTCGCGGCTTATCCCTTCCGCAGGTGACCGCCTATTACGGCATCTCGTATGACAGCGTACAGGCAACGCAAGCGCAGATAGACTGGTATCAGGAATTGCTGGAACAACAGACCGGCATCTGGTGGGGCATCTGCAAAAAAGACTTGCCCGGTGAATTGATCGGCGCTTGCGGTTTCTACGAATGGAACAAGGACAACCGCAATACCGACATGGGATACTGGCTGCTGCCGGAACACTGGGGCTCCGGCGTGATGCGGGAATGCCTGAGCGCGATACTGAAGCACGTATTCCAGCAAATGTACGTGCACAGGGTGGAAGCGGAAGTCGAGCCTGAAAATTTTTCCAGCAGCCGCTTGCTACGCAAGCTGGGCTTTAGCCTGGAAGGTACACGCCGCCAGTGTGAATGGAAAAACGGCCGCTTTGTCGACCTGGAGTATTACTCCTTGCTTGCCGGCGAACTCAGGTAAATCCGGCTAAAGAGGGGGCGCCTTCCATTTTTTCTCAAGTCCGGCGTAAGTGCCGTTGGCCCGTATCGCCAGCAAACCCTTGTCCAGCAGGTCTGCGTACCTGGCGGCCTCCCCTACCAGGGTAATCGTCTCGGCACGCGAATCGGAGACCGCGCTAAACAGTGCAACGCGCAATAAGAAAATACGAACCATGGACCTGCGATGACAAGAGGAAGTTAATTCGGGAAAGCTTGCTCCCAAAGCCTTGAATTGAAACTGCGAGCCCATCATTTATCTGACAGGAAGCACATTTTAGTGTGCGAAGCATAGTGTCGGCGAAAAATATTTCTCCATGAAAACTTAATGCAGGGTTTTCCAGATTCCTGACTCAAGGGCTGCATCAAAAAGAGAAATATGTTGCAAATATGCACATGAATCAACATCCGCGCATATTCAAGCACTTGGCGCCGGGAAATTTGCCGCCACAAGCGCCGGAATATTGCGCAAGAATATTCTTTTGAAGAGATTTTTTACCAAAACGCTAAATCTGCAACCTGGAAACAAACACTTACAAACTCCGGGTCAACGCGGCACGCTTTTAACCAGTTAACTATTCGTAGGAGTTTTCATTTAACCGGAGAAAACCATGCGCTATAAATCACTTCTTTTCATTGCAGCCATTATTGCCGGCTCAGCCAGTTTATCCGGTTGCGTCGTTTACCCTGCCCGGGGTGGATACGGATACGGCGGCGGCGTTTATGTCGAGCCCCCGCCAATTGTAGTGTCGCCCGGCTATTATGGCGGCTGGGGATATAGGGGCGGCCACAGGTGGTAAAACACCGGCAGTGCATACGGATATCTCCGCATGGCTATTCTTGCGGCCTGAAAATTGGCTTCGCAAGCATCAATAGGCGCGATAAAACGCGCCTATTCGTTTGTAGAAAACAAGAAGTTTATGTGGGGGGGTATTGTCTGATGCCGCACTATCCGGCAAATTGAGTTTGTCCCACGCAGCGGGGAAAGAACTATCCTGATGACTGAAATGGATTGCCGGTCGGCATAATTGAGTAGACAATCCTGTAACAGAACATTACGCAGATCTGTTTTTTCTATCGATTTCTAACAAATCCCAGCCAAGTTGACGCCTGATTTCCTTCATGTCGGGCGGCGGGCAATGTTCCTGTTGCCGGTGCTTCAAGTATTCCCTGACCTGCTCCTTGGTGGGATGCTGATTTTGATCCATTGCTTCACCTCATGTGCGACGTATATGCTTTAATTGGATGCAGTCTATAAGCACTTAACGCAATAAAGTTGGCTCTGTTGACCCAGAAAACCGATTTGTGACCGTTAATCGCACAATGTTACAGATTTGTTGTTTTTTTACGCAAGGCAATTCGACCACAGGCAATCATGCACCCTATTGGCCCCAACCCGACCACCCCTGTGCAGGCAGACTGGTATTTTGATTTCAATTCTCCGTATGCCTACCTGCAACTGGAGCAATTCGACCGCTTGCCGCCAGAATTGGAAATCAGCTTGCGCCCCTTGGTGTTTGGCGCGCTGCTAGGTCATTGGGAGCACAAGGGCCCCGCGGAAATACCTGAAAAACGCAAGCATACCTACCGCTATACGCAATTTCGCGCCGAGCAATTGGGTATCCCTTTCAAGATGCCGCCCGCTCATCCGTTCAACCCCCTGCCAATGTTGCGCCTGACGATTGCCCTGGGTTCAAAAAAAGCGCTGATACAAAAAATCTTCCGCTACATCTGGCAGCAAGGCAACAGCGTGACCTCGCCGCAGGATTGGCAGGCACTGTGCCAATATCTGGACGTCCCTAACGCGGACGAATTGATCCAGCAGGAAGAAGTCAAGCTGCAGTTGCGCGCCAATACCGAACGCGCGATTGCGCAAGGCGTGTTCGGCATTCCTACCTTTGTGCTGGGTACTCAGCTGTTCTGGGGCGAGGATGCGACCGGGATGCTGCTGCATCATCTTGCGCATCCTGATTGGCTGGAGTCGGAGGAATTGCAGCGCATCAGCAATTTGCCGGTGGGCATCGTAAGGAAAACTTAGCGACGCTCAAAAAGCAGGAACGCCCCCCTAGCGCCGCACCTCGACCCCGTGCCAGAAGGCGATATGGTCGATGATTTCCTTTGCAGCGTCCTTGGGAGTGCGATAGGTCCAGGCAGCATCCTGATTCGCCTTGCCGCCAACCACGACGTCGTAATAGCTGGCCACGCCTTTCCACGCGCAGATGGTCTTTTTTTCGCTCGCCTGCAAATAGGCCGGATTCACGGAATTCTCGGGAAAATAAACATTTCCTTCCACAATTTTGACCTGATCGCTGGCGGCCTCGGCGATGACCACGCCATTCCATCTCGCTGTCGGCATTATGACTCCCTGGGTGTGTTGATATCAGCGGTGCAGGTTCCCAGTGTAGATCTTTTCCCGTTTCGACGCAGTGGGCGAAGAATTTACCCGCGGCTTTGCATCATGAGTTCAGTCAAGAGAACTGCCTGCACTTTATCCACTTTCATCTGGGAATTGATTTCGTCCTTCAGCTCCTCCTGCATAGACTGAAAGCCTTGCGGGGAACGCAAATCCAGCGGATTGGCCTTGGAGACGACGATCTGGAAGATTTCCTGGATGACTTTTTTATTTTTCTCCAGCCACTCCTGGTCTTCCGCATCGACCTGTATGGTCACCTGCAGCCTGGCGACCTGACCATCGACATTGATCACTGCAGCTGGCAACGCAGAATAGCTGAGTGCGGCCTCATTGGCGGGGGCTCTCCGCACATAAGAATAGATTCCACTGGCGAACAGCAGTGTGCCCAGCAAGGCCAGGCTCGCCGCGTACTGGGCAAAGTTATCCTTACGGCGGAAATTCGACTTCGAAGGCTTGCCCACCTGGTTGCGCCGAAAAGCGTCTTGCGTATCTTCCACTGGAGGCGAGGCGACGAATTGCCTGCGCGGGCGGCGGCGCGAGGTTTCGGCCTTCTCGGCATCCTGAGCCGGCAGTGCCGCGGAAGGCGATGCCGGCGGAGAAGGCAAAGAATCCCAGTCATCAAAGGAGTCGGCGGCACTTTCGGCAAAATCCTTGCCGTCCAGCCCCACCCCTTCAAACTGTAATTTCGAGCTAAGCGGTGCTGCTGTCGTTTGCTTAGGCATTTTAGTACCGGTCTCCAATTGCGATGGTGACAAGATATATCGGTTGTGCGCTCAGGAAGGCCCTGTGTTTCCACAAAAGCACCTGCAAGAATGGTGATTTTTACTACAGAAAGCTTGCCGATTTCTATCGTTAGCTCTTAGCTCGGGAAGCATAAATGGTCCGCCCATAATTATGGCATCAAAAAATGCTGTATGGCAACATTTTTTGATGCCCATCCCATTTAATTGACTAGAATGAAGTTAGCCGTCGCACCGAACTACCACGTTTTTTCAGGCAGAATGTACCATGGACAGCCCTCTATCCCCTCTCTCCGCAGCGCTGCAAGCCAGCGCCGCAAGTTCTGCCGACAAGATCAGTACCAACCTGCCGCCGGCCGCACCGGCACCCGCCATCTCAATTGACGTCTTGTCTGCCGGCGATGACGTGATAGAACTTTCCAATGCTGCACGCCTGCTGTCCGCCGCTTCTGTGGCGCAGAATCTCAACCGGCCCCAGGCCAATGGAAACAATTTTGCCGAAGTGCTGGGAGCAGCGGTCAATTTGGTATCCACGGTGAATGGCCTCAACAACAACGCCAATCAGGCCGTCAACAGTGCGGGGGCCGCGGCCGGGATATTTGATTTGCCGGCGCTCCTGCTGTCGCTCAGCACTACGCCTTTGAATGCTGCCGCATCTGGCGGCAATAGCGACGGCGCCAGCCTGCTGACAGGCCTGGCCAATATCGGAATCACTATCCAGAGTCCGCCGCTTGCCGAAGGAACCGCAGCGCTCGCCGTCAACGAGCAAGCGCTGCAGAATGTTTTCAATCAAAACCCGAGCGCGACTACCGCCATTCTGGTACAGGCAGCGGCCGTTTTTGCGCCGCTGGCGGCCAGCCTGGCAATGCAGGAGAGTGATCTGTTTCTCTCTGCTCAAGACGTCGTAGCGCCGACACACGTCCAGGACATATTTTCGGCTCAGTCAGAACTGGCTCTGGCCATTGGCAACCCGGCCATGCCTGCAGCGCTTGCCTCTGCGAATGCAGATCTGCAAAGAACCCTGGCTGACGAAGCGCTAGGCGAGGCCATCGCAACGGCGCAAGCTGCACATGCTGCCGACAACCAGTTGGGCGCCAATCCCGTCAGCGCAAATACAGCGACGACGACGCCCCCCAACACAAATTCTGCCACTACCAATAACAGCACGGACGACAACCCGGATAGCCGTACAGATAACAGCGCGCCCGCGACGGACGCAGCGGGCAACAATGCCCCGGCTACAGCGCCAGTGCCTGCGGCGACGACAAGCGCAACAGACGACAATTCAGGCCTCGCCAGCAATCCGGCTGCCACCCCTGTTATAGACCCGGCTCTGGCAGCGGCGATCGCCGCGTACAACCTGCGCACCCCGGTCAGCAATATCGTCGATACCCGAGGCGCTAGTGAAGTGAGTGGTGCGATCGTCAACGCGGTCAATAGCGTGGAATCTGTGTCGGCCGTCTCGCCGGTGATGTTGAAGGTCCACGATGAAGTGGCCGCCGCCCAGAGAAACGCAATGCTCAGGAATGACAAGCGCCCAAAATCCTGAGTCACGAAGCGCTCTACGTGTCAATGCAACAGCAATCGCAGCGATGCCCTCCCTCTACGGCGGCATGAGAACTCAGCTTTGCGCAACGATGCGGCTGGGCTCACGCATCAGCATCAGTTCCTCTGCCGCCGTCGGATGCACGGCGATGGTACGATCGAAATCAGCCTTGGTCGCGCCCATGCCGTAAGCCACCGCCAGCGACTGAATGATTTCCGGCGCATCCTCCCCCAGCATATGCATGCCCGCAATCTTGTCGCTGCCGTCCCATACGACCAGTTTCATATACGTCCTGTTGCCGAGGCCGGCAAAAGCCGTTTTCATCGGGCGGAAATCAGCTTCGTAAATGCGCAGCCTGCCCAGTTTGGCGGCCTCTTCTTCTGTCAGGCCGATGGTGCCCAAAGGCGGATTGGTGAACATTGCGGTGGCTGCCGAAGCATGATCCACGGTGCGCCGCATACCTTGGTAGCGGTTGTCGGCAAAGGCCCTGCCTTCGGCTATCGCCACCGGCGTCAGGTTCTTGCGGTCGGTCACATCGCCGATGGCAAAGATACCCGGCACTGTGGTTTCACTGAATTCATCGACAACAATCGCGCCGTTCTCCTGCAGGCGTATGCCCAGATCTTCCAGGCCCATGCCGCCGGTATTCGGGGTGCGTCCGGACGCATTCAGCACGGCATCGAATGCGTGCGTTTTTTCATCGGTAACGATACTTGCCCCTTGCAAGCCGGTTTCTACCTTTTGAATACGGCTGCCGGAAAATACCCGAACCCCTTGCAATTTCAAATTTTCCTTAATACGCTCACGCAGCGACAGGTCAAAGCCGCGCAGCGGCAACTCGCTGCGGAAGAACAGCGACACTTCGCTGCCCAGCCCCGCCATGATGCTGGCGAATTCCAGGCCGATGTATCCGGCGCCTATCACGCCCAGGCGTTTGGGCAATACGCGCAAGTTCAATATCTCATTGGAGGTCATCACCTCGTCCAGGCCGGGGAAAGCGTGCCGGCTCGGCCGGCCGCCGGTGGCGAGCAGGATATTTTTTGCCTGCAGCACCCGCTGTTCCACCTGCACGCTGTTCGGCGACAGCAAACTGGCCTGCCCGGCAAACACCGTAACCCTGGCATTGGCCAGCATGTCGCGATAGATGCCCTCCAGGCGATTGATCTCCGCCGTCTTACGGTCTTGCCATACCGCCAGGTCAAACTTTGCGCCTTGCAGCGACCAGCCGTAGGCAGCGGCCTCCCGAATCTCATTGCTGAAACGGCCCGCATACATCATCAGCTTCTTCGGCACACAGCCGCGTATCACGCAGGTGCCGCCGAGGCGATCACGTTCTATCAGGGCCACCTTGGCTCCATGCGTTGCTGCGCGGCGCGCCGCAGCGACGCCGCCGGAACCGCCGCCGATCACCACTAGATCAAAATTATCCGACATGCAATTCCTTTAGCTTCTTGTTTGCGTTAACTTATAGCGACGTGGTCAATTGCACCAGCCACATCGGCGAAGCATTTACCAGTACGGCTTCGACGCGCTTGTCCAATCCGCTCAATACCAGCACGGCTACCGCGAGCATGACGCCGCCCAGCACTTGCTTGCCGAGCTTGCCCGCGCTGAACAGCTTGTGCCTCAGCTTCAGCATGCTTTGGCGCGACAAGCTGCCGAGCAAGACCAACGGCATGCCGGCGCCGATGCCGAACACCATCATCAGCACAGCCACCTGCAACAGATCCTGGCCCTGGCTGGCCAACGTAACAGCCGCTCCCAAGGTAGGTCCGACGCAAGGGCTCCAGACTACGCCCAGAACCAAGCCGAGCAATAATTGCCCGCTCAAGCCGTCCACCGTGATTTTTTGCAGCAGGGTATTGCCTGCGCCGCTGATGCCGGACGATGCCACTGCGAATTTTTCCTGCAGGCGGGGAGACAATAAAACAATGGCGAACAAAATCAGCATCACCGCAGCAATATTCCGGAACAGGCTTTCATCCAGCCCGATGGATGCGCCTACGCCGGCAACAAACACGCCTTCTATGGTAAATGAAGTAGCCAGGCCCAGAGCCAATGCATACGGCCCCAGTCTGTGCGCAGACGCGGCCGTTCCCAACAGGATAGGAATTAAAGGCAGCACGCACGGCGACAAGGTGGACAGCACGCCGGCTCCCAGCGCAAAACCGTAAGACGCCAGACCGAAACTCATGCCTACAGGGCTTTCTTCAACAAGGAGGCCAGGGAATCCTTATTCGTATCCCCGGTGGAGCGCGCAACTTCCTTGCCGTCCTTGAAAACGATCAAGGTACTTTGTTTGCTGACATGAAAACTGCGCAGCACGTCTTTTTGCGTATCGAAATCCACGCTCAGCGCGGTGATGCCTTTCAAGGCCGGCGTCTGCAAAAGATCCAGCAACAGCGGATCCTGCGCGCGGCAGGTGGGACACCAGTCCGCGTGCACCATCACCAGGGTGGGTTTGCCGGATTTTTGCAAGCTATCGAACTCGGCCTGGGTATACGTCTGGCCCGCTATCGACATCGCAAACGCAGCGCCGGATACGGCAAGCAAGACAAACAGAAACAATTTGCGTAATACGGAAAACATGTAACACCTCTCAATAAACAATCGACCTGGACATGTAGTCGGCTGGATAAGCATTTCCTTACACCGTACGTCATTCGCACAGTGTACGCTTTCCGCATCGATATGTTTTTTTCCAGTTGAGCTACACTATCCGAACCTGCTAATTTTTCCCCTACCGTGGACCATACCCTGGATTTGTTTGCTGCCTCCGGCAGCCTGGAAGCCATCCCCTTGCCGGACGCGGATGTCAGCTTCGCTCGCGCGTTTTATGCTGCCGATGTAGCCGCGCAATATATGGATGTCCTGTTGAACGACACCGAGTGGCGCCGGGAAAAAATCCAGGTGTGGGGCAAGGAACACTGGCAGCCCAGGCTCACCGCATGGCATGGCGACGTCGGCAGCGATTATTCCTATTCCGGATTGACGCTGCAGCGCCACCCATGGACGCCGACCTTGCTGAAAATAAAGGCCGACGTGGAAGCCATCAGCGGCCACCGCTTCAATAGCGTATTGCTGAACCTGTACCGCGACGAAAACGACAGCGTGGGCTGGCATAGCGATAATGAAGCCGAGCTCGGCCACAACCCTGTGATTGCATCGGTCAGTTTCGGCCAGGCGCGCATCTTCAAGATGCGGCACAGGAACAGGCCGGAATTAAAATCCGCTGCCATACAGTTGACCAGCGGCAGCCTGTTGCTGATGGCCGGGACCACGCAAAGATTTTGGCAGCACGCAGTGGACAAGGAAAGACAGCATATGGAGCCCAGGATCAACCTGACCTTCAGGCGTATTGCGGGCTGGTGACGATGCATGAACCGCCGGCAGGTGCAAGTGTTTCACTATGATGCAAGCGCCGCGACGAGGCCGTGCATGGTTCCCTGAGGTGCCCGCGGCCCGAATAGCAGCATACTAGCAAGCCTCCGCTTATGATCGACAAGGCCAGCGGCGGCTCTACTCACGTCGAGGAGCTGGCTCTATTGCTCCATCCGGGTCGACAATCTAGGAAATTGTCTTTTAGGCACTCCACGTCCCGTCTTTTCAAGCGAGATCTGTTGAATTTCGCACATTTCTAAATTTCGTTACAAACTAAGCTTCCCCTAATTGGCGCTGATTCGATATCATGACGTCTTTTCAAGAATCACCTTTATTTACAAAGAGTTACGATGTCCCGTTACAGCAGAAGCGCCAGTATTGACAATATCAAGGGTGTCCTGATATTTTTTGTCGTATTCGGCCATTTAATAGAGATGCGGATCACAGGCGACCACTTCCTGCGCTCAATCTGGATCTTTATCTATTCTTTCCACATGCCCATGTTTGCGCTGGTGTCCGGCATGTTTTCCAAAGCCACCTTGGAAGAGCGCGATACCAGCCAACTGGTGAAAAATATCGCCGTGCCGCTGATCGCGTTTGAACTGCTGTACGAAGCCGTGGAATTTTTCCTGAAGGGCAAGCTGAGTGTGTACAGCGGCCTGATCGCCCCCTACTGGATGCTGTGGTATTTGCTCAGCCTGTTGAGCTGGCGCTTGCTGTTGCCGTTATTCTCCAGGCTGCAGTTCCCGGTGCTGAGCGCTATCGTGCTGGCTATGCTGGCCACCTATTCGGAACATATAGGCTATACGCTGAGCCTGTCGCGCACGCTGAATTTTTTCCCTTTCTTCCTGCTCGGCTGGGGCATGCGTTCCGATGCCTTCAGCAGGCTGCCCAAAAAACTGACATTGCTTAGCGGCCTGGTTGTCGCATTGGCATTGATCGCCTCTTTCTTGTTGAAGAGCGAATTCGATTATCGCTGGCTGTATGGCAGTTATTCCCTGAACAGGCTGGGCATGGCAAACCTGAGCGGCAGCCTGTACCAAGCCCTGCAATACCTGCTGTCCGGCACGATAGGCTTGGCCGTCCTGCATCTGCTGGTACAAAGGGACCTGGGACTGGCCAATGTCGGCAAGCGTTCGATGTACGTCTTTTTGTGGCACGGCCTGGCTTTGGTGATCCTGCAAGAAACCGGCATCATTAACGACATTTTTGAACTGGACGACGTGCCGACGACCGTACTAAGCGTCGGTATCAGTGCGCTGATCGTCTGGGCATGCTCGCGCGAAGCCTGCGAAAACCTGACCCAGAAACTGGTGCTGCGTCCATTATCCTGGTTGTTGAGCAAGCCATTCCCTGGCGCCGCCGATGCCAGCAAGGCTGTCGCCGCCGGCAACGAGCCTGCTACTGCAGCCAAAGCGGCAGCGGTCAAGTAAGTCCCTGCGCAGGTCGGCGGCTTCATGCGCCTGACCTGCTCTCCCTCTTTTCCTCCCCTTCAGCTCTGCAAGTCAGCAAGATTTGTCAAATCCTTCCGTGCTATCGTTTCACCAACAACTCTTTGGATGAAACTTCATGGAAAACCAGGCTAGCCCGAGCAGCTACGAAAAACGCTTCAACCGCGTCACCAACTACATCTATGAACACCTGGATGAAGAACTGGACTTGATAAAGCTGGCCGATATCGCCTGCATGTCGGCCTATCACTGGCACCGCATCTATCACGCAATGCACGGCGAAACCCTGGCAGCGACGGTGAAACGCCTGCGCCTGCACAGGGCCGCCGGCTTCCTGGTGCACAGCGAAATGCCGGTGGAACAAGTGGCGGCAAAATCCGGCTATGCCAACCTGCAATCCTTTACCCGCATCTTCCATTCGGTGTACGGCATGCCGCCTGCGCGTTACCGCAAGCAAGGCAGCCACACTATTTTTCACCCGCAGCATGTCGACAGGAGCGAGTTCATGTACCCGGTAGAAATCAAAACAGTAGCAGCAATGCAGGCCGTCACCATCGATCATACCGGCTCCTACATGGAGATAGGCAAAGCCTTTGAGACGCTGTACGGCTGCCTGGGCGCGCGCCAGTTGTTCCGGCCCGGCATGCGCTCAATAGGCATCTACCTGGACGATCCTTTCTCGGTGGAAGAAGCCCGGCTACGCTCCAAGGCAGGGGTCGTATTTGCCGACGCCCCGTCCAGTGACGCCGTCCAGCCCCCGCTGGCCGCCAGCCAGATTGCCGGCGGCACCTATGCAGTGCTACGCTACAAGGGGCCCTATGCAGATATGCGGGCCGCCTACCAATGGCTGTATGGCGAATGGCTGGTGCAATCCGGCAAAGACGCTGCCGATGCACCGGTATTTGAGGAATACCTGAATAATCCGCGGGATACCGCGCCTACAGAATTATTGACGGATATCTACCTGCCCTTGCGTTAAGAGCGTTTCCGGCCACCGGCTAAGCTGGCCGCATCAACTTCGCCAGCGTCGCTACGCCTTGCCGGATTTCCGCCACAGGGATAGAAGAAAAGCCCAACAGCAAGCCCGGCTGATGGCCCGCTGCCTGACCGGACCGCAAAGCATGAAAATCGTAGTGCCCAAGCGGTCTTAATTCTATCCCTTGCTTCAGGCCGGCTTGCGCCAGGCACAGCTCGTCCTGCGCAGTGCTGTTTTTCTTGCGAAAATGCACGGCCAGGTCCAGCCCGGCATCGCTGGGCCCACAGATCAGCCGGTCCGCCAACTCGGCTTGCAGCGCCTGCAGCAATGCCCGCCGCCGCTCTGCATACATATCGCGGGTGCGCTTGATATGCCGGTTGAAATGCCCTTCGGAG
>DATHMC010000084.1:0-8141 GCA_035487495.1 Undibacterium sp.
CTGGCCGGAAATGTGCAGGGGGCGCTGATTGCCTTGCAAAACGCCGACAGCCGCCTGGCAAAATCGGACAAGCCGCAGTTCATCACGATACGCCGCGCAATTGCCAAGGACATCGAAAGACTGAAAGCGCTGCCGGCCCTGGATTTGATCGGCATCGCCTTGCGCCTGGATAGCGTGATCACGCAGGTGGATCACATTCCGCTATGGGCGGATGAAAAATCAGTGGTTAGCGCCACGCCGCCAAAAGCGCCTTTGCGTGTACTGCCTAAGTCAAATCTCAACGCCAAAAATACCAAGAAGGCGACGCCGGAAGAGACTCCCGAAAATACCTGGTCGATGCGCATGCAGGATGCCTGGCAGAGCTTTTCCACTGAAATGTGGGGCGAAGTCAGGCAGTTGGTCCGTGTCCGCAACGTAGAAACGCCGGATGCCTTGTTGTTGACGCCGAGCCAGGGTTATTTTGCGCGTGAGAACCTGAAGCTGCGGCTGTTGAATGCCCGCCTGGCCCTGTTGTCGCGCAATGAAAGCACCTTCCGCAGCGATATGATCGCGGCCCAGGATGCGATCAGCAAGTATTTTGACACGCGTGCCAAGCAAACCCAGACCGTGCAAGCCATGCTGAGACAGGTGCAGAGCAGCAACCTGTCGATAGAAATGCCGACGCTGTCCGATAGTTTGAATGCGGTTCGCAACTATAAAGTGAAGCCATAAGTATGCGTGTCTTTATCCGGCTTCTGATCATTTTCGCCCTGGCGGTAGGCTTGGCCATGGGCGCGCGTTACAACCCCGGCAATGTGGTGCTGTTTTATCCGCCGTACCGGCTGGACCTGTCGCTGAATTTTTTCCTGTTCCTGGCGCTGGTGCTGTTTGTGCTGGCCTACCTGTTGATCAGGGCCATTGCAGCGACGCAGGAGATGCCGCAAAAAGTGGCCGCATACCGGCAGAACAAGCGCGAACGCGACGGCAACAAGGCCTTGCGTGAAGCCCTGAAGTCCCTGTTTGAAGGGCGTTTCGGCCACGCGGAAAAATCCGCGCTGCGGGCGTCGGAGCTGGCTGATAATGCTGGCGTTGCCTCGCTGATCGGCGCGCGCGCCGCGCATCATATGAGCCAATTTGATCGGCGCGACTCCTGGTTTTCCAGCATAGAGCACGACCCGCTGCACAAGACGGCACGCCTGGTCAGCATGACGGAGCTGCTGGTGGATGAGCACAAATCCGATCAGGCGCTGGAAGCCGTCAAGGAATTGAACGCCAGCGGCACCCGCCACATACAGGTATTGCGGTGGGCGCTGAAAGCGAATCAGCAGGCAAAGAGGTGGCCGGAAGTGCTGAAGCTGGTGCGTACGCTGGATAAGCACCGGGCTTTGCACCCGGCCTTGTCGAATCGCTTGCGCGAATTGGCTTACGAAGACCTGCTGAAAGAGCATGGGCACGATGCCGAGTCCATACGCCGGGTCTGGTATGACATACCGGCAGCCGATCGCAAGATAGCCTTTGTGGCCTATTGCGCAGCCATTGCCTTCAATAGCCGCGGCCTGCACGACGATGCGCGCAGCGTCGTTGAGAAGGCATTGGCTGAAGAGTGGGATACCCGCTTGTTGCGCGCCTACCGCGATGCCGCCGCATCGGAAGGTTCCGCCGCCTTGCTGGCACAGATAGAGAATTGCGAACAATGGACGCATAACAGGCCGACCGATCCTGAATTGGCGTTGACCCTTGGCGTCTTGTGCTTCAAGCAAAAACTGTGGGGCAAGGCGCAAAGGCATATGGAACAGGCTCTGTCGGATGCGACGGAGCCCAGGACGGTACGCGAAGCCAACCTGAAGCTGGCGCAAATGCACGAAGCATTGGGGCAAGCCGAAGAGGCGGCCTTCCATTATCGTCAATGCGCGATTGCGACCACGCTGTAAAGTCAGCTTATTTCATCGGCATCGCCAAGAAAGTCTGATGAAATAAGCAACTCCCACACTATTGCAACGCACAATACCCCGGTGAAAACAGCTATAATTTAGCCCACCGAATTCCTGATTTCCATTTTGAAAGAGCAACATGAGCTTGAATAACGTTCCTGCCGGCCGCGACTTGCCTAATGATTTCAATGTCGTCATTGAAATCCCCATGAATGCCGATCCGATCAAATATGAAGTTGACAAGGAAACAGGCGCGATCTTTGTGGATCGCTTCATGGGCACAGCCATGCATTACCCTTGCAACTACGGCTACGTACCGCAAACTATCGCCGGTGACGGCGATCCGGTTGACGTGCTGGTGATCACGCCTTTTCCGCTGATCCCCGGCGTGGTTGTACGTTGCCGCCCTATCGGCGTACTGAAAATGACCGATGAAGCCGGTAACGATGCGAAAGTGCTGGCAGTGCCGGTAGACAAAATTTTGCCTATCTACACACACTGGCAAAAACCGGAAGACATGAATGAGCTGCGCCTGAGGCAAATCCAGCATTTCTTTGAGCACTACAAAGATCTGGAAAAAGGCAAATGGGTTAAAATTGAAGGCTGGGGCGGTCCTGACGAAGCCAAGGCGGAAATCCTGGCCGGCGTTGAAAACTACAAAAAGCCCCAGGCATAAGCAACACCAGTCGGCACAGCTAGAGAAAAGGCACAAGAAATTGTGCCTTTTTAGTTTTTTGCCTTTGCTCGGGCGATCAGTGCGGAATCAGCTTTAGCCATACATTCGCAACAACGGCCACCAGGGCCACGATTACTGCGGCGCAGCTCAGCCAGAATAGCGACCCCCTCTCAGTCGTATGCACCTGCCTTCCGCGTGAATCGTCCGCTGGTCGGCCGCGCTTTCTTTTCAGGCGCTTATCCCTCTCAAGGAATTTATCCAATGCCTGGCCCATCTCGGCAGCGCTGGCGTAGCGATCCGCCGGATTCTTTTGCATCGCCTTCATCACGATGCTGGATAAGGCGGTAGGGACGCCTGGATTCAACTCGGACGGGGCCTTCGGTGTCTTATGCGCGATCTGCTGCAGCAGCTTGTCGATGTTTTGTCCCTGAAACGGCTTTTGCTGCGTCAGCATCTCATACATCACCGCCCCCAATGAATACACATCCGTGGTGTCGGCGACCTGCTGCCCCATGGCCTGTTCCGGAGACATGTAGTTGGGGGTGCCGAGGATATTATTATTAAAAAGAGTTTGTTCGGGCTTGGCCTGATCGGAAAGGATGCGGTTAGGTGCGCGGGCGATGCCGAAATCCACTACCTTGGGCTGGTTATTCGGCAAAATGAAAATATTGGCCGGCTTGATGTCGCGATGAATAACGCCGTTTTCATGCGCGTAGGCCAGTGCCGACGCCACTTTGCTGACGATATTGGCAGTCTCTATGCTGTCAAAGCGCCGCCCTGCTGCGAGCGCTTCGCGCAAGTCCTGCCCCTGCAGGAATTCCATCGCAATAAAACTTGTGCCGCCTTCACTGGAGGCGTCGTAGATCGTGACAATATTCGGATGCGACAAGCGGCCTGCCGCACGCGCCTCATTGATGAATTGCTGCTCGCGCTGCTTTTTGTCGGCTAGCCCTGGGGTGGTTGCAAGCGTCTTGATGGCGACGTCGCGATCGATAACCGGATCGTGCCCGAGAAATACCGCGCCGTTTGAGCCTTTTCCAAGTTCGCTAGTCAGGTAGAACCTGCCGACCCGGCGCTTGGACAATCCGGGTGACGCAGGCATGTTAGGCAGAGTGGTATTTTGCATATCGTGACAGAATGCCTTGCCTTGATGATAAATTCAAGTTTTTCCGCGCATCAGGATGGGACGTCCTCCGATAACGATGTAAACGGAGTCGGCAGGGCCATCTTCATCTGCTGCGGGCCGTTTGCGCTCATTTCCTGTAAGGCGCGCGCTCATTGAGTTCGCTGATATATTCTTCCATCCCGCCGGTTTCCCGTTGCAGGAACAAGGAGACTGCATTCGAGAACTCTGCATGCGCCAGCCAATGGGCCGAGTAAGTTTTTTGCGGCAGGAAACCGCGCGCCATTTTATGCTCACCCTGGGCGCCTCCCTCAAAGACCTGTATGCCTTCCGCAATACAAAATTCTATCGCCTGGTAATACGCAGTCTCGAAATGCAGGCAGGGAATGTGTTCCAGCGCGCCCCAGTACCTGCCGTACACGGTTTGCCTGGAATATATTAGCAACGACGATGCGATCGCCACACCGTTTCTCTGCGCGAAAATCAAATGTATATGTTCGGGCATGCTCGCCCCTATCCGCAGGAAAAAATCCAGGTTCAGATAAGGAGTAGAGTGATGATCGGAATAGGTATGGTCATAACAGCGCTTAAAAAAGCGCCAGTCGTCTTCGGTCATCTCTTGCCCGGCCACGTGGCGAAAACTCACTTCCGCCTCGGCGACTTTGCGGCGCTCGGCGCGTATATTTTTGCGCTTTTTTTGCTCCAGCGTAGACAGGAAGTGCTCAAAATCCCGGTACCCCTGATTCAGCCAGTGAAATTGCACGCCGGTACGCAACATGAACCCTGACGCGCCGAGTTGCTCGGCTTCGGCCTCAGTCGGGAACAGGATATGCGTTGACGATATGCCGCTGGATTCCTGCAAATTGCATAATGCCCGCAGCAACGCGCTCCTGGCGGCCTGGTCAAGCGCCAGCAAACGCACTCCGCTTACCGGCGTGAATGGGATAGCCGAAAGCAATTTGGGATAATAATTCAAACCGTGGCGCTGATAGGCGTCGGCCCAGGCCCAGTCGAACACATATTCACCATAAGAGTGCGATTTTTCATACAACGGCATCGCGGCAGCGAGTTGATCCTCATCCCACAGCGTCAGATACACCGGTCGCCAACCGGTTTTTGCGCTGGCGGAACCTGATTCGTGCAGCGCATGCAAAAATGCGTAAGACAGGAAAGGATTGACCTCCTGCTGCCTTGCCAGCAGCCCATCCCACTGTTTTTGCCCGATTTCAGACATGGAGGACGAGATACGCATGCGATAATGGCGCTGAGCAGAGTTTGGATTCACAGTAAGATGAGAAGCAAGATTCATTATAATTTATGTGATATTACCGTTAGAACGAACAAAACCAATAGCCATGACAGTTAAAGTTGCAATAGCCCAGATGAATAGCGTGGTCGGCGACCTTGCCGGCAACGCTGCCCAGATCCTAGACTACGCCCGCCGCGCCGCGGAGCGGGGTTGCGATATTCTCGTTACTCCGGAACTCTCGCTAGTGGGTTATCCGCCGGAGGATTTGCTGCTGCGTAGCGCATTCTACGCAAAAACCGAGGAAAGCTTACTGGGGCTCGCAAGCCAGCTGGCCCAGTTCAAGGACCTGCATGTGCTGGTGGGACATCCCGCCGTCAAGGGTCAGCAAAGGCTGAACGCCGTTTCCGTGCTGGTCCACGGCAAGGTAGCGGGGGCCTACTACAAGCACGACTTGCCGAATGATATGGTGTTCGACGAAAAAAGATACTTTTCATCCTCCGACACTCCGCTGGTGTTTGAAGTCAAAGGCACGAGATTCGGCGTGAACATCTGCGAAGATACCTGGTTTCCGAACGCGCCGCGTAAGGCGCGGCAGGCCGGCGCGCAGGTATTGTTGGTGCCCAACGGTTCGCCCTTCCATATGAGCAAACAGCACCAGCGCTACGACGTGATGCGTGCCAATGTCACCAGCCAGGGCTTGTCGCTGGTCTATGCTAACCTGGTCGGCGGCCAGGATGAGCTGATTTTTGACGGCAATTCTTTTGTGATGGACCAGCATGGTCACGTGTGCCTGCAGTTGCCGCACTGTCGGCCGGATTTGCAAGTTGTCGAGTTCGATGGCGCAGTCCCCAAACAAACGCCTATCGCAGTACCCCTGCCGATAGAGGCCCAGGTCTATCAGGCCCTGGTGCTGGGCGTGCGCGATTATGTCGGCAAGAACGGTTTCCCCAGCGTCGTCATCGGCCTGTCCGGCGGCGTCGATTCGGCATTGACGCTGGCGATCGCAGTCGATGCGCTCGGTGCAGACAAGGTGAGGGCAGTGATGATGCCATCGCCGTATACTGCCGATATTTCTTGGCTGGATTCGCGCGATATGGCGGAGCGTATCAAAGTACGTTACGACGAGATCTCTATCAGTGAATGCTTCTCCGCTTTCCGCACTACCTTGAAAGAGGAGTTTTCCGGGCTGGCGGAAGATACGACGGAAGAGAATATCCAGGCCAGGATACGCGGCACCATATTGATGGCGCTCTCGAACAAATATGGCTCCATCGTGCTTACTACCGGCAACAAGAGTGAGATGGCGGTAGGTTATTGCACGCTGTACGGCGACATGGCCGGCGGCTTTGCCGTCATCAAGGACATTGCCAAGACCCTGGTCTATCGCCTGTGCGCTTACCGCAATAGCCTGTCGGAGGTCATACCGGAGCGCATTCTGACCAGGGCGCCATCGGCAGAACTGCGTCCCGATCAGACCGACCAGGACTCCCTGCCGCCATATGAAATCCTGGATGGCATCATGCAGTTGTATATGGAGGAAAATCAGGGGCGCGCAGAAATCATCGCGGCCGGCTATGCCGAAGCCGATGTGGAGCGCATCACGCGCCTGATCAAGATCAACGAATACAAGCGCCGGCAAGCGCCTGTCGGCATACGCGTCACCCACAGGGCATTCGGGCGCGATTGGCGCTATCCGATCACGTCGAAGTTCCGCGATTGAAGATGCTTTAGATCGCAGCCATCAAAAAACATGAATAACGTAAATTTTTATCCAGATAAAATGATAAATGGACGTTAGAATGTAAAAAAAGGAGTTACCATGAAGCAAATTACTGCCGTTATCAAACCATTCAAACTGGACGAAGTACGTGAAGCCCTGGCCGATGTCGGCGTGACCGGCCTGACGGTCACCGAGGTGAAAGGTTTTGGCCGTCAAAAAGGCCATACCGAGTTATACCGCGGCGCCGAATATGTGGTCGATTTCCTGCCCAAGATCAGAGTCGAGGTGGTTGTCGCCGACAATATATGCGAGCATGTTGTGGATGCGATCATCAAGGCTGCCCATACTGGGAAAATCGGCGACGGCAAGATTTTTGTACAGAATGTAGAGCAGGTAATACGCATCCGTACCGGTGAGACCGGGCAGGACGCAGTCTGAGCAAGTAATGCGGCGCCGGCTTTCTTCGCCGGCGCAGGTGGGCAGCGAATCTCAAGCAGTTTCAATAACACCGAATAATCAATCAATCTCAGGTTACCTCCATGTGGAATCGTCGATTGTGTTTGACTTCATTATTGGCTGCGTTTTTGTCTGTCGCCCCAATTTCATCTGCGTGGTCTGAGCCAGGCATCACCGATCAGAAAATCACCCTTGGCCAGTCCGCAGCATTTTCCGGCCCGGCGGCGCAACTCGGCATACAGTTGCATGCTGGCGCCAAAGCCTATTTCGATCAAGTCAATGCGCAAGGCGGCGTATTTGGCCGCAAGATAGAGATAGTGAAGCTGGACGATAAGTATGAAGCCGACCTCGCTGCAGCCAACACCAGGAAGTTGATAGAAGGCGATGATGTCTTCGCCCTGTTCGGCTATGTGGGCACGCCAACCAGCAATGCCGCCTTGCCGATTTTCACGCGTGCCAAGGTGCCTTTCTTTGCGCCGTTTACCGGAGCACAATCGCTAAGGGAGCCCTTCAACCGCCAGATCTTCAACATACGCGCCAGTTATTTTGATGAAACCGAGCACCTGGTGGAACGGCTGGTGCGTACCGGCATGAAAAATATCGCGGTCTTTTATCAAAATGATGCGTATGGGAAAGCGGGTCTGGCCGGCGTCGAGCGCGCGCTAAAGAAGATGGGCGTGCATATGGTGGACACCGCCACTGTCGAGCGCAACAGCGTGGATGTGGCAAAAGCAGTGGACAAATTGTTGCCCAAGCGGCCCGACGTCATCATACAGATCAGCGCCTACGCCTCTTGCTCCGCCTACATCAAGGACATGCGCAAGGCCGGATATACCGGCCAATTCTATAATGTGTCTTTCGTCGGCAGCCAAGCGCTGGCAGATGCGCTCGGCAAGGAGGGTCCCGGCGTAGTGATTTCGCAGGTTGTGCCGTTCCCCTGGCATGGGGCAGTGCCGGTGGTGAGCGAATATACCAAGGTGATGCAGAGGGCGGGCATACAAGACCTG
>DATHMC010000085.1:0-31414 GCA_035487495.1 Undibacterium sp.
CCCGGCACCTGGGCCGCCTCCGGCAAATCCTGCAGCCGAAAGAACACGCCTTTGCTGGTGCCGCCGCGCATGTACGTCGCCGGAATCTTGATCTGAGGTTTGTGAGCCATGAAAGTAGTGTCCTGATGAGAGAAGCTCAAAAGCCTTAAGCCGCTGCCTTCGTCGATTCAAGAAAGTCCTGCGCGAAGCGTTGCAACACGCCGCCGGCTTCGTAGATCGACACCTCTTCCGCCGTATCCAGGCGGCACGTCACCGGCACCTCTACGCGCTCACCGTTCTTGCGATGAATCACGAGCGTGAGGTCGGCGCGCGGTTTGCGTTCGCCGATCACGTCGAAGGTTTCGGTGCCGTCGATTGCGAGCGTAAGACGATTCACGCCAGGCTTGAATTCCAGCGGCAACACGCCCATGCCCACCAGATTCGTGCGGTGAATCCGCTCGAACCCTTCCGCAACAATCGCTTCCGCGCCAGCAAGACGCACACCCTTCGCTGCCCAGTCGCGCGACGAACCCTGGCCGTAGTCAGCACCGGCAATCACGATCAGCGGCTGCTTGCGCTCCATGTAGGTTTCGATCGCTTCCCACATGCGCGTCACCTTGCCCTCAGGCTCGATGCGCGCCAACGAACCGGCCTTCACCTTGCCGTCTTCCAGCACCATCTCGTTCTTCAGCGTCGGATTCGCGAAGGTGGCGCGCTGCGCGGTCAGGTGATCGCCACGGTGCGTTGCGTACGAATTGAAGTCCTCTTCCGGCAAGCCCATCTTGGCGAGGTACTCGCCCGACGCGCTGTCCGCCAGAATCGCATTCGACGGCGACAGGTGATCAGTCGTGATGTTGTCGCCCAGCACAGCCAGCGGACGCATGCCCGTCAGCGTGCGCTCACCGGCAAGCGCGCCTTCCCAATACGGCGGACGGCGGATATACGTGCTCATCGGACGCCAGTCGTACAGCGGATCAGCCTTCTCACCCGTATCGACGGAGACCGCGAACATCGGCTCATACACTTTGCGGAACTGCTCCGGCTTCACGCTCGAAGCGACGATCGCGTCGATCTCTTCATCCGACGGCCAGATGTCCTTCAGCTTGATCTCGTTGCCGTCAGCGTCGACGCCAAGCACATCCTTCTCGATGTCGAAGCGGATCGTCCCGGCAATCGCGTAGGCCACCACCAGCGGCGGCGAAGCGAGGAAAGCCTGCTTCGCATACGGATGAATACGGCCGTCGAAGTTCCGGTTGCCGGACAGCACGGCCGTCGCATACAGATCGCGATCGACGATTTCCTTCTGGATCACCGGATCCAACGCACCCGACATGCCGTTGCACGACGTGCACGCATACGCGACCACGCCGAAGCCCAGTTGCTCCAGTTCCGGCAACAGGCCCGCCTCTTCCAGATACAGCGTGACCGCCTTCGATCCCGGCGCAAGCGACGTCTTCGCCCACGGCTTGCGAGTCAATCCACGTTGATTGGCGTTGCGCGCCAGCAAACCGGCGGCGATCATGTTGCGCGGATTGTTGGTGTTCGTGCAGCTCGTGATCGCAGCGATGATCACCGCGCCGTCTGGCATGAGACCCGGCTCGTTCTCTACCTTGCCGCTGATCCCACGCGCGGCCAGTTCGGAAACCGGCAAACGGCGATGCGGGTTTGACGGACCCGCCAGCGTGCGCACCACGGTAGACAGATCAAACGTCAGCACGCGCTCATATTCCGCGTGCTTCAGCGTATCGCCCCACAGGCCGGTTTCCTTCGCGTAGGTCTCGACCAGCTTGACGAGTTCGTCGTCGCGGCCGGTGAGCTTGAGGTACTTGATGGTCTGCTCGTCGATGTAGAACATCGCCGCCGTCGCGCCGAATTCGGGCGCCATGTTGGCGATGGTCGCGCGATCGCCGAGCGTCAGGTTGGCCGTGCCTGCTCCGTAGAACTCGAGGTACGCGCCGACCACTTTTTCCTTACGCAGGAATTCGGTGAGCGAGAGCACGACGTCGGTCGCGGTAATGCCCTCAGCCGGCTTGCCCGTGAGTTCCACACCGACGATATCCGGCAGCCGCATATAAGACGCGCGGCCCAGCATCACGCTTTCCGCTTCCAGGCCGCCGACGCCGATGGCGATCACGCCCAGCGCGTCCACCATCGGGGTATGGCTGTCGGTACCGACCAGCGTGTCCGGGAACGCGACACCGTCATGCACCTGCACCACCGGCGACATGCGTTCGAGGTTGATCTGGTGCAGGATGCCGTTGCCCGGCGGGATGACGTCGACGTTCTTGAACGCTTTCTTGGTCCAGTCGATAAAGTGGAAACGGTCTTCGTTGCGACGGTCTTCGATGGCGCGGTTCTTTTCAAACGCGTCGGGGTCGAAGCCGCCGCATTCCACCGCCAGCGAGTGGTCTACGACCAGCTGCGTCGGCACGACCGGATTGACCAGGGCCGGGTCTCCTCCCTGGGCGGCGATGGCGTCACGCAGTCCCGCCAGGTCGACCAATGCGGTCTGGCCCAGGATGTCATGACACACGACGCGGGCCGGGAACCATGGAAAATCCAGGTCGCGCTTGCGCTCGATGAGCTGCTTCAGCGAGTCGGTCAGCGTAGCCGGGTCGCAGCGGCGCAGCAGGTTCTCGGCCAGCACGCGCGATGTATACGGCAGCTTGGCATAGGCGCCGGACAGGATCGCATCGACCGCGGCACGCGCGTCGAAGTAATCCAATTTGGTGCCCGGCAGGGGTTTTCGGTTTAAGGTATTCATTGGCTCAGGGAAGAAAAGGAGGGATCGGGGCGGCTTTACTTCCGATTCTTGATCGGCACGAATTTCAGATCTTCCGGACCGACATAATTGGCGCTCGGACGGATGATCTTGTTGTCGATGCGCTGTTCTATGATGTGCGCGGCCCAGCCGGACGTGCGCGCGATCACGAACAAAGGCGTGAACATTGAAGTCGGCACTCCCATCATATGGTAGGACACGGCGGAGAACCAGTCCAGGTTGGGGAACATTTTCTTGATGTCCCACATCACGGTTTCCAGGCGCTCGGCGATGTCGAACATCTTGGTCGAGCCGGCTTCCTTGGACAACTTCCTTGCGACTTCCTTGATCACCTTGTTGCGCGGATCGGAGATCGTGTACACGGGGTGACCGAAACCGATGATCACCTCCTTGTTTTCCACTCGCTTCTTCACATCCGCTTCCGCTTCATCCGGATTGTCGTAGCGCTTCTGGATTTCAAACGCCACTTCATTGGCGCCGCCATGCTTGGGGCCGCGCAGCGCGCCGATGGCGCCGGTGATGGCGGAATACATGTCGGAACCGGTGCCGGCGATCACGCGGCCTGCGAACGTGGAGGCATTGAATTCATGTTCTGCATACAGGATCAGCGACGTGTGCATCGCTTTTTCCCAGTCTTCGGAAGGTTTTACACCATGCAGCAGGTGCAGGAAATGCGCGCCTATGGATTCGTCGTCGGTTTCCACTTCTATGCGCTTGCCGTTGTGGCTGTAGTGGTACCAGTACAGCAGCATGGAACCCAGCGATGCCATCAGGCGGTCGGCGATATCGCGCGCACCCGGCGTATTGTGGTCGTCTTTTTCCGGCAATATGCAGCCCAGCGCAGACACGCCGGTACGCATCACATCCATAGGATGGGATGCCGCAGGCAGCCATTCCAGCGCGGCCTTCACGTTTGCCGGCAAGCCGCGCAAGGCTTTCAGCTTGGTCTTGTATGCGCGCAATTCTGCGGCGGTAGGCAGTTTTCCGTGCACCAGCAGATGGGCGATCTCTTCAAACTCGCAGGTGTCCGCCACATCCAGGATGTCGTAGCCGCGATAGTGCAAGTCATTGCCCGTTTTTCCTACAGTGCACAGCGCCGTATTGCCAGCGGTAACGCCGGATAGCGCGACGGATTTCTTGGGCTTGAAGCCGACTGTTTCGGTCATTGGTATCTCCAGTAAACTGATTGGGTTAACGAATTTCTGCCGCGCCGATATGAGATACCGGCGCCTGCTTCCTTCTATTCTTACTTGTTCTTTTGCTGGGCAAACAACGCATCCAGCTTTTGCTCAAACTCATGGTAGTTGATGCGATCGTATAATTCCATGCGCGTCTGCATCGTGTCGACCACGTTCTTTTGCGTGCCGTCGCGGCGAATCGCGGTGTAGACGTTTTCCGCAGCCTTGTTCATGGCGCGGAAAGCCGACAGTGGATACAGCACGATGCCGACGTCGGCGGTTTTCAATTCATCTACCGTAAATAAAGGCGTAGAACCGAACTCGGTGATATTGGCCAGGATAGGCACCTTGACTGCATTCGCGAACTGCTTGTACATGTGCAGATCGGTGATCGCCTCCGGAAAGATCATGTCGGCGCCGGCTTCGACACAGGCCACGGCACGCTCTATCGCGGCCTCCAGGCCTTCCACGGCCAGCGCATCGGTACGCGCCATGATGACAAAGTTCTCGTCCGTGCGCGCGTCGACGGCAGCCTTGATGCGGTCCACCATCTCATCCTTGCCGACGATTTCCTTGCCCGGCCTGTGGCCGCAGCGTTTCGCGCCCACCTGGTCTTCGATATGCATGGCGGCGGCACCGAACTTGATCATCGATTTTACGGTACGGGCGACATTGAAGGCCGACGCGCCGAAACCGGTATCCACGTCGACCATCAGCGGCAGATCGCACACATCGGTGATGCGGCGCACATCGGTCAGGACATCGTCCAGATTGGAGATGCCCAGATCCGGCAAGCCCAGTGAACCAGCTGCGACGCCGCCGCCAGACAGGTAGATGGCCTTGAAGCCTGCGCGCTTGGCCAGCAAGGCATGATTGGCGTTGATGGCGCCGACCAGTTGTAGGGGGGATTCTTCCTGAACCGCCTTGCGGAAGGCAGCACCTGCGGAGTAGTTGCTCATTTAAAACCTTTTTAGGTGTGTGACGACATTGATTCCAACCCATACTGCAAGCGCCATGCCAGCGGCGGCCTATATTTGGGCAAATATCGTTAGCCCTTGAAAATCAAACACTTAAGCTCATAATAAATTTGCATATTGCCGCACGACTTTGAAAATTTGTTTCATAATACGTTTCACATGAAATTTTGAAACATTAATTGAAACATCATTGAATCATGAAATATCCGTCAGCCACTTCCCGCGACAGCGGCGATAAGCCCGTCATCTGGACGGTATCGATCTCGCGCCTGTTCGACCTGTTTCGCGACATCATGGTCGAGTACGACACCAGCGCAAGTATAGAACCTATCCATATGGGGTTCGAAGAGGCCGCCATCCATATCCGCGAACGCCTGAAGACCGAGCGCTGCGATGCCGTGATCGCGGCTGGATCGAACGGCGCCTACCTGAAGAGCCGCCTGTCGGTGCCGGTGGTGATCGCCAAGGCCAGCGGCTTCGACGTCATGCAAGCGCTGGCCAGGGCCCGCAAGGTATCTTCCGAGTTGGGCCTGATCACCTATCAGGAAACCATGCCGGAGCTGGCGGAGTTCATGAGCACGTTCGGCTTCAGGATCATGCAGCGCACCTATGTAACCGAAGAAGATGCCCGCGCCCAGATCAGTGAATTGAAAGCCGCCGGCATCAAGGCAGTAGTCGGGGCGGGTCTGATTACCGATTTGGCGGAGGAAGCCGGCCTGACCGGCATCTTTGTCTATTCCGCCGCGTCGATACGCCAGGCCTTCGACGACGCGTTGGAAATCGCCCGCCTGACCCGGCTGGAATCCGCGCGCGGCCGCAGCTATCCGGTGGCGGATTCACTGCGCGCCAAACACGGCATCAACGACTTGCGGGGAGACTCGCAGGCCATGCATGAGGTGCGGCACTCCATCACCCTGTTTGCCAAATCGCCGGCCACGGTATTGATACACGGGGAAACCGGTACCGGCAAGGAACTGGCGGCGCAAGCCATGCACCGGGAAAGTCCGCGCGCGCGCCAGGCCTTTGTCGCAGTAAATTGCGGCGCTATTGCCGAGTCCCTGCTGGAATCCGAACTCTTCGGTTATGAAGAAGGCGCTTTTACAGGCTCGCGCCGGGGCGGCCATGCCGGCCTGTTTGAAGCGGCCCATCGCGGCACGCTGTTTCTGGATGAGATAGGAGAAATGCCACCTAGTTTGCAGACCCGCCTGTTGCGGGTGCTGGAAGAGCGCGAAGTGGTGCGGGTGGGCGGCACCCGCCCGATACCGGTGGATGTCCGCATCATCAGCGCCACACATTGCGACCTGGAGGCCAGGATACGGGAAGGCCGCTTCCGCTCCGACCTGTTTTACCGCCTGGCGGTACTGCGCATGAAGTTGCCCGCGCTGCGGGACAGGAGCGAGGACCTCGTGTCGCTGGCCGAATGGTGCCTGAAAACAGCTCTGGCAGCGCTGGGCGCGCGGCCGCATGCCAACCTGCACGCAGAGGTAGTTGCCTGCGGCGACCTGTTGAAACACTATGCGTGGCCGGGCAACGTGAGGGAATTGCGCAATCTGATGGAGAGGCTGGCGCTTTTTCTCGCCGCCCAACCCTTGCAGGCATTCAGCCCCAGTTTCGTCGCAAAAATAGCGCCAGAGATAATCAACGCCGCACCGGCGGGATGGAGTTCTGCAGGCAGGCCGAAGCCCGATGCCGGGGCGTCAAAAATGGATGGCCGAACCGAGTCCCTGGATGCATTGATGCTGCGCTTCCAGAACAACCGCGAAGCCGTTGCCGCACATCTGGGAATCAGCCGCACGACCTTGTGGCGAAAATTGCGTAAGGCAGGATTGACAGATGATGCCGGCACTTAGGCACCTGATCGAAGCCGCTGCCCGCATCCGGCATGACACGCGCCTGCCTTGGGCCACGCGTAAAAAAAGAAAACAATTGTAAGGAAAATTGACATTGTTTCACGTATATGGGTGGCCTGCCTAAGGTAGAATATAGATATTGACGATAAGCTACTAAATATCATGACATCTGAAAACACCAACAAAAAACTTCTGATCGTTGACGATAGCAAAGTGTCGCGCATGGTGATTCGCGCACACGTCAAAGCCGTCCACCCTGAATGGGAGATTTTGGAGGCGAGCAACGGCGCCGATGCCATCAAAGTCTCAGCGCAAGACCTGCCGGACTACTGCACCATGGACATCAATATGCCCGGCATGCTGGGCACCGATGCCGCAGAGCAGATTTTGCTGCAGCATCCGCAGATGCGTGTGGTAATTTTTTCGGCAAATATCCAGGAAAGCTTTCAGACTCGCTCCAATGCCCTGGGCGCCGTCTTTGTCGCCAAGCCGGTTACCGAGAAATCCATCTCCCATGCGCTGGAGCACTTCAAGGGCGCCGAGTGAACCACTTGACAGATATCCACCTGGATGCACTGACCGAAGTGTTCAATGTCGGCGCGGGTCGCGCTGCGTCCAGTCTCAGCGAAATTGTGGGCGACGAGGTCAAGCTATCCGTTCCGTCGGTCGAGATAAAAAAAGCCTCGGAGATCAATGCCGCCATCATGGCGCTGAACAGCAGCAAGTTTGGCGCCGTTACACAGCAATTCACCGGGCCTTTCGACGCCAAGGCCCTGCTCTTGTTTACAGAAAATCATGCGCTGGAAATTGTGCGCGACATGATGGGCTCGCAAATGAGCGCCGAGGAACTGGCCGAATTCGAACAGGATGCAATGTGTGAGCTGGGCAATATCATACTGAATGCCTGCCTGTCCGCGATGGCAGACATCTTGAAGATTTCCCTCAGCAGTTCGCTGCCCAGCTATACGGTGGCAACGACGGATGAAATTTTCAGGCACATAGGACAAAGTACCGATCAGCCGTATATCCTGATCCTGCACATCGACCTGATCATAGAAAAACGGCATTCGGAAGGCCACCTGGTATTTTTGCTGAGCTCAGTATCACTCCAAAATCTTGTCATTCATATTGAGCGTTATCTGGAAAATATTTGATGCCCTCGCAACTGAACGTCCCGGCTGCCGCACATCTGGAGCAAATCTTTAACGCCGTCAACCTGGGTTTGATCATGGTTGACGCAGATGAAAGAATTTTGCTATGGAACAGCTGGCTGGCCAGGCATAGCGGTTTGCCGCAAGAGCAAGTAATCGGCAAAAAACTGGCGGAGGCGTTCGATACGCCGCCCACTGCGGCTTTTTTGACGGCGGTCAGGAATACGCTGAGCCACGGTTTGCCTGTAATACTGTCAAATGCACTGCATCGTTCCCCTTTGCCTCTGTTCGATCCCGCAGAACTGAGCGAAGAAAAGGTCCGCATGCACCAGACCATCTCCATCACGCCCTTAAGCTCGCCTGACGGCAACCGCTGCTGCCTGATCCAGGTGACAGACTCCAGCACTTCCATCAAACGCGAGAAGATGCTGCGCTCGCATTCGGAGATACTGAAAGTCGAGGCCACCACCGACAGCCTGACCGGCATCTACAACCGGCGCTTCTTCGACGAGCACTACAAAATGGCGCTGGGCCATTCAAAGCGCGAGAAATTGCCGCTGTCCGTATTCATGATCGACATCGATTTTTTCAAGGAATACAACGACTACTACGGCCACCTGGCAGGCGACAAGACCATTATCGCGGTGGCCAACACCCTGAAGGCCCAGCTATTCCGCTCTACCGATGTACTGGCACGTTACGGCGGCGAGGAATTCATCCTGATGCTGCCGAATACGCCCGAGGAATCAGCCCTGCAGTTTGCGGAAAAATTGCGCCTGGCGATCTGGAACCTCGGCATCCCTCACCTTAAATCCAAAATCGCGCAGCAGCTCAGCATCAGCATAGGTCTCAGCACCTTCCACCAGGAAAATGACGGAGACTTGAAAATCTTGCTGAAGTGCGCAGATGCCGCCCTGTATAAAGCCAAGCAAAAGGGCCGCAATCAGTGCGTGCAAATGCCTGTTAGCGAACTGACAGCACTTTCCACAGTCAGCTGAATTAATGATTGACAGACTCCCAAATATTCATTTATATTGGATCCATGCCTTCGAAACACTCTACATCAACTGCCAGGAAACTGACCCGCACCAAGCAAGACTTGCTGCTGGCGTCGTCGGCTTTGATGCTACTAACACTACTAACTCTACTACTAGTCAAGTAATCTAGTCGTAGCAGCACAGCATCACACTAGCAGTAAATCCCTAATTTATACGCAATACCCGATTCGGCGCCATGCTGATCAACCCGAGAGCGAACATGCACCCAAACGCAGCCAATGCAACGATCAATCAAAGCGAATGCTTCGCTGCGATTGCCGCTGCACGCCTGCAAGCTGCCCTAGCTCTACTACTACCGCTACCGATCGGTTGCCTGGCCTCGCGTTAAGTTTCTAAGTGGCCGCCAGGTAGCCTTCCGCCACATCCCCCGTTACGTACTTTAAACCTGCCCGGCGCCAAGCCAAGGCGAGCTGTCGGCTATCCTGGAGAAAACCAAAATGATGTCACCCAACCCATCTGAAAAATATCGTGCTTTTCCTGCCGTCCCATTGAGCGACCGCACCTGGCCGAACCAGGTCATCAGCAAGGCCCCGATCTGGATGAGCACCGACCTGCGCGACGGCAACCAGGCATTGATAGAACCGATGAGCGCAGAGAAAAAATTGCGTTTCTTTGAAATGCTGGTCAGCATAGGCATCAAGGAAATCGAAGTCGCCTTCCCTTCTGCCTCCGACACGGATTTCGATTTTGTGCGCAAACTGGTCGTGGAAAACCGCATCCCCGACGACGTCACGATAGAAGTGCTGACCCAGTCGCGCGAAGACCTGATACGCCGCACGGTGGACTCGGTGCAGGGGGCCAAGCGCGCGATCATCCATTTGTACAATCCGGTTGCGCCGGCCTTCAGGCGCATCGTTTTCGGCATGTCGCGCGAGGAAGTCAAGGCCATCGCCGTCACCGGCACCCGACTGATCAAGCAACTGACCGATGCCCGCCCCGAAACGGAATGGGTATTTGAATATTCGCCGGAAACCTTCAGCATGACGGAACTGGATTTTTCCAAAGAGATTTGCGATGCCGTATCCGAGATCTGGCAACCGACGCCGGACCGCAAGATGATCGTCAACCTGCCCTCCACCGTAGAGTGCACCACGCCGAACGTGTACGCCGACCAGATAGAGTGGATGCACAGGCACCTGGCAAGGCGCGAAGCCATCGTCCTCAGCGTGCATCCGCACAATGACCGCGGCACCGCGGTCGCCTCCGCCGAGCTGGCCGTGATGGCCGGCGCCGACCGCGTGGAAGGCTGCCTGTTCGGCAATGGCGAACGCACCGGCAACGTGGACCTGGTCACGCTGGCCCTGAACCTGTACACACAAGGCGTGCACCCCGGCCTGGATTTTTCCGACATCGATACGGTCAGGCAGTGCGTCGAAGAGTGCAACCAGTTGCCGGTGCACCCGCGCCATCCGTATGTCGGCGACCTCGTGTTCACCGCCTTCTCCGGCTCGCATCAGGATGCGATCAAGAAGGGTTTCGCCAAACAGGAAAAAGACGCGATCTGGGAAGTACCCTACCTGCCCATTGACCCGGCCGACCTCGGCCGCAACTATGATGCCGTGATCCGCGTCAATAGCCAGTCCGGCAAGGGCGGCATGGCCTTCCTGCTGGAACAGGAATACGGCCTGGCGCTGCCGCGCCGTCTGCAAATCGAATTCAGCCGCGCCGTGCAAGCCGCCGCCGACCAGAGCGGCAAGGAAATGACCGCGCAAAACATCCACACCATCTTCCAGCAGGAATATCTGGACGCCCAAGCACCTTACGCCTACCAGGCACACCACATTCTGGAAAACAGAAAATCGCCATCAGAGCAATCGCAGGTACAACTGCACATTGATCTGCTGCACCATGCACAGCCACAAGCTATCCATGGTGCAGGCAATGGCCCCATCGACGCGATGGTGCACGCGTTTCAATCCATTGGGCAGGATATCCGGGTGATGGACTATCACGAACACTCGATCGGCGCCGGCGCCAATGCGCAGGCGGCTTGCTATATCGAGATACGGGTAAACAACGGGCCTACGCGGTTTGGGGTAGGCATAGATGGGAATATTGTGACCGCTTCGTTTAAGGCGGTGTTGAGTGCGGTGAATAGGGATTATGCGGCGGGACTAGTTGAGCTCGCGGCTTAATTCTTCTTGGGAGCCGGCGTTAATCATTAAACCGCACTATCGTAGAGACAGGTCGGGGGTGGCCCGACCTGTACCCGCGAAGCGCAATCAAATGACAGTACCACCGAACTAGAAGCCATCACAAAGCCACTACCTCGCCAACCGTATCCCCGTAAACTGCCATCTGGCAGTAGAAGGAAAGAAGTTCCTATACGTCACCCTCGCATGTCCGGTAGGCGTAGCACAAGAAGAACCCCGCAACACATACTGGTTCACCATGAACTTGCCGTTATATTCGCCGATCGCGCCCTCGGCGGAAACATAGCCCGGGTAAGGCGCATAGCTGCTGCTGGTCCATTGCCAGGCGACGCCGAACATATCCACCAGCGCGGCATGGGCGGAGTAGGCCGCCGGGTGCAGGTGCGGCGGCAGATTGCCGGGAATCATTTCCACGGTGCCGGCGGCATATTCCCATTCCGACTCGGTCGGCAGGCGCGCGCCCACCCAGCGGGCATAGGCTTCCGCTTCAAAGAAGGAAATGTGGGTAACCGGCCTGTGCAAGTCCAGCGGCAGCAGGCCGTGCAGCGTAAATTCCAGCCAGTTGGCGGGCTTCTCTGTCAGGCTGGAGTGCGCAGGATGCCAGTAGAGCGGATGGGTAATGCGCTGCGAAATGATCCAGTCCCAGCCTTCGGACAGCCACAACGCCGGGTCCCGATAGCCGCCCGCCTTGACAAATTCCAGGTATTCGCCGTTGGTCACCAGGCGCGAGGCCAGCGAGAATTTTTCTATGAACTGGCGATGCCTCGGAAGTTCATTGTCAAAGCAAAAACTGTCCGACGCATGGCCAATCTCCACCACGCCCGCATCAAACTCCAGCCAGGTGACGGCCGGCGGCGTTAACGCCGGGTCCAGCGGCTCGTCGGCATAGGCGGGTTTGAGGGGATTCAGGGACAGCAGATGCTTGAGGTCAGTCATCATCAGTTCCTGATGCTGCTGCTCGTGTTGCGTACCTAGTTCCACCAGCATCGCCAGTTCGGTCGAGTGCGGGCTGAACAAGTCATGCCTGGCAAGCAGTTCCTGTATTCTTTCATCCACATTGGCGCGATACGCCAGCACTTCCGCCAGCGAAGGGCGGGTCAGCATGCCGCGCTGCGCGCGCGGATGCTTGTCGCCTATCCCGTTGTAATAGGAGTTGTACAGCACCCGGAACGCCGGATCATGCGCCTCGAAATCCGGCTCGAACTTTTCCAGGATGAAGGTTTCAAAGAACCACGTAGTATGCGCCAGGTGCCACTTGATAGGGCTGGCATCCGGCATGGACTGCACGCAGCAATCCTCTTCCGACAGAGGTTCCGACAAGGCGACCGAACGGTTACGCACCAGGGCAAATTGCGTCCGCAGGCAATCGGAGACCGTAATAAAGTGTGGATTCAGCATGATGTCCCTGCATTGGCCATCATCGACAAGACGCGCGTATCAATCAGCATCCTTCGACCAACCGTGGCATTGAATTTTATTTGATTAATATAACCGACTATATCTTAGTATAGGTTGGAAAATGAAGTAGATATGTACGACATTTAACAAAAGTCAATTGATTGAAATTTAGAAAGGGTTGCATCAAAATCTTTACAAATAGGTAAGCCTGCCGCACTGCTCAAGGCATGCTGCATCTCCCGATTCGCCAAATTACGTGCCGGAGCGAATGATTACCTGCCGGGTAATTGAAAGCATGGTGGCCATTTCAGATACTGTCGCTATGCGCTCAGCATAGCCATACAGGAAAAGGAACAGGGGCCGACATGGACAGTACTTCTCTTTTTAACGCAGATACAAGCGTGAACGAGATTGCCGCACGCCGCTATGCCGGGGTGCTGACAGATCGCTGGAACGCATTGAGCGGTACATCGAATGGTGGATATAGCCTGGCCGTCTGCTTGCAGGCATTGAAACGGGAGATGGTCAAACTGGACTTCCCTGATCCTCTGGCAGTATCAGCTTTCTTCCTGAAGCCAGCGACACCGGGGCCGGTGCAGATACACACCGAGGTGGCCCGCGTAGGCAAGCGGGTGGCGACCGGCGAGGCCAGGTTGCTGCGCGACGATCAGGAAATCGTCCGCGTCGTCGCCAGTTTCACCGACCTGCCGCAAGCCAGCGGCCCTACCCTGCTATTGAACCGGATGCCCGAACTGCCGCCGGTGCAGCAATGCGTCGATCTGCTAGGCGGTAAAGGAATGCCCGGCGTGAGCATCACGGAGCAGGTGCACTACAGGGTAGCCCGATTGCCGGGTTGGGTTCAGGGCAAACCCAGCGGGGAAGGCACGATGGAATTCTGGATGCGGTACGCAGACGGCAGCGATGCCGACACCGTCAGCCTGGCGGCGCTGGTGGATGCCGCCGCGCCGGCAGTGCTGGAACTGGGACAGCGCGGTTCCTCGACGGTGGAATTGACGGTACATATCCGCGCCAGGCCTGCTCCGGGCTGGCTAGCGTGCCGGGTGAGCACGCGCCACGTGATAGAAGGCTATCATGAGGAGGATTTTGAAATCTGGGATAGCCGGGGCCAGCTCGTCGCCCAGTCGCGACAGCTGGCGGTGCTACATCGCGCTACCAGCTGACCATAATGAACGATGCGCTCAATGCGCCTGCACATTGAAAACCTGTCACAGGCCAAATTTTTGTGGCTGATTTGGCAAACTTCTAGGGATGCGCATGAAACACGGCAAACCAGCCTTGTTCGTCGGTCCACATCCGTGTTTGGGAAAATCCGGCCTCGTTCAATGCGCCGGTGAAGTTTTCGGGTGTGTATTTATAGCTATTTTCTGTATGGATGCGCTCGCCCCTGACGAAGTCGCGCTGCTTGCCTTGCCAATGCACCGTCAGGTCGCGCCTGGCTTCCAGGTACATTTCCATGCGTTGTTTATCCTGATGATAAAAAGCCCGGTGCTGCCAGTCCTTCAGGTCGAAATCGGACCCCAGTAAACGATTGATATTGTTCAGGATGTTCAGGTTGAAGGCCGAGGTCAGCCCCAGCGCATCGTCATAAGCCGGCTCCAGCACGGCCTTGCTCTTGACCAGGTCCACCCCTATCAGCACGCCGCCGTCATTGCCGCAGGCCAGCCGCATCCTGCGCAAAAAGGTGATCGCTTCCCGTACCGTAAAATTCCCTATGGACGATCCGGGATAAAAAAACAGGCGCTTTTCGCGCCTTACTTCATCCGGCAATTCCAGTCGCGCCGAGAAATCCATGCCCACGCCCAGCATGTCTATCTGCGGATAAGTATGCTGCAGGCTGTAGACCGCGCTGCGCATGAAATCCACGGAAATGTCCACCGGCACATACTGTTCAGGTTGCAATACATCAAACAAGGTTGCGGCCTTGGCGCAATCACCTGCGCCCAGGTCTATCATCGTAGCGCCGATGCCGACCGATTCAGCCATCTCGGACCGGTATTGCGCAAAAATGGCGGCTTCGGTGCGGGTTGGATAATATTCGGACAAGACGCAGATCGCCTGGAACAGGCGCGAACCCAGGGTGTCGTAAAAATATTTGGGAGAAAGGCTGGCCTGCGGTGAAAGCAGGCTATTGCTGAGTTCTATGTGCAGCCTGGTGCTCAGTTCGTCCGCATCTTCATGGTATAGCTGGATAAACCGGCCTTGTAGATCGTCTCGCATCTTGTTTTTGCCCTATGCTGGTGGTGCGCCGTTCGAAGCCATCACAAATAGCGGGCATCTGCAGATATAAACCTCGCCGCTACTCGAAACAGGTGCTAATGGTCTATCATGCTGATACTTTGCGCCGTTCGGAATGACACACAATAAACGTGTTTTTTTGCCTATCATAGACTATCGTCAAAAATCCCGTCAGAATGTCGCAAAAAAAAATTCCAACCTCCTTAATAAAAAGACCACCCTATGCCAGAATTTTCCAGAAGACAAGTACTCGGCTCCCTGTTTGCCGCCTCCATGCTGTTCGTCAATGGCTTCAGCTTTGCCCAGCAGCAGGTATTGCGCGTGTCGGCCATCCCGGACGAGGCGCCGACGGAGCTGCAGCGCAAATTCAAGCCGCTCGGCGTCTATCTGGAAAAAAAACTCGGCATGAAAGTGGAGTTCACCCCGGTTACCGATTACGCCGCCTCGGTAGAAGGCTTGATCAATCATAAACTGGATATGGTCTGGTTTGGCGGCTTTACCTTCGTGCAGGCCAAGGTGCGCAGCAAGGACCAGGTCATCCCGCTGGTGCAGCGCGAAGAAGATGAAAAATTCAAGTCCGTTTTTATCACTACCAGCCCGGCAATCAACAAGCTTGAAGACCTGAAGGGCAAGACCTTCGCCTTCGGTTCCGAATCTTCCACCTCCGGCCACCTGATGCCGCGCTACTACCTGCTGGCAGCCAAGATCAGCCCGGATACCGATATGAAGCGAATTGCTTTCTCCGGCGCGCATGACGCAACGGTTGCCGCCGTTGCCGGCGGCAAGGTGGATGCCGGCGCGCTGAATATCTCGGTGTGGGAAAAACTGGCCAGCCAGAACAAGGTAGATACCAAGCAGGTGCGGGTGTTCTACACGACCCCCGGCTATTTCGACTATAACTGGTCGGTGCGCGCCGACATGCCTGCCGAGCTGCGCAAGAAAATCACCGACGCTTTCCTGGCTTTGAACGCGAACGATCCGCATGACAAAGAGATCCTGGAGCTGCAACGCGCCACGCGCTTCATCCCGACCAAGGCCGAGAATTATAAGTCGATAGAAGGTGCGGCGCAGAATGCAGGGCTGCTGAAGTAATGCCGGATGAAGTAATGCTAAAACTGCGGGCCGTCCATGTGCGGCATCCGTCTTCAAGCCGGCAGGCATCAGGCTGGGCCTTGAGCGATCTGTCACTGGATATCGCAGCCGGCGAACAAATCGCCCTCATCGGTCCGTCGGGCGCCGGCAAGACCACGCTGCTGCATACGCTGGCATGCGCCTACCGGCCGGAACAGGGAGACTACACGCTGTTCGATCAGCAGCCCTGGGCCATCAGCGATCATGCACGGCATGCGTTGCGTCGCAGTTTGTTTCTGGCGCCGCAGACCCCGCCTTTGCCGCCCAGGCAGCGCGTGGTCACGGCGGTGCTGGCGGGCAGCTTGCCCGCCTGGTCGCTGGGGCGCGCGATACGCAATCTGGTCAAGCCGGTGGACCCTGTCGCGGCGTGGGAAGCGTTGGGCCGCTTCCAGCTGCAACATAAACTGTATTCCCGGGTGGACCGCCTGTCCGGCGGCGAGCGCCAGCGCTGCGGCCTGGCGCGCCTGATCCTGTCCGATGCCAGGCTGTTGCTGGTCGATGAACCGCTGTCCGCGCTGGACCCTACGCTCGCCTCGCAAACCCTGCGCAGCTTGCAGGACGAAGCGGCATCCCGCAAGGCCAGCCTGATCTGCAGCCTGCACCAGGTTGAACTGGCGCGCGCGCATTTCCCGCGCATCATAGGCCTGCGCGACGGCAAGATCATGTTCGATACCGACAAGGTGAGCGATGAAATGATCGCTGCCTTATACAGGAACGCCGCCGTGGATGAACACGCGCCTGCCATAGAATTACCCGATGAAAATTGTGCCGTCGATGATCCCCGCTGCTTCTAACGCCGCGCCTGGCTCTGCGTCCGAAACAGGCACAGACAAGCCGGCCCACGACCCTGCCTGGCGCGGCCGCATTACGGCAACCGTACTGGCATTGATCATATTGTGGCCGACGCTGGTAATGACGGAGTTCAAGCCCTGGCTGCTGCTGGACCGGCAAAGCCTGGATTCCACCTGGCGCTTCCTGTCGGCATTTTTCCCGCCGGCCCATTCCAGCGAGTTCCTGTTGCTGGTGCTGGACGCGACCTGGCAGACCATTGCAATGGCGACCGCCGGACTGGTGCTGGCGATGCTCGGCGCGATTCCGCTGACCCTGATCGTCAACGAACATTTATCCGTCTCCCGTATGGGCAGCGGCCGCATGAGCATGCCCGCGTGGCTGGTGCGCCAGAGCGTGCGCTGGCTGCTGGTCCTGCTGCGCAGCGTGCCTGAACTGGTGTGGGCGCTGATCTTCGTGCGCATCGTCGGCCTGGGGCCGACGGCAGCGGTGCTGGCGATTGCACTGACCTACTGCGGCATGCTGGGCAAGGTATATGCGGAGATCCTTGAATCCAGCGATACCCATGCCACCGATACCTTGCTGCGCAACGGCAGCGGCCGGCTGGCAGCGTTTTTCTACGGTACGCTGCCCAGCGCCGCGACTGAATTGATGTCGTATACGATTTATCGCTGGGAATGCGCGATACGCGGCTCGGTAGTGATGGGTTACGTCGGCGCCGGCGGATTGGGGCAGCGCATGGACGAATCGACCAAGATGCTCGCCGGCAGCGAAGTCTCGACGATGCTGATCGTCTTCGTGCTGCTGGTTGCCGCCGCCGACCTGGTCAGCAAGCTTTTCAGGAAAGGACTGGAATGAGCGACGATATCCTGCCGAAAGCGCCACCGGTCGTCAGCCTGCCCGCGCTGTTAGCGCTGCTGGGTATCCTGGCCCTGACCGTCGCCAGCTTCATCAGCCTGGCGATAGACTGGCGCAGCCTGTTTTCTGCCGAATCCCTGTCCAGCACGTGGAAGTTTTTCCAGGAATTCGCACCGGTCAATACCACCTCGCCGCTATTGCAAAAAGTATTGTACGCATCGCTGGAAACCCTGGCCATGTCGGCCCTGGGCACCGGCATTGCCGCTGCCTGCGGCATAGCAATGGCACTGCCCGCCAGCGGCCGCTTCGGCAAATCGGCGCTGTATGCCAGCCGCCTGCTGCTCAATATCGCCAGGGCGATACCCGAGCTGGTCTGGGCCTCCATCATGCTGATCGCCGCTGGCCTCGGGCCCTTTGCCGGCACCATTGCACTGGCGGCGCACACCACCGGCGTGCTGGGGCGCCTGTTCGCCGAGGCGCTGGAAAATGCTTCCCCGTTGCCGGAGACCACGCTGCGCATCAACGGCGCCGGCGCCATTACCGCCTTCCTGTATGCGACCCTGCCGCAACGCTTGCCGCAGATGTTGTCCTACACCCTGTATCGCTGGGAAAACAATATCCGGGCCGCGGCGATATTGGGCGTGGTCGGCGCGGGCGGCCTGGGGCAGATGCTGAAGTACCATCTGTCGCTGTTCCAGATGCAGACGGCGGCTACAGTGATCATCGCGATGCTGTTGCTGGTGGCGATGGTGGACGGCTTGAGCTTTGCCATTCGGAGATGGCTGGTCAACTAGCGCTGACGTTGTCTTTCCATATTTAGGACGCGCTTCGTGGGTACAAGCTGCCGGGCCACCCACGATCGGCACTCTTGAACCCGGGCTAAATGATCAAACCTCAAATCATGGCTGAATAAATCACACCGCCCGCAAGCAATCCACAATCTTCATCCGGGCCGCCCGCCACGCAGGAATAAATCCCCCGACAAACCCCATGAACAAGGAAAACCCCAAGGTCTGCACGACGATGACCGGCGTCAGCTTGAACTGAAATGCCAACTCGCTAAAGGTCTGGAAATTGGTCGTGGAAATATCCACCGCCTGCATCCACGATGCGGCAAACAAGCCCAGCACGCCGCCTACCAGCGACAATAGCAGCGACTCTAGCAGGAAGGCGCTCAACACCGCAACGCGGCGAAAACCCAGCGCCCGCAGGGTGCCGATCTCCCCTACCCTTTGCGCCACGGCGGCAAACATCGTGATCATCGCGCCGACCACTGCGCCTATGGAAAAAATAATAGACAGGCTCAGGCCCAGGATGCGGATGAAAGTTGCCAGCCCTTCGCTCTGTTCCGCATAGAACTGTATCTCCGGCTTGGCATCGACCTGCAGGCGCGGGTCATTGTCTATCGCAGCCTTGACGCCGGCCAGCGCCGACTGGTCGGTCAGGCGGAACACCATGGTTGAATAGGCATTGCGCCGGAATGCCGCCATCATCTGTTCGGAATCGCCCCATATTTCGCTGTCGAAGCCGGTCTTGCCGGAGTCGAAGATGCCGACCACGAGCCAGTCGCGCTGCGCGAAGTGCAGGGTCTCGCCCAGGCCGGTACCGCGAAAGCCCTTGGCGATCGCATGGCCGGCGACGATCTCGGAAGTGCCGGGCCGGAACATGCGGCCCTGTATCAGCTGCACCTGCGGCCGCAACTCCATACCCAACTGCGAGGTGCCGCGCAAGGTCACGTTGCTGGGCTTGCCGTTGCTGCGTTTGGGCAGGTTGTTCAACACCACCGGTTCCTTGCTGACCAGCGGCCGCCCTTCGCCATTGGTGGCGATTCCCGCCAGGCTTTCTATGATGGCGGCCTGGTCGCGCGCAATGCCGCTGTTGATCTCGGCGCCCGCGCCCTTGCGCAATATCAGCACATTGTCCGGTTGTCCGGTGGCGACCAGCGTGGCGCGTATGCCTTCGCCCATCATCAGCACCACGGCAAACACGAACACCACCAGCGCCATGCCACCCGCCGTCAGCAAGGTCGTCACGCGGCGCACCCACAGGTTGCGGGCAACGTAAGAAAACGGAATCAGCTTCATGCGACCTGCCTCAGGCCGTTGACGATGCTGATGCGGCTCATCTTCCACGCGGGCCAGGCGGCGGCAACGATGCCGACGATCAGGCTGGCCAGCATTTGCAGGGCCATGGTCGTCCCGGACACCCTGAATTGCGGAAACAGCGTGCCGACTGCCTTCGCAAATGTAGCCGCAATCGGCAAGGTGACCAGGAGCCCTAACCCGCCGCCTATCAGCGCAATCACCAGGCTTTCGCCAAATAACAATTTCACGACAAAGCCGGGAGAAAAGCCCAGCGCCTTCAGCGTCGCATATTCCGCCAGCCGCTCGCGCGCGGTCATCATCATGGTATTGGCCATCACCGCCATGATGATGATCACAATCACAAAGCTGACCGCATTGATCGCCACCAGGATGGCCTCGCTCATCGACACGAAGCCGAGCTGGAAGGCTTTCTCGGTTTCTGTCAGGGTCTCCGCCAGCGAGTTCTTGAACAGGGCATCGACGCGCTCCGATATCAGCGGCGCATTGTTGGGCTCATTGATGCTGACGATGTACACGCCGACAAAATCGGCATTGCTGCGCCGTAGCTTGCGTACCGTCTCGGCCAGGTATTGCCAATGAAACAGCAACTGCGATTCGTCGGTCTTGACGTCCACGCCGTCCCAGATTCCCCTCAGCGTAAAGGTCCAGGTACCCGGATAGATCGTGCCGCGTATCGGAATCTGGTCGCCTATCTTCCAGCCGTACTGGTTCGCCAGCTTGCGGCCAACGACGGCGCCCTGCCGGTCCAGCAGGAAGGCCTTCTTCTCTTCATCCTGCAATACATATTCCGGATACATGGCCAGGTAGCTGGCCGGCTCAATCGCAAATTGCGGGAAGAAATTACGCTCGGTGATATAGATGCCGCCAAACCAGTTGGACCAGCTGACGCCGGTCACGCCTTCCACATTGCGCAGCCTGTCCGCGTAGTTCAGCGGCAATGGGAAGGTCAGCGAGATCGCATTACGCGTCACCAGCCGCGTACTTGAGGTCCCCTCCACGCCTGCATACCAGGCATCCACAATGGTACGCAGCAGGCCGAAGGCGCAGATGGCCACGATCAGCCCGACCATGGTCAGCAAGGTGCGCAGCCTGTGCCGGAAGGCGTTTTTCAGCAAGAGTTTAAGAATGAACATGAGGGTTCGCGGCTCGGCCTAGTGCACCGGAACCAGGATATCCGAATCCGGCACCAGCACCCCCTTTTCCAGATGGATCATCCGCTTGGCGCGGGACGCTGCCTTCGGATCATGGGTGACCATCACGATGGTCTTTCCCAGCTCGCTGTGCAGCTCATCCAGCATGGACAGGATTTCTTCTGCCGTGGCGCGATCCAGGTCGCCGGTAGGCTCGTCCGCCACGATCAGCGTAGGATCGGTCACAAGTGCGCGCGCGATGGCCACCCTTTGCTGCTGGCCGCCGGACAATTCGTTAGGATAGTGCTCCATCCGGTCTTCCAGCCGGACCATGTTCAGCGCCGCTTCCACATGGGCCTTGCGCTGCGAGCGCGACAAGCCGGTCAGCAACAGCGGCAGCTCGACATTCTCAAACGCGGTCAGCACCGGCATCAGGTTGTAGAACTGGAAGATAAAGCCGACATGCGCCGCGCGCCAGTCGGCCAGATCGCCCTCGCTCAAGGTCGAGATGTTGACGCCGCCTATCTCTATCGTGCCGCCGGTGGGCTTGTCTATGCCTGCGATCAGATTCAGCAAGGTGCTCTTGCCGGAGCCGCTGGGCCCCATCAGCGCGATGAATTCAGCTTCCTGCACGTCCAGGTCGACCCCTTGCAATACCGGGATCGGCTGGCCGCCGCGTATATAGGTCTTGTCCAGGTTGCGGATGCGGATGACCGGTTCTGCCGTCGCCGTCATTTGGTCGCCACCGCGATCCTGGCGCCCGCTGCCAGCTTATCCGGCGGCGACAGCACCAGCTTGTCGCCGGACTTGAGCGCGCCCGTCACCTCCAGGTTGTCGCCTATCTTGCGCCCGGTTTGCACGCTGACCGCCTCCACCGTGTCGTCCTTGATGCGGAACACGGTCTTTTTGCCGTCGCGCTGCACCACCGCCTTCGGGTTCAGCGCCAGCACCGGTTTCTGGTCGGCGTCGGTCGCCGCTTGCGACAGGATGGTTACCTTGGCGCTCATTTCCGGCAATATCCGCGGGTCCAGCTTCTCAAAGCGTATCTTGGTCATCACGGTCGCCTTGGCCCTGTCCACCGTGGGCACAATCCCCACTACGCTGCCGCGGAACCGCGAATCCGGCAAGGCATCCAGCGTGATCTCCACCGGCTGGCCTATCCTGGCCTTGGCCAGGTTGCTTTCGGAAACGTCGGCTTCCACTTCCAGCGTACTCATATCGGCCATCGTCACCACCGCGCCCTGGGTGCCGGCAGCGTTGGAAAATGGGGTAATGATGTCGCCCACATTCGCATTTTTCACCAGCACCACGCCGTCAAACGGCGCCCGTATATCGGTAAAATCCTGGTTGACCCGCTGTACTTTCAGTTGCGCCTTTGCCACCGCTACGGCCGCTTGCGCAGATGTCACAGAAGCTTTGGCGGCATTGACGCGGGTAGTTGCCGTATCCAGCGCCTGTATCGATACAAAACCCTGCGCCCTCAATCCTTGCGCGCGCTGCAGATCGGCCTCGGCATTCACCCGCTCCACATTCGCTTGCGCCACGCCGGCCTCGGCCTGCCGTATCCCTGCCTGGGCCTGGGCTATGGATGCCTCTATGTCGCTGGCATCCAGCTTGGCCAGCAGATCCCCTTCCTTAACCTTGCTCCCCTCCCGCACATTCAATTGCACCATGCGCCCGGTCGCCTTGCTGGCTACTGCGGCACGGCGTTGCGCCACCACGTAGCCGGAAGCCGTCAGTTGCGCGTATTGTTGTGAAGGATAAGAGGTGATCACCGAAGTGGCCTGCACTTCAGTCTTCGACGGCTTTAGCAGCAGGCCTGCTCCGACGGCAACGATCAGTGCCGCGACGAGCCAGCGCCCCCAGCGTTTTTTCTTGCCGGGCTTCAACGTCACGCGGTCGATTTTCAGTTGGTTTAGCGCAGAAGGCGCTGCAGATGCGGAAGGTGGGGTTGTGGCGCTCATCTCGCTTTTACATCCATAAATGTTCAGGCGTTATCGTTAGGGAAACGTGGCTGGGTGGCGCCGCATGAAACGCTGCAGAACACCGCATGGCTTATGCTATATGGATAATAAATAATATACAACACCTGATACAAGCATGGCGACGGCGAAAAACCACAAACCGCAGATAAGCCACATGCCACCCTTGTTTTTGCAACCGGCGAGAGGGCATTGCTACTTTAACAGTTTCGCCGTGCTGCCTTGACGAATCCGACATTCATGTTAAGTCCCAAGATTCCTTATCTGCTTAAATGAATTAAATAAAAAAAACGGGCATTGCCTCAGCAATGCCCGTCCTGATTTCTACCCGATTACTTATTGATAATCAGAAATAGGTACGCAAGAACAGAACAGGTTGCGGTCGCCGTACACATTGTCCGCGCGGCCTACCGGCGCCCAGTATTTCTGCTGGCGCAGGCTGGCCACAGGGTAGCCTGCCACTTCACGGCTGTAGGCATGTTTCCACTCATCCGCGGTCAACACTTGCACCGTATGCGGGGCATGTTTCAATGGATTGTCCTGGCGGTCGAATTCGCCGGAGGCGACCTTGGCGATTTCCTCGCGTATCGCGATCATCGCGTCGATGAACCTGTCCAACTCAACCAGCGATTCGCTTTCTGTGGGTTCTATCATCAGCGTGCCGGGAACCGGGAAGCTCATCGTCGGCGCGTGGAAGCCGAAGTCGATCAGGCGCTTGGCAACGTCTTCATTGCTGATGCCGGTCAGGTCGGTGATAGGACGCAGGTCCAGGATGCACTCATGCGCCACCAGCCCGTCATGGCCCGAGTACAGCACCGGATAGTGCGACGCCAGGCGCTTGGCAATATAGTTGGCTGCCAGGATGGCCGTTTCCGTCGCCGCCTTCAAGCCCTCCGCGCCCATCATCGCGATGTACATCCATGAGATAGGCAGGATGCTGGCGGAACCGAAAGGCGCCGCGCTGACGGCGCCGATGCCGTCCTTGTCGCGCTGATAGCCGCTGGACTTCTGGTTAGGCAGGAATTTCGCCAGATGCGCGCCGACCGCGACCGGGCCTACGCCCGGGCCGCCGCCGCCGTGCGGGATGCAGAAAGTCTTGTGCAGGTTCAGGTGGCTGACGTCGCCGCCGAACTGGCCCGGAGCGGCCACGCCGACCATCGCATTCATGTTGGCGCCGTCCACATACACCTGGCCGCCGTTGGCATGCACGATCTCGCAGATTTCCTGGATGCCGTCTTCAAACACGCCATGGGTCGATGGGTAAGTCACCATGATCGCCGCCAGGTCGTCCTTATGCGCTTCAGCCTTGGCGCGCAGATCGGCCAGATCGACGTTGCCGCGCTCGTCGCAGGCAACCACCACCACTTCCATGTTCACCATGCTGGCCGACGCCGGATTGGTGCCGTGCGCGGACGATGGGATCAGGCAAATCTTGCGGTGCGATTCGCCGCGCGATGCGTGGTAGGCCTCGATCACCAGCAAGCCTGCGTATTCGCCTTGCGAACCGGCATTCGGCTGCAGCGAGACTGCCGCATAGCCGGTGGCTGCGCACAGCATCGCTTCCAGCTGGTCTATCATTTCGCGGTAACCGACGCTCTGGTCGGCCGGCGCGAAAGGATGCATATTGGAGAATTCTGGCCAGGTCACGGGAATCATTTCGCTGGTCGCATTCAGCTTCATCGTGCAGGAACCGAGCGGTATCATGCTGCGGTCCAGCGCCAGGTCCTTGTCGGCCAGGCCGCGCAGGTAGCGCAGCATTTCGTGCTCTGCATGGTAGCGGTTGAACACAGGATGGCTCAGGTAGGCCGAAGTACGCGCCAGTACGGTAGGGATGGATTCCTGCACGCCCAGCTCTATGTTGTCGAAATCAGGCGCTTGCGGGGCCGGGTTGACGCCGGTTGCGAAAACAGCCCACAGCAGCGCAATGTCTTCGCGGCTGGTGGTTTCATCCAGCGAGATGCCGACGTGCTTGCCGTCGATATGGCGCAAGTTGATGCCGTTGGCTTCCGCCGCGGCGTGGATCGCCTGCGCATCCTTGACCTGCACCGTCAGCGTATCGAAATAGGTCGCGTTGCTGATGGTGTAGCCGAGACGGTGCAGGGCAATTGCCAATACGCCAGTATAGCGGTGCACGCGCTGCGCTATCTTGCGCAAGCCGTCGGGACCGTGGTACACGGCATACATGGACGCCATCACCGCCAGCAATACCTGTGCGGTACAGATATTGGAAGTCGCCTTTTCGCGGCGGATATGCTGCTCGCGGGTTTGCAGCGCCAGGCGGTAGGCCTGGTTGCCTTGCGCATCGACGGTCACGCCGACCAGGCGGCCGGGCATGCTGCGCTTGAACGCATCGCGGGTGGACATGTAGCCTGCGTGTGGGCCGCCGAAGCCGAGCGGCACGCCGAACCGCTGGCTGTTGCCGACCACCACGTCTGCGCCCCATTCGCCCGGCGGCGTCAGCAAGGTCAGCGCCAGCAGGTCGGCAGCGACGATCACCATGCTGCCCTTGGCGTGCAAGGCCTTAGCGTAATCGCGGTAATCCTTGATATCGCCGTTCACGCCCGGGTATTGCAGCAATACGCCAAAGCAGTCATTGTCCAGCGCTTCATGGCCCCTGCAGGTGCGCACTTCTATGCCCAGCGGTTGCGCGCGGGTTTCTATCACTTCGCGGGTTTGCGGCAACACGTCTTCCGATACGTAAAACACCTTGGAATTCGATTTACCCACGCGCATGACCAGTGTCATCGCTTCGGCGGCGGCGGTGCCTTCGTCCAGCATCGATGCATTGGCGATGTCCATGCCGGTCAGGTCGGTCACCATCTGCTGGAAGTTCAGCATCGCCTCCAGGCGGCCTTGTGAAATTTCAGGCTGGTACGGCGTGTAGGCGGTGTACCAGGCCGGATTTTCGAACACGTTGCGCAATACCACGCCTGGTGTATGCGTATTGTAATAACCCTGGCCTATCATGGATTTCAGCACGCGATTCTTGCCGGCCAGCTCTTTCAGCTTGGCCAGTGCCGCTTGCTCGGGCAAGGCATCGGTAAACTGCGCCAGCGGCAAAACATCCTTGCGGCGGATATTGGCAGGAACGATGGCATCGATCAACGCGGTAAGCGTTGGATAGCCGACCGCAGCCAGCATTGCTGCCTGCTCGGATTCGGAGGGGCCGATATGGCGGGCGACGAAAGCGTCGCGTGCTTCAAGTTGGGAGAGGCTGATACGGGTCATGATAGTGGGAAATGAGTGGGAAGTGAGCGAGCGGTGACGGCATAAAACTCCACGGCCAGGGACGCTGCCGCCCCTGCTAGCGCCATGGAGAAAATTTTAGCCGATGTTGCGCTGATATTCTTCTGCGGACATCAGGCCGTCAACGTCGGCGGCATTCGCTGGCTTCAGTTTGAACAGCCATGCGTCGTAGGCGTTCGCATTGATGGACTCCGGCGCATTGACCACGTCCTCGTTCACGGCAACCACTTCGCCGGACAAAGGCGCGTAGATATCGCCTGCCGCCTTCACGGACTCCACCACCGCGCAATCCTTGCCGGCAGCCAGCACCTGGCCTACTTTAGGCAGGTCGACAAAAACGATGTCGCCCAGGGAGTCTTGCGCGAATTCGCTAATGCCGACTGCAACCGTACCGTCGGCCTCTACGCGTACCCATTCGTGGGATGCTGTGTATTTCAATTCTGCTGGGATATTCATCGTGTTCTCCAAAAAAGAGCGCGCCGGCTATTAAAAAGGCACGCAGGATTTACTTTAAAAATTGAATTTAAATTGATTGATTAATTAACTGACCAGGATTTTGCCGTTGCGCACGAAAGGCAGTTTTACCACGGTGGCCGCCAATTGCTTGTCGCGTATCGCCACATGCACAGTATCGCCTATTGCCACGCCCATAGGCAGGCGTGCCAGCGCGATGGTTTGCTGCATGGTCGGGCTGAAAGTGCCGCTGGTGATTTCGCCTTCGCCTTGCGCGGTGATCACTTTTTGGTGCGCGCGCAGTACGCCGCCTTTTTCGCGCAGGATCAATCCCAGGAACTGGGCGTTCTGGCCCTGGCTTTGCAAGGCTGCCTTGCCGACGAAATCGCGTTCGCTGACCAGGTCTATGGTCCATGCCAGGCCGGCGTCCAGCGGATTGACGCTCTCGTCCATGTCCTGGCCGTACAGGTTCATGCCGGCTTCGAGGCGCAGCGTATCGCGCGCGCCCAGGCCGGCCGGCTTGACGCCCGCGGCCACCAGCGCATCCCACAAAGCCGTGACCTGGTCGGCGGAGACCGCAATTTCAAAACCGTCTTCGCCGGTGTAGCCGGTACGCGCCACCATCACTTCGCCAAAGGCCGTGTTTTCCACGATGACCGCGTTGAACGGTTTGAGCGCTTCACTGGCGGCCTGGGTTTCAGGCAGTACCTGCCAGGCCTTGGCGCGGGCGTTCGGGCCTTGCACGGCGACCAGCGCCAGCGCATTGGCGCCGTCGCGGCGCTGGGTAATCGTCAAGCCGCTATTGGTTTTTACGTTCTGCGCCGCGATCCAGGCAATATCTTTTTCAGCGGTACCTGCATTGACGACCAGGCGGAACCAGTTTTCGTTGAAAAAATAGATGATCAGGTCGTCGATGACGCCGCCTTCCGGCTGCAGCATGCAGGAATACAATGCCTTGCCGGCTACTTGCAGCTTGTCTACATTGTTGGCAACCAGGCCGCGCAGGAAGGGGCGCACGTTGGCGCCCTGCAGGTCGACCACGCACATATGCGATACGTCGAACATGCCGCAATCGCTGCGCACTGCATGATGCTCTTCGATTTGCGAACCGTAATTGACGGGCATGTCCCAGCCGCCGAAATCGACCATGCGCGCGCCGGCGGCACGATGGGCTGCATTGAGGGGAGTTGCTTTGAGTTGTGTTGCCTCGGCTTGCGTCATGAAAACCTCATTACCAAAATAGAAGGGACGACCATTAATACGCAAACAGGCGCAATGGAAAAGTTCATATTCTGAACGTTTTCCAGCCAAGCTGTTCCGCGCCTAATGAATCGCAGACCCCTCTGTCCTTGGTACCTGAGAGATTACGGATGAGATAGACTCAATATCCGCGCGCACCTTCGGTGGATAGTTCGCCCCGGTCACAGATATTGATATCCCATGCCGCATGAGCCGCTACCGCTCTCCAGAGTTGGAGGAAATGTGTCCTCCCTTGACCAGTCCTTTTGCCTGAGAGTTTTTGGGTTATAGCCCCTTCGGCGGCAGCGATGCTGCGCTCTCCCGATCAAGTAGGGCGATTATATAGGGGTTGGCAATGCTGATGGTCATTTTTTTACAAGACCGCCCTGATTTCCCCCTCTGCCCAGCCCACTATTTGCCTGGGTATTTGCTACCTGCCCAAGCATGTTGTCACGTTGATAAATATGTCCACAAGCCAAGGGGTGATTTGACAAATTCAAATAGAATCTATATTCTATTTGGATGGTCAGACTGGCAAAATTCACCGAAGACAGCATTATCAATGCCTCCATCGAAGTTGCAGCGCGTTGCGGCGTGGCGGCCGTGTCGATGTCGGCCATCGCCGGCAAGGCCGGAGCGCCGATAGGCTCGGTGTACCATCGTTTTGAATCCCGCGGGGCGATCCTGGCCCGCGCCTGGCTGCAGGTCAAGGCGGATTTCCGCCATGCAGTCGCCCGTCACTGGTCGGATGGCAACACCTGGGCCGCCGTTGCCGCTTTCCTGCAGTGGTGCAGGGAAAAACCCTTGTACGCAAAATTTTTGCTGCAATGCGAGGACTGCCCGGTGTTTAACGAGCCATTGTCTGCCGAACTGAATGCCGAGCTGGAAGCGGAACAGGATGCGCTTGACCAATGCTTCCGGCAATGCCTGGCCCATACTCAATCGGGAAGCGCAGACAGCGGCGAAGCAGAAGCCATCCTGCGCTTCATGCTGTTTGCATCGCCGATAGCGATGGTCAAACCCTACCTGCTGCAAGACCTGGATATTCCAGCCCGTATAGAGCAAGTCTTGCGCGCGTCGCATGATGCCGTGACTGCGGCGCATTCGGGCAATCCCCTACTTTAAGCGAGAGGCTGAAAAAATATGCGTTACTCCACCCAAAAAGAATACGGCAAACCGATACGCCTGCATGATGCGGAACATTTTGAACAGATGCGCATCGCCGGGCGGATCGCCTCCGATACGCTGGACTACATAGCGCCGTATGTCCAGCCCGGCGTCACCACCGCCGAGCTGGACAGGCTGTGCGAAGAGTTCATGCGCGCGGCAGGCAGCATACCGGCTACCATTGATTATCACGGTTACAAACACGCGAGTTGCATCTCGGTCAATCACGTGGTCACGCACGGCATCCCTTCCAGCACCAAGGTGCTGAAGGCCGGCGACATCGTCAATATCGACGTGACGCCCAAGATCAACGGCTGGCATGGCGATACCAGCCGCACCTTCAAGGTAGGCGAAGTCTCCATCCTGGCCAGCCGCCTGGTTGCCACTGCTTACCAGTCCATGATGGCCGGCGTGGCGCTGGTCAAACCAGGCAATACGCTGGGCGATATCGGCGCCGAGATAGACGGTATCGTGCGCGCCGCAGGTTTCTCGTCTGTGCGCGATTTCTGCGGGCACGGCGTGGGGCAGGTATTCCACGATACGCCGCAGGTCATGCATCTGGGCAAACGCGGCACCGGCATCGTGCTGGAGCCGGGCATGTTTTTTACGATAGAACCCATGGTCAATGCCGGCGGCTACCAGGTCAAGGTGCTGGGCGACAAATGGACCACAGTCACCAAGGATCACTCGCTGTCGGCGCAGTTTGAGCACACGGTCGCGGTGACTGAAGACGGCGTGGAGATATTCACGCTGTCGGCAAAAGAGCGGGAAGAAAGACCGGTAGCCTGAGCCGGCAGGACCTATCCCCTGCCCCCGGCATCGGTCTCCAAGGAGTTGTTTTGCTGGACGCGCTGATCGTTGACGAAACTCGATTCAGCGCTGTCAGCCGCAACGCCATGCCTGGCCACGCGCTTGAAACGGTATTCCGGCATGCCTTCTTGCCTGGGCGGAATCGTGGACGTCAGCACCGCGATCAATAACCCCAGCAATATGACTATCACCACGATATCGATCATGCGTATCTCCTGCAGTGAAGGGAAGCTGCTCGCTTTTACTATAGACCAAGGCGGCAATTCTTGCCGGATTTAAAGAATGCCCGTCTTGCGGGCTGCCGGAATCGCATCCGCCCCGGATGCCGAAATAATGCTAAGCTGCCGCAACGAAAATCCCTTGCGCCGCACCAATCTGCCTCTATGCTAGAACTACGCCAACTCAGCAAAACCTACGGCAAGCTCCGGCATGTCCTGACGGACCTGTCGTACACGGTCAACACCGGTGAATTCGTTGCCATCATGGGCGACTCGGGTGTCGGCAAATCCACCTTGCTCAATCTGATCGCGGGCCTGGATGCGCCGGATTCCGGCCAGATATGGGTGGACGGCGTGAATATGTCCGCACTGGACGACGATGCCGCCACCGGCTTGCGCCGCCGCAGCATGGGTTTCGTGTTCCAGGCCTTCCATGTGCTGCCGCACCTGACGCTGGAGCAGAATATCGCATTGCCCCTGCGATTGAACGGCAAGGTCACGGACCGCGCAACGCATATGCTGGATGCGGTCGGCCTGGCAGGACGCGGCAGGGACTTTCCCCGGCAATTGTCCGGCGGCGAGCTGCAAAGGGTCGCCATCGCGCGCGCCCTGGTGCATCGACCCGCGCTGATACTGGCCGATGAGCCTACCGGCAACCTGGATCCGGACACTGCACATGGCATCCTGAGCCTGCTACGCTCAGAGATCAAGAGCAACAATGCCTCCGCAGTCATGGTCACGCACTCGCATGCCGCCGCCGAATTTGCGGACCGCACGCTGATCCTGTCCAAAGAAGGCTTGCGGGAAGCATGAGCAGTATAGGCAACCCGAATGCCAGCTGGGTGCGCTGGCTGCTGGTGGGCGAATGGCGAGCGCATCCGGTACGCGCGCTGGTCGCCATCGCTGCGATTGCGATAGGCGTCGCGCTGGGGTTTGCCATCCACTTGATCAATGCGGCCGCCTTTAACGAATTCACGGCCGCAGTCAAAAGCATATCGGGCCAGGCAGACCTGTCGATACGCGGCTACCAGTCCCGCATAGATGAAGGCATTTATCCGCAACTGGCGCAGCGGGCAGACGTGCAGCTCGCCAGCCCGGTACTGGAACTGGACGCCGCCGTCCCCGGCCAAACCGCTCCGCTCAAAATCCTCGGCCTGGACAGTTTCAAGGCGGCGGCGCTGGCGCCGGATCTGCTGGGCATCCCCGCGCCAGACAAGCCCTATGACATGCTGGCCGACGACGCCGTGTTCCTGTCGCCCGCGGCGATGGAATGGCTGAAACTGAAAACCGGGAACACGCTGCATGTGCGCAACGGCATGCAAACAATCAGCCTGCGTATCGCCGGCGGCCTGGTCAGCCCGCGCGCGGGCCAGCGCATTGCCGTGATGGACATAGGCGCGATGCAGTGGCGCTTCAGCCTGGTCGGAAAATTGTCGCGCGTGGACCTGGTGCTGAAGCCAGGCATCAATCGCGCGGCGTTCAAGGCCGACATCGCGCGCGATGG
>DATHMC010000086.1:0-14493 GCA_035487495.1 Undibacterium sp.
ACCACCGGGCCGGGGCGGCCGCTGGTGGCGACCTGGAACGCGCGTGCAATATATTCCGGGATGCGCTCGGTACGGTCTATCTGCGCTACCCATTTTGCCATCTGCCCGTACATGCGGCGGTAGTCGATCTCCTGGAAGGCCTCGCGTTCGACAAAATCGTTTCCTACCTGTCCCACGAACAGGATCATCGGCGTTGAATCCTGATACGCGGTATGCACCCCTATCGCGGCATTGGTGGCGCCCGGCCCGCGCGTGACGAAGCAGACGCCGGGACGACCCGTCATCTTGCCGTAGGCGTCGGCCATGAAGGCGGCACCGCCCTCCTGGCGGTTGATGATGAAGCGTATAGGGCTGTCGTACAGCGCATCCAGTACCGGCAAATAGCTTTCGCCGGGCACGCCGAATACCATATCCACACCATGGACCTGCAGTGCATCCACGACCAGCTGACCACCAGAGCGAGATTTGAGCATGACAATATAATATGACGGGAAAAGCCATACGCTACCAGAAACGCGGATATTCCGGTAATCCGCTTGTTCCGCTATGAACCGCTATGAACCGCAAGCCTGCGCTGTTACAATACCGCCTGAAGCAAGCCAGACAATCGCTGGCCTTATCGTAATGTTAAGGCGGGAGGAAGGTCCGGACTCCATAGAGCAGGGTGACGGCTAACGGCCGTACGCTGAAAGCCGCAAGGTATAAGGCGAGGAATAGGGCCACAGAGACGAGCGTATTTAGTTACGGTGAAACGCGGTAACCTCCACCCGGAGCAATTTCAAATAGGCACGCATTGATGCTGCTCGCGGAGCGTGCGGGTAGAAAGCTTGAGCGCTGGAGTAATCCAGCGCCTAGAGGAATGATTGTCATAGCATGGAGCAGCAATGCCGAGTGCCGTAACAGAATCCGGCCTACCGGCTTGCTTCACTTTTATTGTCTTGTCATTTCGCAATCTGTTTTCGGATTGCCGCCGTTTTATCCTCTTGCCCCCTATCCCGCCCCCAAGCGTACGAGCCCACGTCCCCGCGTGGATTTGTTGTATGACTACATTACAACAATGTAATTAGGAAATTTCCAGTGGTACACTTTCATATAAAGTTTGCACGGAGTCGTGGCGCTCTTTTCTTAAAAACAATATTTATAACGAGACATTCATTTGACCCAGCAGGTTGTCGCCCGAATGCGGCCATCCCAGGGCGCGCTGAGTTTTAAGTTATCTGTGGCCATTCACAATCAGTAATTTAATAGCAGGCCCTGAGGGTATCCGCATGGAAAGAACTACCGCCAGCCGGGAACAGCGTGATGTGCCAACGACGGTGTTCTTGTCAATTGTCAGCCTGATTATTATTGCCATTCTGGGGCAAACCTGGTGGTCGGTTGCCCAGGATAAAGTGTTGACGCTGTCGTCCGCGCAGGAAAACAGCTATCTCGCTGTGCGGGTGCTGGAAGAGCATGCCAGCCGCATCCTGCAGGATGCGACGCGCTCGATAGGAGCCGCTGCCGAAGATATCAAGAACGAAGGCGATGACATATTGCACGACGAAGCTGCGATGCGGCAGATCCTGGTCAATCAAAGGCAGGATTCGAGATTCCTGCAATCCATTGCGGTAGTCAGCACCAGCGGCAACTTGTGGGCGACTTCATTTCAATTTCCGGCCGAGCAAATTGATCTTAACGGCAGGCAGTATGTGAAATTCCTGCTGCAGCATCCGGCCTACAAGGCGGTGCTGGTCGGTGCCCCGGTCAAGGTGAGGCAGGGCAGCCGCTGGATTTTGCCGGTGGCCAGGAATATTTATAATGCGGAGGGGCAGCATGCAGGCCTGATCCAGGTCGAGATAGACCTGGCTTACCTGAATGAATTTTATGAGCGTGTCGCCAGGGATGGCGATGCAAGTATTTCTTTGCACGACAATGACGGCAACATCATCATCCGGTCGCCGTTTGACGAACGCTATCTGAGCCTGAACGTCGGCAGGTCGGCCATCGCCAATCGCATCCGCAACGGATCGGTGGAGGGCGTGTTGCAGGATAAGCCTTTCGTCGGCGGCGATGCCGAGCTGATGTATACCTATAGAAAAATGCTGGACTTCCCTATCACCGTCGTCTACGCGCGGGACAGGGGCAGCGTCTTGCTGAGCTGGAGCCAACGGCTGAAGCAAAGGGTATTTTTGGCGGCGCTGACGATAGGCTTCATCCTGTTGCTGGCTGGCATATTGGTGTGGCACATCAATCATCTGAGGAAATCAAATACCCGCCTCAAGGCCAGCGAAAATCGCTATCGCCTGTTATACCTCGAGGCGCAGGATGCCATCCTGCTGATCAATCGCGATTATTGCTATGTGGACTGCAATCCGGCGGCGGTCGCGCTGTTCGGCGCAGCGTCGGCGGCCGAGATCGTAGGCAGGCGCGCCGGCGAATTCTCGCCCGATGCGCAAAAAGTGGATCAACGGCCGAATACGGCGCGCTACAAGCTGGTTGCGGAATTGGTGGACGCGGCTTTTGAAGGTGCGGCACAGCGATTTGAATGGACTACCCATAGGCATGGGCAATTGCAGTTCAATGAAGTTACCCTGAGCCGGGTGGAGGTCGAAAACGAAATGCTGCTGTTCTGTGTGATGCGCGATGTCAACTCGAGGAAATACACGGAACGGCTGATGGAAGGGCAGAATCGCCTGTTGCAATTGATAGGCAGCAGAGAGGAGTTGCCGAATATCCTGGAAGCGGTATGCCAGTTCGTGGAAAAACTGAATCCGCACTGGCGCTGCGGCATACAATTGCTGAGCGACGATCAGCGTTCTTTTTCCCGGCTGGCGGGCCGGAATTTTCCGGAGATACTGAAGCCGCAAGTGCATGCCTTGGCGGTCAGCAAGGGCAACGGCGTCTGGAGCGAAGCCATCATCAATGCCAGTCCAGTCTGGGTCGAGGATCTCCAGTTGGCGCCGGAGATGCAGTTCGTCAACGCCCTGGAACAATTATCCGACTTTGCCAGCTGCGGCGCCTGGCCCATCATGGGCAAGAACGGGCAATTGCTTGGCACTTTCACTTTGTTCTTTACCACCCGTGCCCGGCTTGGCGACGAGGACATGGTGTTGATGGGGATTACCACCGATATTGCCAGTATCGCCATTGAAGATCGCCGATCCGAAGAAAAAATCCTGAAGCTGGCGCACTATGACGACCTGACCGGCCTGCCGAATCGCTTCTTGTACCACCAGCATCTGGCAAAGTCGCTGGCCCACGCGGAGCGCAATCGTTCCCGGCTTGCGGTGTTTTTTGTCGACCTGGACCGCTTCAAGAATATCAACGACACTTTCGGCCATGACGAAGGCGACACGGTATTGCGCAATATCGCCAGGCGCTTCAAGGCTTGCCTGCGCGAGTCCGATACCGTGGCCCGTGTCGGCGGCGATGAATTCATCCTGCTGGTGGACCAGTACGACAACCCGATGGACCTGAGCGATATTGCCGAAAAATTGCTGGTTGAGGCCGCGCTGCCGTTTGATATCCGCGGACAGGAATGCCAGCTCAGCGCCAGCATCGGCATTGCCACCTATCCGGCCGACGGCAAGGACGCGCAGACCTTGTTGAAGAATGCCGATATTGCGATGTACAGGGCCAAGAACCGCGGCAAGGACAACTACCAGTTTTATGCGTCGGAAATGAATGTGCACACCGTCGAGCGCCTGGCGTTTGAGGCCAGGCTGAGGCGCGCGCTGGAACGCCGCGAATTCGTCGTGTATTATCAGCCCAAGCTGGACATCGCGTCCGGCCGCATCGTCGGCGCCGAAGCGCTGGTGCGCTGGAATCATCCGGAGCGCGGCATCCTGTTTCCCGGCGAGTTCATTACGCTGGCCGAAGAGGCGGGACTGATAGGCCGGCTCGGCATGCTGGTGCTGGATATTGCCTGCCGCGATGTGCTGGCCTTCCGGGAAGTTGATGAATCTTTCGGCAGGGTCGCGATCAACCTGTCGGCGGCACAGTTCAATGACGCCAATCTGCTGCAGGATGTGCAGAGCGTGGTCGAATTCTGGCGCGTCAGCCCCGCAGCGATAGAGTTTGAGATCACTGAAAGCATGGTGATGCATAATCGCGACCAGGCGATTGTGCTGATGGACGGCTTGAAAGCGGCCGGCTTTACCTTGTCGATAGACGATTTCGGCACCGGCTATTCTTCGCTCGCTTACCTGAAGCGCTTCCCGGTAGACAGCGTCAAAATCGACCGCTCCTTCATCAAGGACATACCGGAAGACCCCAACGATACCGCGATCGTGCTGGCGATCGTGGCGATGGCGCATACGCTGGGCTTGAAGGTGATAGCCGAGGGGGTGGAAACCGCCACCCAGTTGCATACCCTGGCCGCTTCCAGCTGCGACGAATACCAGGGCTTCTATTTCAGCAAGGCGGTTCCTGAGCATGAGTTTGTGGCGTTGCTGGAGAGGCAGGCGGAGACTATCGCTATATAGCCGCCGCCTCGGCCGGACCCGAGGCCGTCCGTTGGACGGTGTCGGCGAGCAGTGAAAAGGCTCGCTTGCGCACCGGTCTGCCGAAGCCATATCCCTACCTGTAGCCGCATGCATGTTACGGCAGGAAATCTGCCTGTGTCCGGCTCTGCACGCCTTCGGCAATGACCGACAGGTTCAGGGCGTACCCCAATGAAGTAACGGCCTGTACGACGGCGCCGCCATCCCCAGCCATCCTCCAGCGTTCGCCGGTCGCCTTGCTTGCCTGCCGTGCCCCCTGAAACAAGGTCCCTTATATTCTCCAGCTGCCCCGCAGCATGGAGGGCGCCCACGCAGTATTCCCACCGTCTCCGCAATTCGCCGTTTGCATGCCGGCTGCGGTATTCGATGTCATGCGGCTGATGATGGTTCCGGACGCTTGGGTACGGTCGGCCGGAGCAGGGCGTCGATGGATAAAGAACGCACAAAAATGGTGCGATATGTTTGAAAATCGCCATGCAAAACTTTCCGGGTGCGCCATTTCAAGCTCACCCGCAGCGAATTCGCTGTGCCGGCGGCATGCAAGGCAAAACGACATCCTCGCCTATATGCCGCCGAACGCAGTTCGGAAAATAAAGCATTTTTGCCAAATAGAGGATAGGCAGATTGCCGCCAATTGTTGTAAGGCAACGACTCTTGCGAATCGGCGATATGAAAATCCGATGTGCAATGTAAGTGGTTGATTTGTCGACTAATTTCTCACTCGATCACGGCAATTTCCATCCCCGGCGGGCTAACTCCCGGTCAAAATAGTGCTTGCAAATGTGATATATCACAGTTAGATTATTGATATATCACATTTGCGCCAAAATGGCGCATTTCGAAAAAATCAAAAAACTGTGTGGTGCGGGCTCCACGCAAAAGCAAGGAGGCCGCTTCAGCATGGTCGGGTTTGCGGATCCGGATTGCTGATTCAGCATCGGTGCCGCGGGCAGATGGAGCGCTTCGCTGTCGGCATGCAGCGTCGTTTTCAGCATCCGGATATTCGCCACCGACTGGGTGCGATAGCGCTGCAGAGCGGCTCTGGATTTGCCGCCTGCTGTTATCCAGCGGCACCCTGATTGCGTGTCACAGCATCCGCGCTGCGATCAATGCATTTACATAGTTTTGCCATCTCAGAGGTTGACGGCGTTTCATTTCGAGAGCCAAACAATCCGAAAACTGGCCCCCACTGGGACGGCAGATCACGAGAAAGTAGCAGGAGACCGGATGAAAAAGATTAGAGGCATGCGCTGGTGGATGGTGGGCTTGGTCACGGCCGGCCTGATCGTCAACTATCTGGCACGCAACACATTGTCGGTCGCGGCACCGACCATGATGCAAGAGCTCAATGTCAGTACCCAGCAATACTCCTACGTCGTGGTCGCCTGGCAGATTTGCTATGCGGTGATGCAGCCGGTTGCCGGCTATATTCTCGACAGCATCGGTACCAAGATTGGTTTTGCCGTGTTCGCGCTGGCCTGGTCAGTCGCCTGTGCGGCTGCGGCATTGGCCACCGGCTGGCAAAGCCTGGCCTTCCTGCGCGGCTGTCTGGGCATCGCCGAAGCAGCCGGCATCCCGGCCGGGATCAAGGCCACCACCGAATGGTTCCCCGCCAAAGAGCGCTCGATTGCCATAGGCTGGTTCAACATCGGTTCTTCGATCGGCGCACTGTGCGCGCCGCCGCTGGTGGTCTGGGCGCTGATGCATGGCAACTGGAAATGGGCGTTCATCATCGTCGGCGTGCTCGGCATCGTTTGGACTTGCCTGTGGATGCTATTTTACAAACATCCAAAAAACCAGCAGCGCCTCTCCGAAGGCGAGCGCGACTTCATCCTTAGCGGCCAGCAGGCAAAACCCGATAGCGGCAAGAGCGGGAAAGCCGGCTGGCGGCAAATCATCCGTAACCGCAATTTCTGGTCGATCGCGGTGCCGCGCTTTTTGTCCGAGCCGGCCTGGCAAACCTTCAACGCCTGGATTCCCTTGTACATGGCGACCGAGCGCCACATGAATCTGAAGGAAATCGCCATGTTCGCGTGGCTGCCCTTCCTGGCAGCCGATATCGGCTGTGTTCTGGGCGGTTACCTCAGTCCGCTGTTTCACCGCTACGCCAAGGTCTCGTTGTTCACCTCGCGCAAGCTGGTGGTGGGAGTCGGCGCGGTGTGCATGATCGGCCCCGCGTGCATCGGCCTGGTCGCCAGCCCGTACACCGCCATCGCTTTGCTGTGTGTCGGCGGCTTTGCCCACCAGACCCTGTCCGGCGCGCTGTATTCGATCACCTCCGACGTGTTCCGCGAGCACGAGGTGGCCACTGCAACCGGCCTTGCCGGCATGTCCGGCTATCTCGGCGCGACCGTCTTCACGCTGCTGTTCGGCGTGCTGGTCACGCATGTCGGCTACGGCCCGTTGTTTTTGCTGCTGGCCGTGTTCGACCTGATCGCCGCCCTGGTAGTGGCGCTGCTGGTGCGCGAGCGCTTCGACAGCAAGGCGCCGGCTGCCGACAATACCCAGGCCGTCCTGAGTACCTGATGACAATTTTGGTTTCAACAGCGGCTGCCGAACGGCAATCGCTGCCGCTCGATTGCCCGGCGGGATAGGGCACATTCTTTTTTTTCAGTAATAAAAACGCACCTCATCCGACGGTGTTACAACCAGGAGCATATAGATGAAAAGTATCACCTTCTCCAGGAAGTCAATCATGGCCGCGGCCATTCTTGGTAGCCTGACCCAATACGCTTTGGCCGACACCAAGGTCGAGACCAATATCTACGGCTTTATCAACGGCGAGGTGGAGTCGGTCCAGGCGCTTGGCGGCGCGACGCCGTATGCGCGCCGCGGCCGCATTTCCGATGGCAATTCCCGTATCGGTTTTTCCGGCGCGGTGAGCATCAATGCCGACATCAAGGGCATCTGGCAAATCGAAGGCGGTTTGAACAATTTTGAACAGGGCGGTGTCAACGACAACGGCAAAACCGGCACGATCGAATCGCGCAACACCTTCGTCGGCGTTGCCAGCGAGCGCTTCGGCCGCGTCGTCATCGGCAATAACGATTCCGTGTACCGCAGCCTGGTTGGCTCCGGCAGCGAATTGGGCGGCAACCTGGGCATGACCGTGCACGGCGTCGACCTCTGGAACAACACCTCGGCACAATTGAGCGGAAATCCCGACAGCATCTTCGGCCGCGGCGAAGCGCGCTACAAGAACTCGATTCATTACCTGTCGCCGGAAAAATTCGGCTTGCAGGCCGGAGCCTCTTACGGATTCGACGAAACGCAGAGCAGCCGCAGCACCCGCGGCCGCTACTCGCTGGCGGCCAAATACACGGCGGGCCCGTTTTCGGTCGGCGTCGGTTACGATCGTCAAGATAATACGGGTGTCGATACCGACCGCCTGGAAAAAGGCTACGGTTTCGTGAGCGATGCGCAAGATGGCGTCAACACCAGCTACTACAAGGTGGTGGCGTCGTACAAATTCCCAACCAAGACCTTTGTCGGCGTCGGTTACGAAGCGGGCGATTTTGGTTTCGCGCAGGTGGCAGCGCCGACCAGTTCCAATTTCTACACCGGCTTGCAAGTCGGCAAGATGAAGCAGCGCTCAGCCATGATCTCTCTGGCGCAGGACATCGGCGACGCGTCCGTCATGATCGGCTACGGCAAGCTGGGCAACCTGAGCGGCACGACCTTCGCGTCGGCCGGCGACTTCGGCGCGACCCAGATATCGATAGGCGCCACTTATAACCTGGACCGTAACTTCACGCCGTACGTCTACTTCACCAAGATCCGCAACAACTCGCAAGCCAATGTCAACCTTGGCCAATCCCCGCTGCGCAGCAATAACGCCGGTAGCGACAATGCCTTCCTGGCCCCCGGCGACAGCCCGCGCGCCATCGGCTTCGGCTTGTTGGCCCGGTTCTGACCGTATCTGATTTAGGAGACATCAATCTATGAAAACATCCACACATTTCGGCCGCGCGCGCACCGCGCAGCTTATCCTTGCGTTGATCGCCGCTGCGACCCTGGCCGCATGCGGCGGCGGTGGCGATAGCGGCACGCCCGGCTCGACCAGCGTCGGCTACACTCCGGGCAAATTATTCCAGGTCGGCACTACTGCATTCGATCCGGACTTGCCGGCCGAACCGCAATTGCCGACCGCATCCCAGGTCTGCTCCACACTGGAAGCGGGCAACAATCTGGTGCGCCGTCCGGACGGCTCGCTGCCGCCGGAGGCCGATCCATCCAAGGCAGGCGTCGGCGTTGCCGTCGATCCGGCAGTGATCAATCCCGACCAGGCCCGCATCCAGGCCGCCCTGGACGCCTGCGGCGCGGCGGTCGACAAAGAGGTTGGCGCTGCCATCGCTGCGGCCGACGCCACCGCCACCGCGACCCAGAAAGCAGCCGCCGTCCCTAACAAGAACCTGTCCGGCGCCTCCGGGGAGGAACTGGCCAAATCCCAGTACAAGGGCAGCAAGTTTGCTGTTCGTCTGGTAGTCAGCAGCACCGGCCCCGGCGACTCCTTCATCACCGGTCCGCTGACCCTGCCGTCCGGCGTCACGCTGTGGATCGACAAAGGCGTCACCATGTACGCCACGCGCGACGTGATGGCCTATGCGCCGAATCCGGCCGGCACCTATTGCGCCAACACCGCGGTGAGCGCGTCGAAAGCGGGCAGCTCGGGCAACTGCCTGGCCCTGATCAACGGCAACAACATGGTCAACTCGGCCGTGATGGGCGACGGCAGCATCGATAGCCGCGCTTACGCTGAAATCGTCACCTCGAACAAGCTGTACCCGCTGATGAAAGTGGACATGAGCTGCTCCAACACCTACGTTGCCTACGCCAAGGCCACGCAAGCTGTTGACGGCACTTCGTGCGACAACGGCGGCACCATCGTCGACTCCAAATCGTCGGCGCGCAACATGACGTGGTGGGATCTGGCGTACCTGGGCAACATGGTGCAGAACGGCACTACCGGCTTCGGTTCGCAGTCCAACTTCCGCATGATGGTGTTTAACTACGCGAAGAACCTGACCCTGTACAAGGTCAGCCTGAACAACAGCGCCAACTTCCATGTGGTGCCGAGCGGCGTCGACGGCCTGACCATCTGGGGCGTGAAAGTGCAGACTCCGTCGCTGGCGGCCTTCGCCAATCCGGCCGGTAACGGCAACCCGCTGTACACCGGCGCCACTTTTACCGAAGACAACGTCAAGAACACCGACGCCTTCGATCCGGGTTCGGCATCCAAAGCGCTGAGCGGCAAGCTGACCACCGGCAGCAGCACCACGTCGGCCGGCAGCATCAGCTTCGACGGCTACCTGAAGAACTTCGTGTTTGCCTATAACTACGTCAGTACCGGCGACGACGACATCGCTCTGAAAGGCAGCAATAATCCTAGCCCCGCCGGTTCGGGCCTGTTCGGCATCGACGGCAGCCGTGACGTGCGTAGCGACCGCAAGGCCGGCATCGTGATCGCCCACAACCATATCTACTGGGGCCATGGCATTTCGATAGGCAGCGAGACCAACGCCGGCGTGACCAACGTGCAGGTGTACGACAACTCCTTCATCCACTCGGAAGAGGGCTTGCGCATCAAGTCCGACTACGCCCGCGGCGGCGAAGTAAGCAACATCAGCTACAAAAACATCTGCATCAGCGATGCGCAGAATGCCTTGTTGTTCACGCCTTACTACAGCACCAAGGCATTGCCGGCAGCAGGTCCGCTGGTTCCGAACTTCCATGACATCACGTTGAGCAATGTGCGCATCCTGGGTAATTCGGCGGTCAAGCTGCAAGGCTTCCAGGCCAATACAGGAGGCTTCAATTTACCAGCCTACCCACTGGGGATGAGCCTGACCAACGTAGTGGCTGACAACCCGGCCGCGATCTCGATCATTTCGTCCGATGCCAATTTGGCGATTAGCGGCGTGAACTTGCCGATCTTCGCCTCGGCGGCCAATCGCGTGGTCGTCAACGGCGTCGCGACGCAAGCGGTCGATCCTAACAATGTCGTGGACTGCAGCAAGGCTTTCGTCGACTTTCCGGCGATTGGGCAGTCGAACTTGTTCGGTTCGCGCTGGGCGCAATAAGCCGCAGCTCGGCACGTATCCGGCCGCAAGGCCGGATACGTGAGAACGACAGCTAGTCATAAGGCAGCAAACTATTTTTCATTGGCGCATAGGCTTGCAGTGGCGATCCACCCGGCACGTCGCGAGGCGGCATGGGCAGGACGCCGCCTTGCGGCCATTGTGGCGCAGCACCGCGACGCGATTGTTTCATGAAAAATGATGCTAAACTGGCAAGCAAGAAGACCGTTGCGAAATTAGCCTGGCCAGGCGCAGCAACGCCGGGCTAATTTCGCAGTAGTTTCTCACGCGCTTAGCACCTGCCGAGGATGTAACTCATGGTTGCCAACTTCTCTCTAAACTAATCATATTATGACCACCTCTTCACCTGATATTCAGCGCGCCAGCGAAGCCGGTATCAGCGCCGCCGGCCGCGTCTACCATCACTTGCGCCAGCGCATCGTCGACATGACCATGCTGCCCGGCGCGCGCGTGGTCGAGCGCGACATCGCCGAAGAACTGGGAACCAGCCGCACGCCGGTGCACGAAGCCGTGCAGAGACTGGCGGAGGAGGGGCTGATCGAAGTCGTGCCGCGGGTCGGCACTTTTGTCGCCCGTATCCCGCTGGACAATCTGGAAGAAGCAATGCTGGTGCGCTCCGCGCTGGAACTGGCCATCATTGAAAAAGCCACCGAGCGCGCCACGCCGGACGGCATCGCGCGCCTGCAGGCCATCCTCGATGCACAGACCGCCTGCATACGCGCCAACGACAAGCACGGCTTTCACCAGACCGACGAAGATTTTCACGCCGCGCTGGCCGAGTTGTCCGGCTTTCCTGGAGTGTGGCAGATCATCTTGCAGGCCAAGACCCAGATCGACCGCTATCGCCAGCTGACCCTGCCGTTGGCGGGCCGCATGGATGGCGTACTGGTCGAGCATAGCGCCGTCATCGCGGCGATCGCGTCCGGCGATCCGGCCAACGCAGTGGCAGCCATGCGCTCCCACCTGGACCACGTGCTGCCTATGCTCGAAGTAACACGTAAAATGCGACCCGAATATTTTATTACCCACGCCAAACCGAAGATCAGAAATTTTTAGATCTGCGTCCGGCATTCCACCACAAGAGAAACATCATGAAGGTAACAAGCAGATTAATTTTACTGGTGGGTGCAGCCCTGCTTGCCGTGGCGCTGGTTGGCGGAGTCGGTTTGTACGCGTTGCGCAAGGCCACGGTACAGGGGCGCGAAGCCCAGATTGTCAATATGCTGAAAATGGGCGAGCGCCTGGTCGCGTACTACCAGGGGCTGGAGCAAAACGGCAGCCTGACCCAGGCCCAGGCCCAGGCCGCAGCGAAAGCGGCATTGACGCAGTTGAATAACGACGACAAAAGCTATTACTGGGTGCGCCGGCCGGACGGCCTGAATCTGGTGCATCCGAATCCGAAAAACATCGGTGTCATCGCACAGGGCGAAACCATGGACGGCAGGCCGGATGCGCTGGCCTACCGTGAAGCGCTGGCACAGACGCACGTCGCGCTGGTGACGATGAAATCCAAGCGGCTGGACGGCACGCTGGTGCCGAAACTGAACGGCGTCGTCGAGTTCAAGCCCTGGGACTGGTGGATAGGCACCGGTTTTTTCAGCGATGATATCGACCAGACCTTCTGGGACTCGGCGTGGCACGTGCTGTGGATGTTCCTGGCGGCGCTGGGCGTCATGTGCCTGCTCGGCCGGCAGATTATCCGTTCCATCATCGTCTCGCTGGGCGGCGAGCCGGCCTATGCGGCGGAAGTGACCGGCCGTATCGCAGGCAGCGACCTGTCGTCGCCGATCCAACTCAAGGACAACGACCGCAGCAGCCTGCTGCACGCGATCTCAACCATGCAGGCGCAACTGGCGGGCACCGTGCGGAAAATCCGCGGCAGCTCGCAGACCATCGCCGCCGCGTCCAGCCAGATCGCGGCCGGCAACCTGGACCTGTCGTCGCGCACGGAGCAGCAGGCCAGCTCGCTGGAAGAAACTGCTGCAACGATGGAGCAATTGACCTCCATCGTCAAGCAGAATGCCGACAATGCCAAGCAGGCCAATCAATTGGTCACCTCGGCATCGCAACTGGCGGTCCAGGGCGGATCGGTGGTTGCGCAAGTGGTCGAAACCATGGGCTCGATCAACCAGTCGTCGAAACGGGTGACGGACATCATCGGCGTGATCGACGGTATCGCGTTCCAGACCAATATCCTCGCGCTGAATGCGGCGGTCGAGGCGGCCCGCGCGGGTGAACAAGGGCGCGGCTTTGCGGTGGTGGCAACCGAAGTGCGCAGTCTGGCGCAACGTTCGGCCACCGCAGCGAAGGAGATCAAGACCCTGATCGACGCGTCGGCCCTGCAAGTGCAAACCGGCGGCGCGCTGGTCGACCAGGCCGGGGCCACCATGACCAACATCGTGCGCGGCGTGCAGCAAGTGGCCGACATCATGAACGAGATCATGTTCGCCAGCCAGGAACAGGCTTCCGGCATCGGACAGATCAATCATGCGATAGCGCAGATGGATACGGTGACGCAGCAAAACGCGGCGCTGGTAGAACAGGCCGCCGCCGCTGCCGCCAGCATGGAGCAGCAGGCCAACGAACTGGCCACCGTTGTGAGTGTCTTCAAGCTGGATGAAAGCGACGGGGCGCCGCCGGCGGTGCCAGCGAGGCGCTCCGCATAATTCGCTAGCGGAAAATCCCGGGCCAGGCCCGACTTTGGGGCCGCCGGCCCCGCTATTTATACTGCGGGCCGGTCAGCACGAAGGCGCCGCCCTGAAAAGTGGAGGCAATATCGTCCAGGCCCGGATATTCGCTAACACCGGGGAAGCGATCCGCGTATTCCTTTGAGCTATCCTTGGCCTGAAACCCCAGATGGCTGGCCTTGCGATTGTCCCACCAGAGTGTCGGATTGTCGGACACGCCAAAGGCGATGGTATGCCCGACGCGCGGTGTAAACAACGCGCAGCGCAGCGACTCGACCAGATCGTCATAGCTGAAATAGGTAGCCATCATGCGGGTATTTGCGGGTTCGGGGAAGGAGGAGCCGATGCGCAGGCAAACCGTTTCAATACCCAGGCGATCAAAGTAATAACGCGACAAGGCTTCACCGAAGCACTTGCTGACACCGTACAGGCTATCCGGGCGCACCGGCATGTCGGCATCCACCAAATCGGTAGTCCGATAAAATCCAACGGTATGATTGGAGCTGGCGAAAATCACACGCTTGACGCCGCACTTATGCGCTGCTTCATACAAGTTATAAGTGCCGAGGATGTTCGCTTGCATGATAGGCTCAAAACTATCTTCGACGGATATCCCGCCAAAATGCAATACAGCGTCGACTCCCTCCATCAAGGCCAGCACCGCGGCCTTGTCCGCCAGATCGCACTGGACAATTTCCTCGCCTTCCCGGGCCTCTCCCAAATCGCTCAGGTCGCTCAGGCGTACCACCTCCGCCCAAGGTTTGATCCTGTCGCGCAGGATGCGCCCCAGGCCGCCGGCGGCTCCGGTCAGTAATAGTCTATTGAATGGTTTGGCGGATGAATTTGCAGTCATGTTTTTTGTTAAAGGCTTAAGTAATAGAGCATGTCGGGACACGAGTGTTTTGCCGGGCTGTCAAGTCACCGGTGCGGGATTGAACAACACCAGCGCGTTCTGTAATTTCCAGTGCTCGGCCCAGGTTTTGCGCCCGCTGGCAACATCCAGTATCAGGCGGAATAGCTCCCAGCCGATATCTTCGATGCTGGCTTCGCCGCTGGCGATGCGTCCGGCATTCACATCCATCAGGTCATGCCAGCGCCGCGCCAATTCATTGCGGGTGGCGACCTTGATGACCGGCACCGCCGCCAGGCCATACGGCGTACCGCGCCCTGTCGTGAACACGTGAACATTCATGCCGGCGGCCAGCTGCAGCGTGCCGCAAATAAAGT
>DATHMC010000087.1:0-3748 GCA_035487495.1 Undibacterium sp.
TCAAGCCGGCAAGCTCATGCCGGCCTGCTGTATCAGCTCGGCAAAATCGGCAGCCAGCGGAACTTGCCATTCGACATGCTCTTCGGTGACAGGATGGATCAAGCCCAATTTACGCGCCTGCAGCGCCTGACGCGGAAAGAAGCGGGCAAGATGCTGCTTGCCGTACAGGGTATCCCCGACCAGCGGAAAACCCAGCGACAGCATATGCACCCGGATCTGATGGGTGCGGCCTGTTTCCAGCTGGCAAGCCACCAGGCTGACCGGGAAACGTTCCAGCATACCGGCGCCAATGCGCTGGTAATGTGTAATGGCAGGCTTGGCGAGCATGCTCTCCGACACCGCCATCTTGATGCGGTCGCGCGGATGCCTGGCCATTGCCGCATCGATCGCCCCGGACGGCTTGGGCGTGCCCCACACCAATGCAAAATACTCCCTTTTGACGGTGCGATCCTGCAATTGCCTGACCAGCTCGGTGTGTGCAATCAAAGTCTTGGCAACCACCATCAGGCCTGACGTATCCTTATCCAGCCTGTGCACGATGCCGGCCCGGGGTACGCCCAGCAATTCCGGATAGTGATATAGCAGGCCGTTCAGCAAAGTGCCAGACCAATTTCCCGCCGCCGGATGCACCACCAGGCCAGCCGGCTTATTGACCACCAGCAATGCCTCATCCTCATAAATGATGTCCAAGGGGATATTTTCTGGTTGATAAGCCCCCTCATCCGGTGCTGCCTGTGGCAGAATGCACACTTTCTCATCACCGAGTACGGTCATCTTGGCACGCGCCGCCTGTCCATCCACAGTAACAAATCCCGCCTCTATCCATTGCTGGATGCGACTTCTTGAGTATTGCGGAACAAGTTTGGACAGTGTCTTGTCCAAACGCTCGCCACATGCTTCGGGAGTCAGCTTCAACTCTATAGGCGCGGCCTGATGAATAAAATCATCCCCCTCTTCCACCTCGTTTTCAGGTGGTTCAATCAAGGGCTCTGACAAAATCGCTGCTTCAGTTGGTATCACATTAATTCCCATCGGCTATAATCCGTAAATCGTTCTACTGCTCATGCAAAAAACTTATGCAAATTAAATCTATAAAATTTCTTGGCCTCATCTTGGTACTCGCATTGTCAGCCTGCAGCTCGACGGGCGACAAGAATGATGAAACAAGAACGTGGTCCGCCGCAAAATTATACGCTGAAGCAAAAGACGAGCTTAATAATGGTGGTTACGAAAAAGCCGTTCAATATTTCGAAAGACTGGAATCGCGCTTCCCATTTGGCACTTATGCCCAACAGGCGCAAATGGAAATTGCTTACGCCTACTATAAACAAGACGACCAGGCCCAGGCGCTGGCGGCGGTTGAGCGCTTTATCAAGCTGCACCCCAACCATCCCAACGTCGACTACATGTACTACCTGCGCGGCCTGATCAACTTCAACGATAATCTTGGCATCCTGAATTTCATTGCCCATCAGGACATTACAGAACGCGATCCGAAAGCTGCACGCGATGCATTTGATGCATTCAAGCAACTTGTCATCCAGTTCCCTGACAGCAAATATGCGCCTGATGCCACTGCCCGCATGAAGTTCCTGGTCAATTCGCTGGCCCAGTACGACGTGCACGTGGCCGAATACTACTTGCGTCGCGGCGCTTTCCTGGCTGCCGCCAATCGCGCCCAATCTGCCATCAAGGAATATCCCGATGCTCCGGCAACTGAAGAGGCCATGTACGTCCTGATACGCGCCTACGACTTCATGGGCATGACTGAATTGCGCGACGATGCAAACCGTGTTTTCCTGCTGAGCTTCCCGAAAAGTGCTTACTTGAGCGGCGGTAGCGCCGCCAAGAAAAGCTCCTGGTGGCAATTCTGGAAATAAGCCAATTCCACGGCCTCCATCAAAAGCCTCGGTAACCGAGGCTTTTTTCTTGCCGCTTCAGTTACCGGTCAAGCTTACGCTTAAACACCCAGTGGTGGCGATCCGATTCGGCCGCTTCGAAACAATAACCTTCCGCGTCAAAGCTCTTCAAATCCTCCACTTTGCTGATTTTATTGACTGCGGCGTAACGCGCCATCAGGCCGCGCGCCCGCTTTGCATAAAATGAAATAATTTTATACTGGCCGTTTTTCCAATCCAGGAACACCGGACTGATCACTGGCACGCTCAACAAGGCCGGCTTCACCACCTTGAAATATTCTTCCGACGCCAGGTTTACCAAGGCTTTGTTTTTCTGCTCCGCCAATTGCTGATTCAGGGCGTCCGTCACCTTGCTACCCCAGAATGCATACAAATTGGCGCCGCGCGGATTTGCCAGGCGGGTGCCCATTTCCAGGCGGTATGGCTGCAGCAAGTCCAGCGGACGCAGCAAACCATACAAGCCGGACAATATCCGCAGGTGTTTTTCAAGGTAGGCCACCTGCGAGGCGCCCAGCGTACCCGCGTCCAGGCCTTCATAGACGTCGCCATTGAAGGCGAACACCGCCTGCTTGGCGTTAGCCGTGGTAGCCGTGGCGGACCAGGCGGCAAAGCGATCCGCATTCAATTGCGCCAAGGCCGGGGAAATCGTCATTAAATTGGCGACTTGATCAACAGTCAATTTCTTGCCGACTTCAATTAATTGCTCTGCATCCTGCATAAACATCGGTAAACTGTGGTTTTTGCTTTTGACTGGCGTTTCATAATCAAGCGACTTTGCAGGCGATAAAACAATTAACATAGTATCTACAAAAATTTAATGACAACTTCAAAGATGTCCCAGCCAACCCCGTCCAAGCTGATCGTGCTGGATACCAATGTTTGCCTGGACCTGTTCGTATTCCACGATCCGCGCTGGGGTGCTCTGCTCGACGGCCTGAAAGACGGCAGCATCAAAGCCGTCACGCGGAGTGACTGCCGCATGGAATGGCTGGCTGTTCTTAATTACCCACACCTGCCGGTCGCCCTTGATCAAAAGGACGACATCATCCGGCAATTTGACCTGCATATCGAATGCATAGCCCCTACCGCCAAATCGACTTTGCGCCTGCCTTTCTGCAGCGACAAGGATGATCAGAAATTTCTGGAACTGGCGCGCGACGCCGGCGCCGATACCCTGATCACTAAGGACAAAGCCCTTTTAAAACTGGCAAGAAAAACCAGGCAGGCCGGATTGTACACGATACAAACGCCCGACAAATTTATAGCAGAACGGATTGCCTGAACTTTTGCAACAATTAAAAGATGACAAATTTTGTTGCTCAGGGTTATCCTATCCAGATTGAAGTCCTGTACTATGGCGCTATCAAGCCGGGCCAAAGACCAGGGGTTGTTGTGCGGTACGCTGGCGCTTCTACGACCGACAATCGCACTAACCCGGCACAAACTATCACAGCGCAATCACAGCGATTATGGAGAATGAAGGACTATGACCGATTCAGCAGATGACCTGGATGCATTGTTTGAAGAGATGTCCAGCCAGCGCGCAGCCACATCCACGAGCGCCCCCGCAAAGCCTGAGCCCGATGCAGGATCGGCAGCGGCCAAACTCAGCTTCCAGAGCAGCGAAGATCAATCCGGCAAACCCATGTTTGACAGGCTCGGCGGCATCGTCCGCATGCTGCACGACTCCATGCGCGAGCTTGGCTATGACCGCTCCCTTTCCGATGTCGCCTCCCAGATTACCGACGCACAAGGCCGGCTCGAATATGTGGCGACACTGACCGAACAGGCCGCCAACAAGGTTTTGAACGCGACCGACGTCGGCATGC
>DATHMC010000088.1:0-22670 GCA_035487495.1 Undibacterium sp.
GGCCGCGTTACTGCCCGTCGATCGAAGACAAGATCCATCGTTTCGCCGGCAAGGATTCGCACCAGATTTTCCTGGAGCCGGAGGGCCTGACCACCAACGAGTTTTATCCCAACGGCATCTCGACCAGCCTGCCTTTCGACGTGCAGCTGGAACTGGTGCGCTCGATGCGCGGCATGGAAAACGCGTATATCCTGCGGCCCGGTTATGCGATCGAATACGACTACTTCGATCCGCGCGGCCTGAAAGCGTCGCTGGAAACCCGCACCATCCAGGGTTTGTTTTTCGCCGGCCAGATCAACGGCACCACCGGTTACGAAGAAGCCGCCGCGCAAGGCATGCTGGCCGGCCTGAATGCCGCGCTGCTGACGCAGGGCCGCGATGCCTGGGTGCCGCGCCGCGACGAGGCCTATCTGGGCGTGCTGGTGGACGACCTGATTACCAAGGGCGTGCTGGAGCCCTACCGCATGTTTACCAGCCGCGCCGAGTTCCGCCTCAGCCTGCGCGAAGACAATGCCGACATGCGCCTGACCGAGATCGGTCGCCAGCTCGGCTGCGTCGGAGATGCGCAGTGGGCCTTGTTCGAGAAAAAACGCGAAGCTGTTTCACGTGAAATGGAAAGGCTGCGCTCGACCTGGGTCAATCCGCGTATCCTGGCCGACGTCGAAGCGGAACGCGTGGTCGGCAAGGCGCTGGAACGCGAATACTCTTTGGCCGATCTGCTGCGCAGGCCGCACGTGACCTATGCAGCGCTGATGAGCTTGCACGGTACCGAGGGCCAGGAATTGGCTGGTCCCGGCGTGCAGGATGAGGCGGTCAAGGAACAGGTAGAGATACAGGTCAAATACTCCGGCTACATCGACCGCCAGGCCAAGGAAGTGGAGCGCCATGCATACTACGAAAACCTGAAGATGCCGGCCGAGTTCGATTACCTGGAAGTCAGCGGCCTGTCGATAGAGGTGAAGCAAAAGCTGAATAAGCACAGGCCGGAAACCTTGGGCCAGTGTGGCCGTATTTCCGGCGTAACTCCGGCGGCCATTTCACTGTTGCTGGTGCATCTGAAAAAACGTGGTTTCAAAGGCTTCGTGGCAGCCCCTGAAATTAGCGTTGCAGAAACGGGCGAGGCTTCATGAGTACACTGGACCGTGTGGCTCTGACCGCAATGCTGGCGGACGGAGTCAAAGCCCTGGCCTTGCCCATCAACAATGATCAAATAGACAATATGATTTCCTATTTGACATTATTGTCAAAATGGAACTCTGTGTATAACCTGACTGCGGTGCGCGACCCGCGCGAAATGGTCAGGCAGCACCTGCTGGATTCGCTGTCGGCCGCGCATGCATTCAAGGATGCCGGCAATGTGCTGGACGTGGGGGCCGGCGGCGGCCTGCCCGGCATGATACTGGCGATCACCTATCCCGGCGTCAGGATCTCGATGATCGATACGGTCAGCAAGAAGACCGCCTTCCTGACGCAAGCCAAAACCGAGCTGGGCCTGGCCAATGTCAGCGTGCACACCGGCCGGGTCGAAGCCCTGCAAGTGGCGCAGAAATTTGACGTGATCACTTCGCGCGCGTTTTCCGAACTCAACAACTTCGTCAACTGGTCCGGCCATCTGTTGGCCGAGGGCGGCCAGTTCATCGCGATGAAGGGCGTGGCGCCGGATGCCGAGATAGAGCGGCTGCCCGCCGGCTGGCAGGTGACGGCGGTCGAGCCCTTGCGCGTGCCCGGCCTGGATGCCGAGCGCCACCTGGTATATATCCAGAGAATTGCACACTGATTCCTTCCCTAGACGATCGCTTAAACAAACTTATAAAACACATGGCAAAAATTTTTTGCGTAGCAAATCAAAAGGGTGGGGTAGGCAAGACTACCACGACGGTCAACCTGGCCGCCGGACTGGCAAAACTGGATCAGCGCGTATTGCTGGTGGACCTGGACCCGCAGGGCAATGCGACGATGGGCTCGGGTATCAACAAGGCCAAGCTGAAGGCGTCGATCTACGAAGTGCTGCTGGGGATGACCGATGTCAAGACCGTGCGCCAGAGATCGGAATCCGGCAAGTTCGACGTGTTACCGGCGAATCGCGAGCTGGCCGGCGCCGAAGTCGAAATGGTGGAGCTGGAGAATCGCGACAAGCGCCTGCGCCATGCACTGGCCGAGGTCAAGGCCGACTACGATTTCATCCTGATCGATTGTCCGCCGGCCTTGTCGATGCTGACGCTGAACGGCCTGTGCGCCGCGCACGGCGTGATCATCCCGATGCAATGCGAATACTATGCACTGGAAGGCCTGTCCGATCTGTCCAACACGATCAAGAAGGTGCATATGAACCTGAACCCGGAACTGAAGATAGTCGGCCTGTTGCGCGTGATGTTCGACCCGCGCATGACGCTGTCGCAGCAGGTGTCCGACCAGCTGGAACAGCACTTCGGCGACAAGGTCTTCAAGACCGTGATCCCGCGCAATGTGCGCCTGGCCGAAGCGCCGTCTTACGGCATGCCGGGCGTCGTGTTCGATCCGGCCTCCAAGGGCGCGCAGGCGTATATCGCTTTCGGCGCCGAGATGGTCGAAAGAATTAAATCACTGGATGTGGAATAAGAAATGGCAACCAAAAAACTCACCGGCCTGGGGCGCGGCCTGGATGCGCTGCTAGGCGGCGCTGGCGATTTTACCGAAGCGGTGCCCAACGTGGCGGGCGCACCGACCAGCTTGCCGGTCGGCCACATGCAGGCCGGCAAATACCAGCCGCGCACCCGCATGGACGAAGGCGCGCTGTCGGAGCTGGCGGCATCCATCAAGGCCCAGGGCCTGATGCAGCCTATCCTGGTGCGGCCCATCGGCCATAGCAATGGCGTGACCCGCTACGAGATCATCGCCGGCGAGCGCCGCTACCGCGCCTCGCAGATGGCCGGGCTGGAAGAAGTGCCGGTCCTGGTCAAGGACGTGGACGACCAGGCCGCCGCCGCGATGGCGCTGATCGAAAATATCCAGCGTGAAGACCTGAATCCGCTGGAGGAGGCGCAAGGCATCCACAGGCTGATTTCGGATTTCAGCTTTACCCATGAACAGGCGGCGACGGCGGTAGGCCGCTCGCGCAGCGCGGTGTCCAACCTGCTGCGCCTGCTGAACCTGGCCAAGCCGGTGCAGACCATGCTGATGGCCGGCGATATCGACATGGGCCACGCGCGCGCGTTGCTGGCTACCGATGCGGCGACCCAGATACAACTGGCCAACCAGGTGGTCGCCAAGCGCATGTCGGTGCGCGATGCGGAAAAGCTGGTGATGCGCACCACCGCCGAATTGGCATCGCCGAGCAAACCGCGCGACAAGGCGGAAAAGTCGCGCGACATCACCCGTCTGGAAGAAGAGCTGTCGGACCTGCTGGCCAGCCAGGTCGTGCTGAAAATGGGCAGCAAGGGCAGGGGCCAGATGATCATCGATTTCGCCGACCTCGACTCGCTAGACGGCGTCATTCTGAAAATACGCGGACAGTAACATGAGCACCACCCTGTTGCTGCCGGGCCTGTACAACTCCGCGCCCGGCCACTGGCAAAGCATCTGGGAGCAGACCCTGCCCGCCACTATCCGGGTACAGCAGCAAAATTGGGAACTGCCGCAAAAGGATGACTGGGTGGCAAGCCTGGCGGCCGCAGTCGCTGCGGTGGACGGCCCGGTGGTGCTGGCGGCGCATAGCCTGGGCTGCGCGCTGGTGGCGTGGTGGGTCAGGCAGGGTATGCCGGGCGCGGGCCAGGCCGGCCGGATCAAGGGGGCCTTGCTGGTTGCTCCGCCCGGCGTGGAGCGCGCGGCTTTCCCGGCGCCGAGCTTTGCGCCGATGCCGACCATGCGCCTTCCCTTTACCTGCAAGGTAATCGCTTCCAGCAATGATCCGTGGTGTGATATGGCTGTGACGGAAGCTTGGGCAAGGCAATGGGGAGCACAGCTTCACAACATTGGTGCGAAGGGCCACATCAACGGCGAATCCGGTCTGGGCGCCTGGCAGCAAGGCCAGGACTGGCTGAAGCAAGTCGGCGCCGATATGCAAAAATGATAAAAACCATCATTTTTGCACCATTCTGGGGCGCAACTGTGCAAAGCTTTGAAAGGTTTGACGATAGGACGCACTACCACGTATAATTCCGTGGCTTTGGTTAGCGAGAGTTCGTGCTGGCCTGAACGATGTGGTGGCACATGTTGGGAATATCAACAGGCGGTGCCCCAAAAAAAATGAATGAGGGAATGGAATGGCGCGTATGGTTCTGCTGCAATTGGCGGCAGTTTTGCTGGTCGCGCTGATCGCGGCGCTGATAGGCGGCGTTCCCTCAGGAGTCTCCGCGCTGTTGGGCGGCTTGTGCTGTGCGATCCCCAATGCTTTGTTTGCTGTGCGACTTTACGTCAGCGCGCTCAAACCGGGTGGCGCGAATCCGGTGACTTTCTTCATCGGCGAATTTGTCAAAATTGCTTCAACAATTGCTCTGATGATTGCAGTTGTTAGTTTGTATCACGATTTGAATTGGGTAGCGTTCATCGCTGGGATCGTCGTGACACTGAAAAGTTACTTTATCTTACTATTTAGACACCTATCATGAGCGCAACCGAGCACGTTCTTACTCCGTCGGAGTATATCTCTCATCACCTGGGGCATCTTTCCACATCTCATGCCCAGCAGTCGTCACTGTGGGATATGTCGGTGCTGAATATCGACACCCTGATCTGGTCGATTGCCAGCGGCGTCATCGTCAGCCTGCTGATGTACATGGCTGCCCGCAAGGCCACATCCGGCGTGCCTAGCCGCTTCCAGTCTGCGGTGGAAATGCTGGTAGAGATGGTGGATAACCAGGCCAAGAGCATCGTGCATGGCAACACCGCCTTTATCGCACCGATGGCATTGTCGGTATTCGTCTGGGTTGCCATGATGAACGCGCTGGACTTCTTGCCGGTCGACCTGTTTTCCCAATGGATATTCCCGGCAATCGGCATTGATCCGGAAATCCATCACCGTGTGGTGCCTACCGCAGACTTGAACGGCACCTTGGGTATTTCGATCGGCGTGTTCGCGCTGATGATCTTTTACAGCCTGAAAATCAAGGGCATCGGCGGTTTCGTCAAGGAACTGTTCACTGCGCCGTTCGGCCCCATGCTGTTCCCGGCCAACCTGTTGCTGAATGCGGTTGAATATGCGGCCAAAACCTTTTCCCTCGGCATGCGGTTATTCGGCAATATGTTCGCCGGCGAATTGTTGTTCCTGCTGATCGCCTTGCTCGGTTCCACCGCTACCCTGTTCGGCGGCGTCGGTCACCTGATCGCGGGTTCCATCTGGGCCATATTCCATATCCTGATCGTCTTCTTGCAAGCATTTATTTTCATGATGCTGACCCTGGTGTACATGGGGCAGGCACACGAAGCGCACTAATAGGTCGGTTACGGATTAGCAGGTTTTGTTGAAATTTTAGTTTTGGTTTTTTGTTTTTTTTGATTTTTATTATTTTTAAACTTTGAAGGAGTTGTCATGACTAACGTCGCTTTCGTTGCACTGGCTTGTGGTTTGATCATTGGTTTGGGCGCTTTGGGTGCATGTATCGGTATCGCTCTGATGGGCGGCAAATACCTGGAAGCTTCTGCACGTCAGCCAGAATTGATGGAAAAGCTGCAAGGCAAAATGCTGTTGCTGGCTGGTCTGATCGATGCTGCGTTCATTATCGGTGTTGGTATCGCGATGTTCTTTGCAACTGCAAATCCGTTCAAAGGCTAATTAGCTTTCCTTTTGTACCGTAAGCAGGAAGCTGCTTACGGAACGATTAATTTGATAAGGAAACTACCGTGAATCTTAATCTAACAATGTGGTACCAGGCTGGTGTGTTCTTCATCCTGGCGCTCTTCACGATGAAATTCGTGTGGCCACCATTGATTGGTGCGATCGACGCGCGCAGGCAAAAGATTGCCGACGGCCTGGCAGCAGCCGACCGTGGCCGTGCTGAAGCGCAAGCAGCCGAAAAGCGCGTGCAAGCCCAATTGGCGAGCGCAGGCGAAGAAGGCCAGAAGCGCGTCCTGGATGCAGAAAAACGCGCCCAGCTGATCATTGACGAAGCCAAAAACACTGCCGCAGCAGAAGCCGCTCGCATCATCGCCGCCGCCAAAGCCGAAGCAGACAATCAAGTAACTAAAGCACGTGAAGAATTGCGCGACCAGGTGGCAACACTGGCAGTTAAAGGCGCCGAGCAAATTCTGAAACGTGAGGTCAATGCATCGGCTCACGCTGATTTGTTGGGCCAATTGAAAACTGAGCTGTAATCATGGCTGAACTCGCAACGATCGCTCGTCCTTACGCAGAAGCGCTGTTTCGCGTTGCCCGATCCGGCAACCTGTCCGCCTGGTCGGACCTGGTGACCGAGATGGGGCAAGTTGCTGCGCACCCCGATGTAGTGGCTCTTGCACACAACCCCAAGGTCTCCGCTTTGCAAAAGGCTGAGGCCCTCTTGTCCGTGCTGAAATCCCCAGTGACTGAAGAAGCCAAAAACTTCGTCAATACACTCGCCGATTATGACCGTTTGACCCTGTTGCCCGAAATCGCTGCCCAATTTCACGATCTGAAGAATGCGCAAGAAGGCGCCGCAGATGCAGAAATTTTCAGTGCATTTGAATTGACGGACGCACAGTTGAACGAGCTGACGGCAACGCTGGAAAAGAAATTCGGCCGCAAGCTGCACCCCAGCGTGAAAGTGGATGCTTCACTGATCGGTGGTGTGCGTATCGTGGTTGGTGACCAGGTGCTGGATACGTCGGTACGTGCCAAGCTGCAACAGATGCAAGTCGCCCTGACCGCGTAAGGTCGGTAAGTAAAGAATCTGAGCCAAGCGCAAAGGGAAGTTTAAGTAATTCTAGCGAGCGGCTCCGGCTCTGGTCATAAGCGCAGTCCTACGAATGTAAGACGACGATCCATCAATGCGCAGACCGGGGTGTGCCGCGCTCAGGTTATTTGAACTTCTCAACAGAGAAATAATATTAGGAGTTAGTATGCAACTCAACCCATCAGAAATCAGCGAACTGATCAAGAGCCGGATTCAAGGCCTTGGCACCAGCGCTGAGATTCGCAATCAAGGTACGGTCATTTCCGTTACCGACGGTATCTGCCGCATCCACGGTCTGTCTGACGCGATGCAAGGTGAGATGCTGGAATTCCCAGGCAATACTTTCGGTCTGGCATTGAACCTGGAACGTGATTCCGTCGGCGCCGTTATCCTGGGCGACTACGAGCACATCTCCGAAGGCGACACGGTCAAATGTACCGGCCGCATCCTGGAAGTGCCTATCGGCCCTGAACTGCGTGGCCGTGTAGTCAACGCACTGGGTCAGCCTATCGACGGCAAAGGTCCTGTCAATGCAAAACTGACGGCGCCGATCGAAAAGATCGCTCCCGGCGTTATTGCGCGTCAATCCGTGTCCGAACCGCTGCAAACCGGCCTGAAGTCCATCGACTCCATGGTTCCAGTTGGTCGCGGTCAACGCGAATTGATCATTGGCGATCGTCAGACCGGTAAGACCGCGGTCGCGATCGATACCGTGATCAACCAAAAAGGCCAGAACGTAACCTGTATCTATGTTGCGATCGGCCAAAAAGCTTCTTCCATCAAAAACGTGGTGCGTTCGCTGGAAGCACACGGCGCGATGGAATACACGATCGTGGTTGCAGCTGCAGCTTCCGAGTCCGCCGCGATGCAATACGTATCCGCTTACTCCGGTTGCGCAATGGGCGAATACTTCCGCGACCGCGGCCAAGATGCATTGATCATTTACGATGATCTGTCCAAGCAAGCTGTGGCTTACCGTCAGGTATCCCTGCTGCTGCGCCGTCCACCAGGCCGCGAAGCTTATCCTGGCGACGTGTTCTACCTGCACTCCCGTCTGCTGGAACGCGCAGCGCGCGTGAATCCCGACTACGTCGAGAAATTCACCAATGGCGAAGTCAAGGGTAAAACAGGTTCGCTGACAGCCTTGCCTATCATTGAAACACAGGCTGGCGACGTTTCCGCTTTCGTTCCAACCAACGTAATTTCGATTACCGACGGTCAGATCTTCCTGGAAACTTCCTTGTTCAACGCGGGTGTCCGTCCTGCGATTAACGCAGGTATTTCGGTATCCCGTGTTGGTGGCGCGGCGCAAACCAAGGTCATCAAAAACCTGTCCGGCGGTATCCGTACCGACTTGGCGCAGTATCGCGAGTTGGCGGCGTTTGCACAGTTTGCCTCCGACCTGGACGAAGCGACCCGCAAGCAGCTGGACCGTGGCGCGCGCGTCACCGAGTTGCTGAAGCAGGCTCAGTACGCACCGCTGCCCATTTCTTTGATGGCCGTGACCCTGTTCTCCGTGAACAAGGGCTTCCTGGACGACGTACCTGTCAAGAAAGTATTGGCTTTTGAAGCCGGCGTGCACAACTACATGAAGACCAGCCACGCTGCCTTGTTGCAAAAGATTGAAGAAACCAAGCAACTTGACAAAGATGGCGAAGCCGCCATGTCTGCCGCGATTGCTGATTTCAAAAAATCCGGCGCTTATTAACCCCACCCATCAATACGGTTTAACACCGCGGGTTTAAAAGGAGTTAATACTCATGGCAGCAGGCAAAGAGATACGTGGCAAGATCAAAAGCGTAGAAAATACGAAGAAGATCACCAAGGCGATGGAGATGGTCGCCGCATCCAAAATGCGCAAAGCGCAGGAGCGGATGCGTGCCGCCCGTCCCTACAGTGAAAAAATTCGTAATATCGCTGCGAACTTGTCACAAGCAAACCCTGAGTACACGCACCCTTTCATGCACGTGCAAGACCATTCCAAGAAAGTTGGCGTGATCGTTGTAACGACAGACAAGGGTTTGTGCGGTGGCTTGAACACCAACGTTTTACGTTTGGTCACCAACAAACTGCGTGAACTCGAGGGCAAGGGTTCAAAAATTGAAGCGGTCGCAATTGGTAATAAAGGTCTTGGTTTCCTGAACCGGGTCGGTGCAAAAGTCGTGTCGCACGCAGTGCAACTCGGCGATACGCCCCACCTGGACAAGCTGATAGGCCCAGTGAAGTTGTTGCTGGATGCCTACCAGGAAGGAAAACTGGATGCGGTTTACCTGTCGTACACCAAATTCATCAACACCATGAAGCAAGAGCCGGTGATGGAGCAACTGCTGCCCCTGTCGGCGCCGACGCTACAAGCCGGTAAAACCTCGCATAGCTGGGATTACCTGTATGAGCCGGATGCGAACACGGTCATTGATGAATTGCTGGTACGTTATGTTGAAGCACTGATTTATCAAGCGGTTGCTGAAAACATGGCATCTGAACAGTCGGCCCGCATGGTGGCGATGAAATCAGCCAGTGATAACGCAGGTAATGTGATTGGCGAGTTGAAACTGGTTTACAACAAAACCCGTCAGGCTGCAATTACCAAAGAGCTTTCCGAGATCGTCGCCGGCGCGGCAGCGGTCTAGTGACGCAAAGAAACTGAATTTTAAATTATTGAAGGAACGAACATGGCTGATGGCAAAATCGTTCAGTGTATCGGCGCTGTTGTGGACGTTGAATTTCCACGCGACGCGATGCCTAAGATCTACGACGCCCTGAAGATGGAAGGCTCCGAGCTGACCCTGGAAGTGCAGCAGCAATTGGGTGACGGCATCGTCCGTACCATTGCGCTGGGCACATCCGACGGTCTGCGTCGCGGCATGATGATTCAAAACACGGGCCACCCTATCATGGTGCCGACCGGTAAAGCAACACTGGGTCGCATCATGGACGTATTGGGCAACCCTATCGATGAATGTGGTCCGGTCAGCCGTGAAACCACAGCATCGATCCACCGCAAAGCTCCTGCCTACGACGAACTGTCGCCATCGCAGGAATTGCTGGAAACCGGCATCAAGGTGATTGACCTGGTTTGCCCGTTTGCAAAAGGCGGTAAAGTCGGTCTGTTCGGCGGTGCGGGTGTGGGCAAGACCGTCAACATGATGGAACTGATCAACAACATCGCCAAGGCGCACAGCGGCTTGTCCGTGTTCGCCGGCGTGGGTGAGCGTACTCGTGAGGGTAACGACTTCTACCACGAAATGGCCGACGCTAAAGTGGTTGATCTGGACGATCCGGAAAAATCCAAGGTAGCGATGGTGTACGGTCAGATGAATGAACCGCCGGGCAACCGTCTGCGCGTGGCATTGACAGGCCTGACCATTGCGGAAGGTTTCCGTGACGAAGGTAAAGACGTTCTGTTCTTCGTCGACAATATCTACCGTTACACACTGGCCGGTACCGAAGTATCCGCGCTGCTGGGCCGTATGCCTTCCGCAGTGGGTTACCAGCCGACTCTGGCCGAAGAAATGGGTAAGCTGCAAGAGCGTATCACGTCGACCAAAACCGGTTCGATCACTTCGATTCAAGCCGTGTATGTTCCAGCGGATGACTTGACTGATCCATCTCCAGCGACCACATTCGCCCACTTGGACTCCACCGTGGTTCTGTCGCGTGACATCGCCTCCCTGGGTATCTACCCAGCGGTTGATCCACTCGATTCCACTTCGCGCCAGCTGGATCCGCAAGTGGTTGGTCAAGAGCACTATGAGACAGCCCGCGCGGTGCAAGGTACTTTGCAGCGCTACAAGGAATTGCGCGACATTATCGCGATTCTGGGTATGGACGAATTGGCTCCTGAAGACAAGCTGCTGGTTGCCCGTGCACGTAAGATGCAGCGTTTCCTGTCCCAGCCTTTCCACGTTGCTGAAGTGTTTACCGGTTCTCCAGGTAAATACGTTTCGCTGAAAGATACGATCAAGGGCTTCAAGATGATTGCATCCGGCGAACTCGATCATCTGCCAGAACAAGCGTTCTACATGGTAGGTACTATCGAAGAAGCCATCGAAAAAGCGAAAAAAATCGGCTAATAACCGATCAGCCGTGGGTCAGCCTAGCGCCGGCTCACGCTGTTCCGCTTTTTTGATCCAGCAAGAATGAAAAGGGTCCAACATGGCACACACTATTCACGTTGACGTGGTTTCCGCAGAAGAGCTGATCTTCTCCGGCGAAGCCGAGTTCGTCGCGTTGCCGGGTGAGGCTGGTGAATTGGGTATCTATCCAAAACATACGCCACTGATCACTCGCATCAAGCCGGGTGCGGTACGCATCAAGGTAGCAGGCCAGGCCGATGAAGAGTTCGTCTTCGTCGCCGGCGGCCTGCTGGAAGTGCAACCGGGCACGGTCACCGTTCTGGCCGATACTGCGATCCGCGGTAAAGACCTGGACGAAGCCAAGGCGAGCGAAGCGAAGAAGAGGGCGGAAGAAGCCCTGGTCAATAAAGAATCCAAGATTGACTACGCGCAAGCACAGGCAGAACTGGCCACTGCGATTGCCCAATTGGCCGCAATTCAAAGATTGCGTCAAAAAAGGTAATCCGGTCGGCGATAAATTTTTGTCGTTTCGGCAAATTCTTATCACAGGCAGTAAAATGAAGGCAGCTCAGGCTGCCTTTTTTTTCGCCCCGAACGGAGACCCCTAGCGACATGATGCTCAATGCCGACATAGCCGCCACCTTGCGCCAGGCCAGGACTGTCGCCGTGGTCGGCTTGTCGGCCAGGAGCCACAGGCCCAGCTACGCCGTCGCCGCCTACCTGCAACAGCAAGGCTACAGGATCATTCCTGTGAATCCGAAGGAGGAGGGCACCAGCATCCTCGGCGAACACTGTTATGCCAGCCTGGACCATGCAGTACAGGCCGCGCAGCGGCAGGGCAGGCGGATAGACATCGTCGATTGCTTCCGCCGTTCTGCAGAAATACCGCCTATCGTCAACGACGCGATACGGCTGGGCCTGGGCTGCGTCTGGATGCAGCAAGGCGTGATCAACGATGAAGCGGCCGGCAAGGCGCTGCAGGCCGGCATCAAGGTGGTGATGGATCGCTGCATCAAAGTGGATCACACGATTTTCAACATTCCCAGAAAAGAATAAGAGACCCGCCATGCCTGTCAGCTCGCTGTTCCGCCCCGGCGGCAAATTCAAGATAAAAGACGCCGATGCCGGCAAGCGCCCGCTGGACGACGGCGAAAAGAAATGGGATAAGGACGAGGCGAAGACCCGCGACAAGCTGGCCGTGATGAAACTGGGGCAGCAAATTTCCGACTATCAGGAAATCCTGTACGCCCAGAAAAAATACAAGCTGCTGGTCATCCTGCAGGGCATGGACACGTCCGGCAAGGACGGCACTGTGCGCGGCGTATTCGGCCAGGTCAATCCCTTGGGCGCGCGTACCGTGGCCTTCAAGACGCCCAGCAGCGTGGAAAAAGAGCACGACTACCTGTGGCGCGTGCACCAGGAAGTGCCGGTCAACGGCGAGATCGTCATCTTCAACCGCAGCCACTATGAAGACGTGCTGATCACCCGCGTGCATGACTGGATCGATGACGATGAATGCGCAAGGCGCTATGCGCAAATCCGCGATTTCGAGCGCATGCTGACCGAGACCGGCACCGTCATCCTGAAATTTTTCCTGCATATTTCCAAACAGCAGCAAAAACAAAGGCTGGAAGAGCGCATCGCCGATCCGCACAAACACTGGAAGTTCGATCCGCAGGACCTGGCCGAGCGCGTCTACTGGGACGCCTATCAGGCCCAATATGAAAGAGTGATCAGCGCCACCGACGCGCCGCACGCACCCTGGCATATCATCCCGGCGGACTCCAAAACCCAGCGTAATCTTGCAATCGCCAGTATCGTCGTGGAAAAGCTGGAGGGCCTGGAGCTGGAATACCCGCCGGCCAAACCCGAGCTGGCCAAGCTCAAGATTGCCTAGGTTGACGGCCATGCGTGCTTATCTGCCGGAACTCTTGGCGCTGCCCCTGTTCCCTTTGCTCTACCTGCAGGGGAAACATGTGCGCCGGGTAACGCCGCGCCTGCCGGAAGCCGGCGGCCCCGCCAGCGGTGTCGCGGCCCCGCCGGGGCCGTCAGCCGGCCCGCCACTGCGCTTGCTCGGCATAGGCGAATCCCCGGTGGCCGGGGTGGGTGTGGCCAGCCATGAACAGGCGATTACCGCGCAGCTGGCGGCGGCGCTGGCGCAACAATCGCAATCCCCGGTGAGCTGGCAGGCGATCGGCCTGAATGGCGCGGACCTGGCGCAGGCGTTGACAATGCTGGTGCCGCAATTGCCGGCAGGCGCGTGCGGGATGGACATCGTGCTGATCGCCTTCGGCGTGAACGATACGACCGCATTCCGCTCCGCAAACCGGTACCGGGCGGAACTGGCGCAATTGATCGGGGCGGTACAGGAGAGGCTGGCCCCGGCGCACATCATCTTGTCCGGCGTGCCGCCGATGCACGCCTTTCCCGCGCTGCCGCAGCCCTTGCGTTTCGTGCTGGGAAGCAAGGCCAAGGTACTGGACCGGGTGAGCGAGGAATTGGCCGGCAGTTTTGCCAACGTCCACTATGTTGCGATGCAACTGGATGCCAGCGAGCCCGGTTTGATGGCTGCAGACGGCTACCATCCCTCCGCAAAGGGCGCACGCTCCTGGGCTGGCCATTTGGCCGAGGCGATGCGCTTAAGCTTTGTGCAGCCTGTCCCAAAAATTTAACACTTCACATTACTTATGCACAGTAGTGCCGCCCGACAAAATTCAGTACAGCCAATACTGGAGCCGGTCTGAGCCAGCCGGTATCAATGAAATCAAGCATTTACGATGTGTAACCCAGTGTAGCGGCCGACTTAACTGGATTTAACATTTTGCGGCATAAGCTGTCCACAAAGTTATCCACAGTTTGCCAATGACTGGTCGCCTGTGGATAAATCCCTGCAAGAAGCAGGAAATTGGGCGCAAATAATTGAATTTGCCAAAGCCGGGGTGCCTTCCGGCAGCGCATAGGCGATAATGTCGGTTTATTTCAATTTCATACCATCAAGCATAATTGCGAAGGGGCATGATTCAGCATTTCACTGAATTTATCCCTGCATCCGGCAAAGCGGTCAGCCTGCCCAAGCTTGAGGCGCAATATCGAAAGCACCTATGTCATCACAATTCGCCCCGCTGAAAAACGATACTTTCCTGAAAGCCTTGTTGCGTCAGGAAACCGACTACACGCCGTTGTGGCTGATGCGCCAGGCCGGGCGCTACCTGCCCGAGTATCGCGCGGTGCGCAAGGGCGCCGGATCCTTCATGAGCCTGGCGAAGAACCCGGATTTTGCCACCGAAGTGACGATACAGCCGCTGGACCGCTTTGCGCTGGATGCGGCGATCCTGTTTTCCGACATCCTGACGGTGCCGGACGCCATGGGCCTGGGCCTGTATTTTTCCGAGGGCGAGGGGCCGAAATTCGAGCGCCCGCTGCGCGACGAAAAAGACGTGCTGGCCCTGCAGGTGCCGGATATGGCCAATCTGCAATACGTGTTCGATGCGGTGACCCAGATTCGCACCACGCTGAATGGCCGCGTGCCGCTGATCGGCTTTTCCGGCAGCCCGTGGACGCTGGCTTGCTACATGGTGGAAGGTGCGGGTTCGCGCGAGTTCCATACGGTCAAGAGCATGATGTATAGCCGCCCCGACCTGATGGACCATATCCTGCGCACCAACGCGACCTCGGTCGCGGCCTACCTGAATGCGCAGATCGACGCCGGCGCGCAAGCGGTGATGATCTTCGACAGCTGGGGCGGCGCGCTGGCCGACGGCGCCTATCAGCGTTTTTCGCTGCAATACATGCAAGATGTGATGCGTCAGTTGAAACGCGACAAGGATGGCCAGCGTATTCCCGCCATCGTGTTTACCAAGGGCGGCGGCCTGTGGCTGGAGCAGATTGCCGACATCGGCGCCGATGCGGTCGGCCTGGACTGGACCGTCAACCTGGGCCAGGCCCGCGCCCGGGTAGGGGACAAGGTGGCCCTGCAAGGCAACCTGGATCCGGCGGTCTTGTTTGCCAAGCCGGAGCAGATCCGCGAGCAGGTCACCGCGGCGCTGACGTCCTACGGCAAGCCGGCTGCCGGCCACGGTCACGTGTTCAACCTTGGGCACGGCATTTCCCAATTCACGCCGCCGGAAGCGGTGACGGTGCTGGTCGAAACGGTGCACGAAGTCAGCCGGAAAATGCGCCAAACAATTGCATGACATGCCATTAAACGCCAGGTAAATATTGATAAAAATTGCCACAATGAGCCACTCGCCTTGCCATTACGTCATGTTGCTATGCAAAACCTAGCATCCATGCGGTTGGCAGGGCAGAAATGCCTCAAAGACCACTGGAATAGACGCAACAAAAACCTCATTTCCTTGCACATTTTTTGATAGTTATGCACAAAAATGAGGAGGTGGGAATAAAACAAAAAAATTAATTTTCCACAGTCAATGGAAATTTCTAAGTTGTTGATTTATAACAGATTAAATTTTTTGTCGAGAAGCGCCCATTCCCCCGGAACCCGCGTAAACGCTAGCGAATGTCGATGTCAATACTTCTTTCTCCACAAAGTTATCCACAGGCCTTGCGAGTTTACAAAAAATCACTTATGAAACCTGTAGTTAGCGCATTTCCTCAAGGTTTACATTAAGTTCGTGGAACAATGCATCCTCACCATCGCGCTTGACACGCCGCTCGACCGGGTCTTCGACTACCGCTGGGTGGCGTCGCAGGAAGGCGAGCCCGCGCCGCAGGCCGGCACCCTGGCGCTGGTGCCTTTCGGCCGCCAGGAAGTGATGGGCCTGATCATCTCCACGGGCGATAGCACCGAGGTCCCTGTGGACAAGTTGAAGCAGGTATTGGCAGTGCGCGGCCAATTGCCACCCCTGTCGGAGCACTGGCTGGCGCTGTGCCGTTTCGCGGCCGACTATTACCAGCGGCCGCTGGGAGAGGTGGCAATTCCGGCGCTGCCGAAGAACTTAAGGGTGGCCAAGCCTACCTCGCTGGACAACAACCTCAAAAAGCTGGCCAAGGCTGGCCTAGGCAACGACGCCAGCCCGAATACCGAGCCCGGGCTGAATGCCGCGCAGCAACAAGCGGTGGATGCGATTGCCGGCGCCGCCAAGTTTGCCGCCCACCTGCTGTACGGCGTCACTGGCAGCGGCAAGACCGAAGTGTATCTGCAGGCCGCTGCCCGCGTGCTGCAACAGAGTCCGGAGGCGCAGATCCTGATCCTGGTGCCCGAGATCAACCTGACCCCGCAACTGGAAAGCCATCTGCGCAGCCGTTTTTCCGGCATACAGATCGCCACCTTGCACAGCGGCATGGCCGAGGGCGAGCGCCTGCGGCACTGGCTGGCGGCGCACCTGGGCCAGGCCCGCATCGTGCTGGGCACCCGCCTGGCGATCCTGTCTTCGTTACCAAATCTGAAAATGATCGTGATAGACGAAGAGCACGATCCCTCCTACAAGCAGCAGGAAGGCCTGCGCTATTCGGCGCGCGACCTGGCGATCTGGCGCGCGCGGCAACTGGATATCCCGGTGGTGCTGGGGTCGGCCACGCCGTCGCTGGAGAGCTGGCTGCATGCCCGCACCGGCAGGTACCGCAAGCTCCCCCTGCCGGAACGGGCGGTCAAAAACGCCGTGCTGCCCGCCGTGACCCTGATCAACACCGAGCGCGAAAAAGCCCAGAACGGCATCACCCCGACTCTGATATCGGCTGTCAGAAAGCGTCTTGAGAAGGGTGAGCAGTCACTCCTGTTCCTCAATCGGCGCGGTTACGCACCGGTGCTGGCGTGCGACGCCTGCGGCTGGATCAGCAACTGCACCCGCTGTACCGCGCATCTGGTGTTGCACAAGGGCGACCATAGCTTGCGCTGCCATCACTGCGGCCTGGAGCAGCGCATCCCCCGCTCTTGCCCCACCTGCGGCAATATCGACCTGCAACCGCTGGGGCGCGGCACGCAAAGGGTGGAAGAGGGTTTGCAGGCGATTTTCCCGGAAGCAAGGGTGTTCAGGATAGACGCCGATTCGACGCGCTTAAAGGGCAGCGCCGAGGCCGCATTCGATACCGTGCATCGCGGCGAGGTCGATATCCTGATCGGCACGCAAATGGTCGCCAAGGGCCATGACTTTAAAAACCTGACCCTGGTCGGCGCATTGAACCCCGATACGGCCTTGTTTTCGCAAGACTACCGCGCCAGCGAAAGGCTGTTTGCGCAATTGATGCAGGTGGCCGGCCGCGCCGGCCGCGCTGCTACCAAAGAGGGCGGCAATCCCAGCGAAGTGCTGGTGCAGACCCGTTACCCGCAGCATCCGCTGTACCACTGGCTGATGGCGCACAACTACGACCGCTTTGCCGACGACCTGCTGGAAGAGCGCCAGCAGGCCGGCATGCCGCCGTATATCTACCAGGCGCTGTTGCGCGCCGAAGCCAGGGAATTGCAGATCGCGCTGGATTTCCTGCATGCAGCCGCGGTCTGCGTGGAGCATCCCGGCATCACGATGAACGACCCGATACCGATGACGATGACCCGCGTCGCCAACATGGACCGGGCCCAGCTGCTGGTGGAGTCGCCGTCGCGGCCCGCATTGCAGGCTTTCCTCAAACTGTGGATAAGTTGCCTGCGAGGAATGAAAACCCGCGCCAAATGGTCGGTAGAGATCGACCCTGTGGATATTTAGCCTCAAATCTCCTTCAATTTCCTGGGTTATTCCGGTTCTCCATTGAATCGCTGGATTTCGGTATGTATAATTGAAATCATTCTCATTTACATTATCAATCGTAACTGATTGCCGGTACTGAGATCGGAAGCCGGCCGCCGCCGTCAGCGGGCAGGGCGCCTTTCATCTCGGGCTGAGGCCTGATTCCAAGGAATAACAAGAACATGCTGCATCAAGCAAAATCGCGCTTCCCCGCTCTCACAAATACAATTCCCTGTCGCAAAAAATTCACCGTAGCCTTGACGCTTTGCGCCAGCGCGCTCCTCTCGGCCTGCGGCGGCGGCTCCAGTGGCAGCGCTGCCGTTGCCGGCTCGCCAGCGGATTCCGGCCTGAGTCCGCAAGCGGCGTTGGGCGCAAAAATCTTCAAGGACGCCAGCCTGTCGGCGTCCGGCAAACTGGCTTGCGCCACTTGCCACAATCCCGACAATGCTCACGCGCAGACCAATGACCTGGCGGTCCAGCTAGGCGGCAAGAACCTCGGCGTCGCCGGTTTTCGCGCGACGCCTTCGCTGCGCTACCTGAACCTGACGCCGAGCTTCTTCTTTGCCGCTGACGGCACCCCTACCGGCGGCTTCGACCGCGACGGCAGGGCGCAAACCCTGGCGGTGCAGGCTGCGCGGCCCTTTCTGGCCCCGCACGAGATGGCCAACGCCAGCAAAGCGGACGTGATCGCCAGCCTGAAGCGCACCGGCTATGCGGAAGAATTCAGGCAAGTGTTCGGCGCCGCCATCCTGGATGACGCCGACACCGCGTTCGATAGGGTTACGTTCGCATTGCAGCAATATCAGAAGGAAGACAATGCCTTCCATTCTTACGACTCGAAATACGACCAGTTCCTGGCCGGCAAGGTAAGGCTGGACGATGCGGAACTGCGCGGCCTGGCCCTGTTCAATAACCCAGCCAAGGGCAATTGCGCCGCCTGCCATGTCAGCAATAAAGGCACCGATGGCTCCTCGCCCTTGTTTACCGATTTCACCTACGACAACATCGGCGTGCCGCGCAATCCTGAGATTCCCGCGACGGCCGACGCTTCCTACTACGACCTGGGCCTGTGCGGCCCGGACCGCCTGGACTTGACTACGCGCGCCGACCTGTGCGGCGCATTCAAGGTGCCGACCTTGCGCAATGTGGCGACCCGCAAGGTATTTTTCCACAACGGCAGGTTCAAAAACCTGCGCGATGCGCTGGGCTTCTATGTCCGGCGCGACACCAATCCGGAAGAATGGTATCCGGCGGCGGCAGACGGCACCGTGATGAAATTCAATGACCTGCCCATACCGTATCAGCGCAATGTGAACGTGACCGAGGTGCCCTACAACCGCACCCGCGGCATGGCGCCGGCACTGACGGCCGACGAAATCGAAGACGTGATCAAGTTCCTCGGCACGCTCACCGACGGCTACAAATAATTCAACCACCAATAAGCAAGTAAATAAGCGCCTCTACAAGGGAAAGAACACCATGAAAAAAACACTGCTGGCCCAGGCCCTGAGCGTCGTTTTCCTCAGCACGGCAATCGCTCTGCCGGCCCACGCAAGCGAAGCGGAATTGCTGCAAAAGATAGACAAGCTGGCTGCCGAGCTGGACGCCATCAAGGCGGAACTGGCGGCCACCCGCAAAAAAACAGATACGGTGGAACAAAAGCAGGAAGCGCTGGCAACTACGGTTGCTGCTACTGCTCCTAATACCAGCGGCGTTGCCGGCGCTCCGGCGGGAGCGGCGTCGTGGGCGCAGTCCACCGTAGTCAGCAGCTATGGTGAAATCAACTACACCCGTCCCAAGAACGCGACCAGCGACACCCAGGCTGACGTAGCCCGCGCCGTCATCGGCATCACCCACCGTTTCGATGAAAAAACCAAGATGGTGGCCGAGTTTGAATGGGAGCACGCAGTCACTTCCGCCAGCGACCAGGGCGAATCCGAGGTCGAACAGTTATACGTGGAACATGAGTTGAACAACGGCCTGCGCGTGAAGGGCGGCTTGTTCCTGATGCCGGTCGGCTTGCTCAACACCAACCACGAGCCGACCGCCTACTACGGGGTACAGCGCAATTTTGTCGAAACGGCGATCATCCCCTCCACTTGGCGCGAGGCCGGCTTCGGCGTGTCGCGCACGCATGACAATGGCCTGACCTGGGATCTGGGCGTGACCACAGGTTTTAACCTGAGCAAATGGGATGCCGCATCGACCGAAGGCAGGGATTCGCCGTTGCGCAGCATCCACCAGGAAGGCCAACTGGCCAAGGCGCATGACCTGAGCCTGCACGCGGCGCTGAACTGGCGCGGCGTTCCCGGCCTGCTGCTGGGCGGTTCCGTGTTCAGCGGCAAGGCGGGGCAGGCCAGCACCGATTTTGCAGCCAATGATGCGCGCGTGACCTTGTGGGATTTGCATGCCCGCTATACGCCGGGCCTGTGGGACTTGTCCGCCGTCTATACGCGCGGCACGATCAGCAATACCGAGGCGCTGAACCTGACTTTTGTCGGCCAGCCTACCCCGGTGCCGTCCTCGTTCTACGGCTGGTATACGCAAGCCGCCTACCAGCTGTGGAAAAACGAACAATACAGCTTTACCCCGTTTTTCCGGTATGAGCTGTTTAATACCGCGCGCAGCTATGCCGCCGTGCCCCAGGGCCTAGGTGTTGCCCCGTCGGCAGATGAAAAGGTGAGCACGCTGGGCGCCAGCTTCAAGATAGGCGAAGGCGTCGTATTCAAGGCGGACTACCAGAAGTTCAAACTGGACAGCACCCGCGACCGCTTGAACCTCGGCGTCGGTTACGCCTTCTAGGGAGGGGTGAGAACATGAAGATCGCCGTTACCGCACCCTTGTTGCTGGTCAGCCTGGCTGGCGCCAGCAGTTCCGCCTTTGCGACCCAGTACCTGACCGTGGAGCAGGCGCAAAAGGCTATTTTTCCTGAGGCGACGGCGTTCAAGCCGGCCACGCTGCAAGTGACGCTGGAGCAGATGCGGCAAATGGAGAAACTGGCCGGCTTGCCGGCGCGCTCGGCCGCCTGGCGCACGTTCACGGCCTTCAAGGACGACAAGCTGCTGGGTTATATCGTGCTGGACGATGTGATAGGAAAATTCGAGCTGATTTCCTATGCGGTGGGTTTGCTGCCGGATGCCAGCGTCAAGCAGATAGAGATACTGACCTACCGCGAAAGTCACGGTTTCGAGATCAGGAACGCCAACTGGCGCCAGCAGTTCGTCGGTAAAACCGCAGCGGCGGGCTTGAGCGTGGGCGAAGGCATTGCCAATATCAGCGGCGCCACGCTATCCTGCACCCACGTCACCGACGGCGTGCGCAGGATCGCTGCGCTGGCCCAGGTGGCCCTGAAAAAATGAAGCGCCGCGCCCAACCCTGGTTGGGGACCCTGGTGGAAATCAGTATCGCCGACGCGATGGCCGATACCGCGCTGGCCGCTGCGTTCGAGCTTGCGTTTCAACAGCTTGCGCTGGTCCACCGCCTGATGAGCTTTCACGCGGCGGACAGCGACCTGGCCCGCATCAACCGGGCTCCCGTAGGCAGCATCGTCGAAATCGATCCGCATACCCGCACGGTGCTGCAAGCGGCCATGCAGGTTACCGCTGCCAGCGCCGGCCTGTTCGATATCAGGATCGCAAGCCGCCTGGTGGACTGGGACCTGCTGCCGCCGGCCGGGCAGCAACTGCCTGCGTATCAGCCGCAACAGCTTTCCTTCAGCCTGACGCCCGAAGGAAAGCTGCAAAAACTGGGCGCAGACTGGCTGGACCTGGGTGGTATCGCCAAAGGCTATGCGGTGGACCTGGCGATACAAAGCCTGCAGCAATCCGGTGTGCAAAATGCCTGCGTCAATGCAGGCGGCGACTTGCGCGTGATAGGGGACAGTGCCAGCGAGATCATGCTACGCGACCCCGCCAGTCCGGCCAGCATGGCGTATAAAATCAGCCTGCAAAACCAGGCGCTGGCCACGTCCGCCAGCTATTTTTCCTTGCAGCATACGGAGCGGGGCAGCCATAGCGCGCTGGTCAACGGGCAGACCGGCGAGGCCATGCTGGACGCGGTCAGCGTCTCCGTATCTGCTGCCCAATGCATGCTGGCAGACGCGCTGACCAAGGTGGTCATGGCCAGCGGCAATGCAAAACATGCCTGTTTGGCGCAATTTGGCGCCCATGCCCTTATAATCTGAGCTTTGCCGTTTGCCGCCAGATGCACGGCCCATCCACGACGCCTCACCACGCATTGCGCGTTTTATGAAACCTAGCCCGCACCACTTATCGCATTCGCGCAGCCGCGCGGTCAGCTTCCGGCTGGAACGCTGGCATCGCTGGACGCTGTATGGCGTCGGCACCGCCTTGCTCCTGACCGGCCTGCTGTGGCTGCTGGCGCACTATTTCCTACGGGTGGCGGGCGAATTCGGCGAAACGGTGCATCCGCTGGAACACCTGTCGATGCAAATGCATGGCGCGGTGTCGATGATTGCCTGGTTCTTCATAGGCAGCCTGCTGAATAATCACATCCGGCGCGCCCACAATGCCCGCCGCAACACCCTGACAGGGTGGCTGATGATCGCCCTGCTGAGCTGGTTGACCGTGAGCGGCTATGGCCTGTATTACCTGGTCACCGAAAACAATCATCACCTGTGGTCCTTATTGCACTGGATCAGCGGCATTCTGCTGCCCGCGCTGGTCATCTGGCATATCAGCGCAGGCCGCCGCCTGCGCATGCATTGATCAGGAATTCAGGCTGGGCGGCAACAAACCTTCTTCCACCATCTCGCGGATCACCTTGACCGTATCGATGTCGGCCTCCTGGTAGGCGGAACGGCGGTATTCGTTATACATCTCGTTGGCGCTGTCTTCCGCTTCGGTATGGCCGTCGTCATACGCAAAGCGCACGAACAGCGCGTGCGGCTCCGGCTCTTCGATCGACATGCGCAGCGTAGAGTGCGGAATGTCGTTCTGCGGCGCAACGTCATAGTGCACGTGCTGCAAATGCTCGAACTGCACCTTGTCGTTGACGATCAGGTCGCCGAAACGCAAGGTGCGCGAGATGGTGTTCCCGGCCCGCTC
>DATHMC010000089.1:0-15234 GCA_035487495.1 Undibacterium sp.
GTCCCAGCCCTTCTTGCCTACCAGGCGATTGGAGTTGTGGTACTCGACCTGACGGCCATTGATGTTGACGGTCTCTCCGCTATCCGTCGTGATACGGACAATGTCCGGATACTTTGATGCTGCTTCCGCCATTTTGGCCAGGTCGACTGCGTTGGATTTATTGTTGGGCGACAGGCCGGTTGGCTCTTCTATCGCCGTGTTCGTCAAGCCGAGAGCCTTGATCTTGGCCTGCACGGCAGCCAGGAAAGCCGGCTTGCCGCCAGGGTAGGTGCGTGCCAGCGATGCCGCCGCGCGATTGTCGGAAGACATCAGCGCCAGTTGCAGCACGTCTTTTCTCGGCATCGTAGCGCCTACCGGCACGCGCGACATGCTGTGCTTGAGCGTGTCGACATCTTCCGGTTCGATATGGATGGAATCGTTCATGTCCGGCTTTGCATCCAGCACGACCATCGCTGTCATCAGCTTGGTCAGCGATGCAATGGGCACGACATCATTGGCGTTCTTTTCCAACAAAATTTTTCCGGTACCGTCTTCTATCACCAGTGCATGCGTGGAGCCTATGCGCGGCAACGCGGCATGGCCGATACCGGCGATACTGAACAAGACGAGGCCGGCAGCGAGGAGGTTCTTCATTGACATGAGATGCAAATGTTTACCAGTGGAGGGGCTTCACTTAAGCCCCGCGAACAATCAAAAGACAAAAAATGCGCCCCACAGGACGCATTTTTCTGTATTGCTGAAGCTTAACAGTTTCCGCAGCCGATTGCTTGCTTTGAATAAAAATTATATGGTATTTTATTATCAATACCGGCACATACGCCCTGCCGTCAAACCTGGCTTATTAGAGCTCATTTCATAAATACCAGTGAGATGCTATTTATGAAATGAGCTCTAAGGCGTGTTGAAATTCCACTCCTCCCGGCGGCGCAACTCACATCGCAAGCCAATATGGTTTTTCACCCTATATTTAAAGAATCACCTTGACCGGGTTAGACCTATGACAAATACCCCCAGGCTCGACAAGCAGGACTTTGAGTCCCTGTCGGAGTTCCGCTATCAGTTGCGGCGTTTCCTGCGTTTCAGCGAGGATATCGCGCATAGCGAAGGATTGACTCCATTGCAATATCAACTGCTACTGCATATCAAGGGCTACCCCAACCGGGAATGGGCCACCGTCGGCGAACTGGCGGAGCGTCTGCAGGCGCAACACCATGGCGTCGTCGCGCTGGTGTCGCGTTGTGAAAAGGCGGGGCTGGTAGTGCGCTCGCCCGGCACTGCCGACCGCCGCCAGGTCCAGGTCAGCCTGACGGCATCAGGTCAGCAATGCGTTGCCCGCCTGGCGGAACTGCATCACGCGGAATTGAATTCACTATCCAGCGTGTTCAAGGTGACGAATATCTCTGCATTTAACGACAGAAGCGAAGCCTGAGTCGTATTATTTTTACCGGCATTTCCCAGCCCCCGCATGCCGGGATCATCTGAGCTGGGCATTCACAGGCACATTTGCATCCGGCGGTTTGACGCTGCGCTTGCCATTGGTCTTGTAAAACCTGTCGCGCAAGCGCATGAACGGTGTCTCAATCACGGCATACAGCAGCCACCCGCCCAGCACACTCGCAGCCAGCATGATGAAAATACCGGGGATGGAATTGACGCCGATTCCCCGCTCCATCATGGGCTGGCGGATCATGTGCATCAAGGGCTTATGCACCAGGTACACCGCATACGACCACAGGGCCAGGGGGGCCGCTCCCGGCACCCTCAATTTATGCAGCAAGGAATTCGGGCTGAGCGCCGAGACGCACAGCAATGCAAAGCCTGCCGGCAGCAAGCTGTAACCGAAAGTGGTGGTGAAAAAAGTATATCCCTGGCCGTCAATATAGTTATGGTTCAGGAACAGATAAAAGCTTGCTGCCAGGATCGCCAGTCCAGCAATCAGCGTAGCGTGCCCCCTGGCAGTCAGTTTTTGCCAACCCGTGCCGTGGAAATTCTTCAGCATCGCAATTGCTACGCCGGGCAGCAATTCATCGAAACGGCTCAATGACGAGTAGTACACATTGGTGTAGTAGGCGTCGCCGTCATTGGCAAACAGGCTCCAAAACCAGGCCCGGCTTGCCATGCCGGCCAACATGCCTGCCACCAGCACCGCCCAGGCCCATCTGAGCGATTTATCGAACCGTGCAATCAGCAAAGCGATCGCCGGCAACACCAGGTAAAACTGCTCCTCTATGCACAGCGACCATGCCTGGGAAAAGGCGCTCCCGGACTTCAGCCCCAGGTTTTGCGTAAACGTCAGGAATTTCCACAGCGGCGTTACTGGATTTCCGCCCATCGCCAGCGGAAACATGAAATACAAGGCCAGCACGACATAGTAATTCGGCAGCGTGCGCAAAAATCTTCGGATATAAAAGGACTGCAGTGAAAATTGCTGCCCCGATTTAATCGCCGAAAATATCTGGTTGCCTATCAGGTAGCCGCTCAACACAAAAAACAAATCGACTCCGACCCAGCCTATTTTGCTCAACAAGCCAAACGTGGGGGAACTGCTGATAAAAACCATATAGTGATAGGCCAGCACTAGCAGAATGGCGATCGCCCTGAGGGTATCCAGACCGTTTAACCTGGCGGCAACCTGAATCCGCTTCATGTCCATATGCTTTCGTCGTAAATTACGGGAAGCACATGATGCCATTTTTATTATTTTATTTGCACACTTTTTTGCATTGATTTTTACTTTTCCTTTACGTCGCAAACAGATGGGTCAGGCTGTAGATCAGCAAGCCTGCCAGGCCGCCAACCAAAGTGCCGTTGATCCTGATGAATTGCAGATCCGGTCCCAGCGCCAACTCTATCCTGTCCGTCATTTCGTCCCTGGACCACAGCTCGATTTCCTGCGTGATGTAGCCGGCGACCTTGCCCCTGTATTTTTCTACCAGCGGCGGGATATTCTTCAATATCTGTTCATTGGCCCAGTCTTGCAGCTTGCTATCGGCGGCCAGCCTGCGCCCCAGCGCCAGAGCGGCGTCACCCAGGTAGCCCGCAGTAGCGGAATCCTGACGCTGGATATCATCCAGTATCCTTGCCTTGGCGTCATCCCATAACTGTTCAAGATAGCGATTCAACTGCGGGTCCGTCAGCAAACCCTGCATGGCCTGGTCTATCTTGCCGCGCCAGACAGGGTCCGCTTTCAGGTGCAGGATGAAATCGTCCACATGGAAATCAAATTGCGCCCGCCATGGATGCTGCGCATCAGCCTGCACTTCGGCAGCCTTGCTTTGCAGGCTATTGACGATGTGCGTGACGGCGCGCGCGGCCAGGTTGCGCATGGCGCCGCCAACTTCCATGCCGAGGATTTTCACGCTATCCAGATCCAGCACCTGGTTGACCAATGCCCGCAGCTTGCCCTGGCTGTCCGGATTGTCTAGTTGTTCCGACATCGCCCGCAATACATTGTCCAGCAAGTCCTGGTGCTTTTTTTCCTCCGCCAGCGCTTTCAGCACTTCCCCCGCCATGCCGGAAACATCGATGTTTTCCAATTTTTTCCTGATGTTGTCGCGGACAAAGCCGCGCATGCTGGCATCGTCCAGCGCTCCCACTACCATGACGGCAGCCTCGGCCAAAACCTTGCCGAGTTGCGCGCCATTTTCAGGCCATATCAGCCAGCCGGCCAGCTTCCCCACCGGATCGGAGTCCCGGACACGGCTGACGATGCCATCGACAGTAACGAAATGGGTGGTAATAAAAGTGCCGATGTTCCTGGCAATTTCCTGTTTACTGTTTGGAATAATCGCCGTGTGCCAAATCGGCAATCCCAGAGGATAGCGAAACAGCGCCACTACAGCGAACCAGTCGGCAATCGCCCCCACCATTGCGGCCTCGGAAAACGCTGCAACATAGCGCCACACCGGATGCTTACCCAGCATCAGTTGGGCGGCAACATACAAGATTATTGCGGCAAACAAGAAGCCTAGCGCCAGCCACTTCATCGAACGCAAGCGCTGCATTCGAATGGCATGCTGTATCGCCTCCAGATTCATGCGCAGGCTGTCTTCATTATTCATTTAATTTTCCCAAATAGCCTCATGCAAAAATATTGCTTCCACATGGAAATTAAAACAAAAGAATATTTGCTTACCATGGGATTAAACCACATTCCAATTGTCGGAATAGCACGTTTACACCATCTTTACGCAAACGATTGCGCTAAATCTTTCCGATAAGCGAATTTGTCACACTATGGTCATTTTGCAAACCTAGAATCGCCGGGTCGCATCACCAACCCAGGAGAAAAAAATGATGAAGAGATGGAGCGGCCGTGCAAGCTTTGCAGGGCTGATAACAGTTTCAAGCCTCGCCCTATTCTTGGCGGGCTGTGGCGGCAGCAGTGCCGACAATAACAATCCGCGCAATTCCAATGCGCTGCTGCTCATGCCGCCGGGAGCCTTGCCCGCATGCCCAGCGGCACCGAACACGCTGCGCGATATCGACGTGATCCAGGGCGCCGATGCAACCAGCGCCTATGTTGGACAACTGACGACGGTACGCGGCGTCGTCGTCGGCGACTTCCAGGCAAGCAATCGATTGCGGGGCTTTTTCATACAGCAGCCTGTTCCAGACAATGACCCCAAGACCTCGGAAGGTATCTTTGTCTACGCACCGGGCAACGCCACCATCGTCAAGCTGGGCGACTATGTCCAGGTCAGCGGCACGGTGGAAGAGCGTAAGGCAACATCGACAGATACCGAGAGCACGACACAGATCAGCCAGCTGAGCCAGGTGACTGTCTGTGGCAAAGGGCCGACTATCCAGCCCGCCACAATCAGTCTGCCGGTGGCAAACCCATCCGACTTGCGCGCTTACGAGGGCATGCTGGTCAAATTCACGCAATCCCTGACCGTGACCGACGTACACAGCCTGGGCCAATACGGTGAAGTCGTGCTGGCCCCGAGCCGCCTGTTTACACCGTACAGCAATCCAGCCGGCAACGACGCTCTGGCAAATGCGGCGCTGAACGCGCGCTCCACCATCATTCTGGACGACGGCTCTTCGCCGGCCAATCCCAATCCGACTCCCTACCTGTCCGCGAGCGACAAGAGCGGCACCCGCCGCGTCGGCGATACCGTGCAGAACGTGCAAGGGATCATGACCTACGGCTTCGGCAGCTACCTCGTGCAGCCTACCCAGCAAGCCACATTCACGGCAACCAATCCGCGTCCGGCTGCGCCGAATGCCGTGGGCGGCACCTTGCGGGCCGGCAGCCTGAATGTGCTGAACTATTTCACCACGCTCAACAAGCGCGGTGCAAACACGGTACTGGAGCTGCAGCGCCAGCGCGACAAGCTGGTCATGACGATCACGGGTTTGAATGCCGATGTACTGGGCCTGATGGAAATCGAGAACAACGCGAGCACCACGATAGGCGACCTGGTGGCAGCGGTAAATGCCAAGCTGGGCGCCAACACCTATACTTTCATCAACAGCGGCCAGCCCGGCACCGATGAAATCAAGGTTGCCATCATCTACAAGCCCAGCGCTGTCACGCCGATAGGCAATGCCAAAATACCGACCGATCCCGGCTTCGGCGTCGACGGCGGCTTGCGTCCTCCCGTCGCACAAAGGTTTGCGGCCAACGGCAACAACGGCAGCTTCTGGTTTGTGGTCAACCACCTGAAGAGCAAGGGATCCTGCCCCAGCAGCAAATCCAGCTCCGACCAGGACTTCGGTCAAGGCTGCTGGAATGCATCGCGCGTGGTGCAAACGGCAGCGCTGAAAAACTGGGTAGCCGGCCTGGTATCCAGCTCCGGCGAGCCCGATGTGCTGATGGTCGGCGACTACAATGCCTACCTGAACGAAGACCCTATCGCCTCCATCGAAGCCGGCAATTTTGAAGCGCTGGCGCGTCGCCTGCCAGCGGCGGAACGTTATACCTATGTATTCGACGGCCAATCCGGCGTGCTGGACCACGCTTTTGCCAGCAGCAGCATGAAAGCCCAGGTCAGCGGCATCACCGTCTGGCATGTCAATGCGGACGAGCCTGCGGTGCTGGACTACAACACCGAGAACAAGGTTGACGACCGCTACGATGCCACGCCCTATCGCTCGTCGGACCACGATCCGGTGCTGGTGGGCCTGACGTTGAATCCGGACCCTGCGGTAGCGGCGCCGACATTGAACGCCGTATTGCCTACCGCGGGCCAGGCCGGCGCCGCCACCACGATCACGGGCATCGCCGCCGCAGTGATCAATGGCACCGGCACTCCTACCTTGACAGTGGACTGGGGCGATGGTGCAGGCCCTCAGGCCCTGGCAATCAACGCAAGCACAGCGAGCAAGACCTATGCAGGCGCCGGCACCTACGCAATCAAGCTGGTGTTGACGGACGGTACGGGCGTTACCGCCGAATTGTCCGGCCCGGTCACGATCAGCCCGGCAGCCGGCCCCGGGCCTGGCGACGGCGCTGAATTATTCTTCAGCGAATACGTCGAAGGCTCCAGCAACAACAAGGCGCTGGAAATCTACAATCCGACTGCGGCCGCGGTTGACCTGGGCATCTACAAGGTCAAGCTGTATGCCAACGGCGCAGTGAACCCGACGACGACACTCAGCCTGACGGGAGCCATCGCTCCGGGCGCTACCCTGGTGCTGTATAACGCCAGTACGGCAGCCGCCAGGGTCGCCGAAATCCAGGGCGTCAAGCAAACCAGCGGCGTGGCCAACTTCAATGGCGACGATGCCATCACATTGGAAAAGAATGGAAGCGTCGTCGACGCCATAGGCCAGGTCGGCCGCCAACAAGTATGGACATCGGGTCCGGCGTCAACCATAGACACGACCTTGCGCCGCAAGGCCGGCATCAATCACGGCAGCATCCCGTCCGCTTATCCCGCCGTATGGGATGTGGCGCAGGAATGGGATGCCTATCCTGTAGATACTTTCACGGGCCTGGGCCAACGCTAACGACAGTCGGGCGAAATCGGAAAGTCCCGGTTTCGCCCGCATCAATTTAATACCAAACAAACTGGAGCAATCATGAAACTTACTCGATTTTTCAACACCCTGGCAGCCACGACCGTGTGCGCCATGTCGCTCATCGCAGCGAATGCGCAAGCGACTCCCGTCTTTAACGTAGATCCTTACGCTATCGTCGACAACGATGCAAACAACTACAATTTTGCGGTCGAATTTACCGCCAACCAAGCCGTCACCGTCGACGCGCTGGCCTATTTCTTCAACACTGCGGACGTTACCGGTTCGCACGCAGTCGCCTTGTTCGACATGAGCGGCAATAAACTGGCGGAAACGGTCGTCGATATCAGCGATATCCTGCTCGGCAATTTCCGTTACAGCAGCATCAATCCGGTCAGCTTGCTGGCAGGCGCTTCGTATCGCCTCGTCGGCCTCAGCAATGGCGATTCGTATGCCTGGAGCGCATACAGCGTTGTGGTCGACTCGGCGATCAGCTATATCCACTCCGGCCTGTCGGATGTGACCGGCAGTTCCATACCTGAGTTCACCACCATGGTTTGGGGTGAGCAAGGCGTGCCGACAGATTCCCTGTGGGGGCCCAGCCTGAGTGTCAAGTCGAGCCAGGCTGAAATACCGGAACCGGCGACTTATGCCCTGCTGATCGCAGGCCTGGGTCTGCTGCTCGCCGGCCGCCGTCGCAAATCCAGCTAAGCAATTCAATGTTCCGGCGCAGCCTGCACTGCGCCGTAACGGGATACTTCCAGAGCGGCAACCGCATGGAGATTTTCACTCGATTTATTCGCCGCTCCCGGGTTTGCATGGTAGGCACCACTACACCGGCCATCGGAATTGCCTTTTTTATCAAATTCTTTCCTCAAGGCAAAGTCAACGCTATAAAATAGGCGCTTCGCGTAGCACGCCATTGTCACTGTCCCGCCCGGCAGCTACCCTCCCTTTGCTATCGTCTTGCCCAATCGCCCCTTGAGGAGAAGAGCATGTCCACATTCGGCCCGGAAGAAGCGCGCAGCTATATGCACCAATTGCTGGCAGCAATGCATAAGCTGGGCGGCTCGGATCTGTTTATTTCTGCGGATTTCCCGCCCAGCATCAAATCACATGGCGGCATGAAACCCCTCAGTCAGCAAAAGCTGAGCGGCGACATCACCAAGAAATTGGCGTTGAGCCTGATGAATGACAAGCAGCGCGCAGAATTTGAAGCCGAAATGGAATGCAATTTTGCGATCTCCCTGCCCAATGTTTGCCGCTTCCGCGTCAATGTCTTCGTCCAGCAGCAGTACACCGGCATGGTGATACGCACCATCGCGTCTGAAATCCCGACCTTTGAAAAACTGGCGCTGCCCGAGATCCTGAAAGACGTGATCATGAGCAAACGCGGCCTGGTGCTGGTGGTAGGCGGCACGGGTTCGGGCAAATCGACCACGCTGGCGGCGATGATAGACTACCGCAACACCAATTCTGCCGGACATATCATCACCGTCGAGGATCCGGTGGAATACGTGCACAAGAACAAGAACTGCCTGATCACGCACAGGGAGGTCGGGGTGGACACGCACTCCTGGCATCACGCGCTGAAAAACACCCTGCGCCAGGCCCCGGACGTGATCCTGATCGGCGAGATCCGCGACACGGAGACCATGGAGCATGCGATCGCCTTTGCCGAAACCGGCCACCTGTGCCTGGGCACGCTGCACGCCAACAGCGCCAACCAGGCGATAGACAGGATCATCAACTTCTTCCCGGAGGAACGTCGCAACCAGTTGCTGATGGACTTGTCGTCCAACCTGCGCTCCATCGTCTCGCAGCGCCTGGTCAAGACCGAAGACGGCAATGGCCGCAAGGCGGCGATAGAGATACTATTGAATACGCCGACCATCGCCGAGATGATCTTCAAGGGACAGTTCCAGTCCATCAAGGAGATCATGGGCAAATCCCGCGAACTGGGCATGTGCACCTTCGACCAGGCCTTGTTTGACTTGTATAACAAAAAATTCATCAGCTATGAAGAAGCGATACGCAATGCCGATTCAGCCAATGAATTGCGATTGCAAATCAAGCTGAAAGGCACGCGCGGCCTGCAAGGCGCAGCCGCCGGCAATGCCTTTAGCATGGCAGTGGAAGAAAAGGCGGCAGACGAAGAGTCCTAGGCTGCGCTGACTGCACCGCCATCTGCCATCTGCCATACTAAAACGCCATCGCCGGCAACGGGGAAACATGAATCAAAAGAATCCGCCTCCATCGTACAGGAATTTCAGCGCGCTCAGCGTTTTTCGCACCGTCTGCGTCCTGCTCGGTTCACTGCTCCTGACTGCGGGCGCATGCGCCGCTCCGCTATTGCGCTGCGAGGTCACCTACGCCGGCACACTCTATATCGTCGAGACTGCGCCGACCAATGATCCGTATAGCATAGCCGCGGTAGACATAGGCGAACGCTTCCGCTTCAAGGCGGTGATGATAGGCATCGACAAGCCAGTCGACTACATCAAGCTGTATGCGTACTTCCAGACCAGGCATAAAGACATGCCGATACACCAGGCCACCTACCTGCCGCCGTTTACCGTTTCCGACAAGCCCACCCTGCTGACGCCGCAAAACTACCTGTATGCGGGCGATGTTGAGCGCGAGTTGCAATACCAGTGCACGCTGCAAGGAGTGCCGCCATGATGCGCCGGACGCGCGTGTCAATTGCCGGCGCCGCACTTGCCGGCCTGCTAGGCATGGGCAATGCCGGCCATGCTGCGGAAACCGGCGGCCATACCGTCAGTGTACTGTTCGCCGGCGACATCGTATTGGACGGCAAACCCGGTAAAGCGATAGAACAGGGGCACGATCCATTTGCAGCGTTCGCCGGCATACTGGCCAATGCCGATGTTCGTATCGGCAATCTGGAGTGCGTAGTTGCCAGCGGCGGCGAACAGGCCGATAAAACCTATACCTTCCGCGCCCACCCGCGCAGCCTGGACGTGCTGAAGCGCCATTTCGACGCGGTCGGTATCGCCAACAACCATTCCGGCGACTATGGCAGGGAAGCGTTTGGCGAAATGCTGGGCCTGCTGCGGCAGAAAGACCTCCCCTATTTCGGCGGCGGCCGCAACCTGCGGGAAGCCCACGCGCCATGGATCATGGTACGCAAAGGCATCAGGATCGCTTTCCTGGCCTATGATGAATTCCTGCCGCGCAGCTTTGAGGCCGGTAGCGACGCCGCCGGCGTAGCCTGGAGCGAAGACGAGCAGGTGATAGACGACATCAAAAAGGCGCGCAGCGTCTACCGCGCCGACGTCGTTATCCCCTTCATGCACTGGGGCTGGGAAAATGAAATGACGGCCAACCCAAGACAACGCCGGCTGGCAAGAATCATGATCGATGCCGGCGCGGACGCCGTGATAGGCGGCCATCCGCACGTCATACAGGATGTAGACATCTACAAGGGCAAGCCAATTATCTACAGCCTGGGCAATTTCATGATCGATGAACTGGACAACGAGGCGCAAACCCGGGTCTCGGTATTGAAGCTGAGCGTGGACAGCACAGGGATATTGAGCTGGCAAACCCGGCTGGGCAAGATAGACGCCGACGGCATTCCTCATCCTGTGTCCGGCGTCGGCAGCCCCTGCTGGAAACGCGATCAGCTGACGCCCGGCATGTGCACATCGGAAAACTGAACCGCTCGGACAAAAAATTATTGTCTTTAATTTTCAAATAGACAACAATAACAAATTACCGTTTATTCACCGTCCTTCCATGCAGATGCTCATCGACGATGGCTGGCAATCGCACAATCGCAGGCAGCGCCTGCTGGCGGCGGTCTGCGCCATCGCATTGACAGTTCTGCTAGGCCAGCAATTGAATGGCAGCCGGACCTACTGGCAACAGCACAGACTGCTGGATCAGCTAGTTGACGTGAAATACCTGTCCATCCTCAATCTGCCGCCGGCGACCCCGCCGGAAAACGTTGCAGGGACACCCAGCGGAATAAGGTCTCCGCAGCGCTTGATGCTCCCGGCAAAGCCCGGCGCCATCCAGGCTGCGCCGGCTGTTGCATCCAAGACCGCCGAGGTGCCGCCGGATGCGCCCGCCCCGGCAGAAATAGCGGCGGAAGCGGCACGCGACACCGGCATATTGAAACTGGATGGCAGATCGATTGCCAAAGCGTATAAAGACAGCAGAAGCGACATGCAAAAGATGGCCGACGCATCCGGTAAAACGCTGGCGGCCCAGACGCAGACGAGAATGCAGAAATTTGACGCCGCAATGGAACAAGCCGCCGTACCCGCCTGCCTGGCCCAGGGTGAAGATCCGATGAAGCACAACCCGCCCAAGGTGGGAGGGGTGAGCTTCAGCGGCCTGCTGGTGATTCCGTTTTACGTTGAGGCGATAGTTAAGGGCAAGTGCAAGTAGGCCGATCGAAAATCGGACCGAATCCGTTAAAAAGTAAGCCCAGGAATTTTTTATAGAACAGAATATGAAAACCAAACCACTCGCGATACTGTTATGCACGCTGATACTTGCGGCCGGCTCCGCCTCAGCAAAAACGCCGGTCAGGCCAGACTCACAAGCAGATGCCCAGGAAACCGGCCTCTACTATGCAAAACTGATCGCTGGCACCGAGCCGAACCTCGCTGAATTGAACCTATTCGTGACGGCCCTGCCCAAGGGCGGCGACTTGCATCACCACTATTCCGGCGCCATCTATGCAGAAACTTACCTGGATTGGGTCGGCAGACGCAATTACTGCATCTACCGCGACAATAATCCGCTGTTGCAGGCGCAGAAATACAGGATAGAAGTGAAGAGCGACCTGCTGCCGGCGGCGAAGGCCATCTGCGCCAGCGCGGATGAAGTCCGCCAGGATAACGGCTTTTACCGCGAACTGCTGCAACGCTGGTCGGACAAGGATTACGACAACCACTATCATGAGCAAACGCCGCCGGATCAGCAATTCTTCGACACCTTCGGATATTTCGGTCCGATATCCAATGAATACGCGCACGGAGGCCTGCAATGGCTAAAGGACAGGGCTAAGGCCGAGAATGTGCAGTATCTGGAAACCATGTTCAAGAGCGGCCCGAACGTAGCGATCGCCGCCAAGAATGCGGACGTCGATGCCTTGAGTTCCGCGTCCGGCGACGCGCAGATAGAACAGGTCTTGCAGTCCTATTTTGATGCGCTGAATTCCGACGCCAGCACGGCGGCCAAGATATCCGCCTATGTAAAGACAGTGGAAGACGCCGCCGCCGGCATCGACGACGCCGACTTCACGATGCGCTACCAGGCTTACGCATCGCGCGGATCTGCGCCTTCGCGGGTATTCGCAAGCCTGTACTCGTCGTTTGCCGCCGCGCATGCCAGCAGGCTGATCGTGGGCGTGAACATTGTCGGCCCGGAAAACGGCATCGTCGCGATGCGCGACTATACGCTGCACATGAAAATGTTCCGCTTCCTGAAGCAGCGCTTCCCCGACGTCAAGCTGGCCCTGCACGCGGGCGAACTGACGCTGGGCATGGTGCCGCCGGACGGCCTGGAAAACCACATCGCGCAGGCGCTGCAGATTGCCGGTGCACAGCGCATAGGTCACGGCATCGATATCAGCTATGAAAAAAATGCCTATGATGTCATGCAAAGCATGAAGCAGAAGCATATCGCGGTGGAGGTCAACCTGAGCAGCAATGCGTTTATCCTCGGCGTGAAGAATGAAGCCCATCCGTTGCCGGCTTATAAGGCGCACGGCGTCCCTTTCGTGATCTCCACCGACGATGCAGGCGTATCGCGCTCCAGTATCAGCAATGAATACCTGCTGTACGCCAGCCGCTACAAACCCAGCTATGCAGAATTGAAAAATACCGTGTACAACAGCCTGCGCTATTCGTTTCTGGCGGACGACGACAAGCGCAACGCAATGACGATGCTGGACCAGCGATTCAGGGAATTCGAGGCGAAGATTGCCGACATGTTGCGCAGCCGCAAATGACCATCGGCCGGCCGTTCGCAAAAGGAAGCGCCGCTAGGGGACAGAACGCATTGCAGCCGGCACATCGAGCACAAGGTCGGATTCTGCACTGGCAACACAAGGCAGGATATAGCCTTCGCCCTTTTCTTCGCGGCTCAAGCCCGGCCATTCCATTTTATATTTCACTGTTCCGCCCTGCATCAGGCACATGCAGGTGCGGCATGTGCCGTTTCTGCATGAGCTCGGCAATACGATGCCTGCCGCGCGCGCCGCTTCCAGCAAGGTTTGCGCAGGGCTTGCAGCAAACTCCCAGCCATGGGGCCGTACAACAATATTGAAGTTATTGGGGACGTCGCTCATTGATATGCCTATCGGCGTTCGATCGCCTTGTTCAGTCGTTCGATCACCGCATCGGGCACCTGGCTGCTGCACATGATATGCCGGGTTTGTCCCAAAGGCATATCGGCGACCTGTATGATATGCAACCGTTTGCCGGCGTCGCCACTCGCATCTATCAGCTGTTGCGCCTCTTCCCTGGTGATCAGCATGAAGTCCGCACGGCCGGCGGCAATCATCAAGGCCATATTTTTAAGCTCTGCCGTAGTTGACACGACCTTCGGCCTGGCCTTGTCCATCGCGTCGTCGATGAAGGGGCCGTAGGTGGAGGCATCCTTGCGCAGCACGCGCACGTCCCTGGTCACCATCACCTCCGCCAGCTTGCTCTTTTCTTTTGGATGAAAACCCTGGTTGGCCAGTATCACGGTCTGGCCGTCGCGATAGACAGCGCTGGTAAACTTCGCCAGGCGCTCGCGCTCCGGCGTTTTGAAAAAGCCTATGCCGCAAGCCGGTTCGGCATTTTGCTGCAACTGCATCAGTTGCCGTTTATACGGCACCATCACCCAATCGTGCGGCACGCCGGCCAGCCGGAACGCATTTTCTGCCGGGGTTGCAACCAGTCCCGCCACCTGCCCTTCCGCATCCATTGAAGAGAAAGGCGCGCGATCTTCAAAGTACACCGCAAGCTCATCCTCTGCCAGCGCCGTGCCCAGGTGCAGGCAGGCGCAGAGCAGGAACAAGCCCTTATGCAGGAAGGTATCTTTCAGACAAAGGACAGAAGAACGAAGGGGTGAGCCTGATAGTGAGCCCATAAGAAAATACCGTAAGCTGATTTTTGCACAAATGCCGGTGCGCCCGGGCAGGATGCCCGATCAAAACACAAAGCCCGCCATTACAGCATTCATAGGTGGGAACGGCAAGCCAAGTAACATTGTTTAACAGCCGGATATTTCCTTGCAGCATTTTTCATACTCCATTCAGGCAACTCCCATTGCTGCAAAGAACTTTATGCCTTCTCTCGCGCCATTGACGCCTACCGGAAAGACGCCCAAAATCAGCCGCAAACCCAGCCGAATCCGGCACGAATCGAGGAGCAAGCATGAAGTCTGCGCACAGACTGGCAATCGCCGTGGCCGCTTTGTTGCTATGCGGCTATTCGGCGGCCCACGAAGTTCCTAAAGAATCATTCACGCCCGGCAACGAGCTGGATGCCGGGTTAGGCTCCCTGCACCATCCGGTATCCACCCGCAACCAGCTGGCACAGGCCTATTTCGACCAAGGCTTGAAACTGGTGTATGCATTCAACCACGAAGCAGCGCTTGCTTCCTTTGTGCGCGCGATCGAACTCGACCCCAGGCTGGCAATGGCAGCCTGGGGGATAGCGTATGCGCTGGGTCCGAATATCAATGCACCGATGTCGGACAGCGCACACAAACTGGCCTACGGATCGCTGCAACAAGCCATTGCGCTGAAGGAGTACGCGTCACCCCAGGAGCGCGCCTACATCGATGCACTCGGCAAGCGTTATTCGTCCAATCCCGATGCCGACCGCACTACACTCAATATCGCGTACAAGGATGCGATGGCCGATCTTGCACGGCGCTATCCCGACGATGCCGACGCCGCCGTCTTGTACGCGGAAAGCCTGATGGACCTGCATCCATGGAAGCTGTGGAAGCCTGACGGCACGCCCGAGGAAGGCTCGCTGGAGATCATAGCGGTGCTGGAAAAAGTGCTGAAGCGCCACCCGGATCATATCGGCGCCAACCATTATTATGTGCATGCGCTGGAGATGTCGCCGCATCCCGAGAAGGCGCTGACCGCAGCCAGGCGGCTGGAGACCCTGGCGCCGTCGGCCGGCCACCTGGTGCATATGCCTTCACACATCTATATCCGCACCGGCGATTACCTTGCTGCGGCCCGCGCCAACGTCGCCGCCGCGCGCGCGGATGAAAGACTGATTGCTG
>DATHMC010000090.1:0-28335 GCA_035487495.1 Undibacterium sp.
CAAGATACGCAAGATCATGAAGATCGCCAAAGAGCCGATCTCCATGGAAACGCCGATTGGCGACGATGATGATTCCCACCTGGGCGACTTCATCGAAGACAATCACACGCTGGCTCCGGCCGACGCGGCGCTGCACGCATCGATGCGCAATGTGGTCAAGGACGTGCTGGATTCATTGACGCCGCGCGAAGCCAAGGTATTGCGCATGCGCTTCGGTGTGGAAATGTCGACCGACCATACGCTGGAAGAAGTGGGCAAGCAGTTTGACGTTACTCGCGAGCGTATCCGTCAGATAGAAGCCAAGGCCCTGCGTAAATTGCGCCATCCTTCGCGTTCCGACAAGCTGAAAAGCTTCCTAGAAGGTAATTAATGTTATACAATAAGGGTCGGATTTTTCCGGCGCTTATTGGCGGTTTTGAATACGGTTATGCAGTACGTGGTCAGGCCCAATGTAGCGGTTTGCAGTAAGAATGGGCCTCTAGCTCATGTTGGTTAGAGCAGCGGACTCATAATCCGTTGGTACCGTGTTCGACTCACGGGAGGCCCACCAGAATTCAAGGACTTAGATGAAAATCTAAGTCCTTTTTTCGTTTCCCCACACTCATAGCAGCGCTGCTGGCTGATTGTGGTTAAATCGACTGTCGGTCTCCCGTGCCAGCCTTTGCAGGAAGGCCTCGCATTCAAACAGGCTCAGCGTGCACCGTGTGCCGTCGTCCGCGACGATATCGATGACCTCTTCTATCTCGCTGCGCAAGTCGGTCTCGTATTGTTGCGCGCCAGTTTCGGCGTAGCGAAGCGGTTGCTGTCGGCGATCGTCATGATGTCCATCAACGCATCCACCAGCAAACCGTAACGCTCTTCGCCGCGCTCGACGATCAGGATTTTGCTTGCTGCATATCAGCTAGCGGCGCCATTTTGTACAGGTCGCACAGGTCGATGATGCTGATCATTTGCTGTCGCAGATTCAGGATGCCGCGCATGAACGGCGGTATATCGGGCGGCTTGATGTCGGCGTTGGAAAAATCGATGAGTTCGTGGACTTGCTTGATCTTGGCGGCAAAGATGCTGTCCAGCTGGAACGTGATGTACGCTTGGCGCTGCGCCTTGCGGTTGCCTTGTTCACGGTATTGGCCTGCGCCTTACCCCTGCTTTGGATACAGGCCGGACTTAAATATAGATAGTATTTAACCATAGACAAAAAAATACTTGATACAACGCTATTGCCAGGATGCGGCGATGTCCCAGGCCTGATTCGGCACAAGCTACTACTTTGAAGTTTGTAGGCCGCTGGCTTGGATTACATGATCAACGGTGCTCGCGCTGTTACATCCGGCTGGCAATTCCCAGAATCGCGATACCAAGTATTCGAAGCAAGTATTCGAAGGGTCTTGAATTTAAAAATACTCGATTTGATAATAAATTTATTCCCACAAAACGCGATCATATGGGCCGCCGACGAAGCTATTTAAAATAGAACTCTTGCAATACTGGCTTGCTGTTGTTGTCGTGATGCAGCATCAAAAGATGGGTTGAAAGAAAAAGATTTCGTCGATTTTTTTTACACTTCCGCGGCTATTTTTTGCGTCCGATTAAAATTCAAAAATAAAAATTTTATTTGCCTTTATTTTTCAACGACTTAGGATTTTCCTGAATTTCTGGCACGGTCCATGCGTGACTTTAGGCAGGCGATATGAGGAGTTTCGCTGGCAGCAATAAAATCTTTGCCTTGGGAGAAATGTGATGAATTTCTATAAAAAATTAATTTTAGGTGCAATGGCTGCCATTGCTTTTAGCGCTCCTGTACACGCGAACGTGAATGTCGGCGGCGTGGTCTGGGATCCAAACTACGTTGCAGGCCCGGACAAGGATTTCATATCCCAATTCAATTTCACGCAATGGTTCACTAATACGGCTACCTTGCCAAATAATTTGAATTATGGCGCAGCGGTCGGCATCAATACCGTTCTGGCTTCGTTAGGCGGCTCTGGTGCAACTGGATATTTCCTGCAAGGTGCGGGTCTGGTCTACCGCGTTGACGATGCAAGCAATAACATCGCCGCCGGCTTCGGTGGCCCCAACACCTTTTGCCCTGGTTGCCAATTGACTTACGCATTTGGCGGCATAGGACTGAATAAAGACAGTACGTTTAATTTATCACAAGCGTGGGTAAGAATTTATGTCGATACAACGACCGCTGCCACCACGCCAGTGACCAGCCAAGCTGTTGCAAACACCTATGACGACGGACTAGTATGGCTCGACCTGAGTATTGCCAGCCTGTCGTTCAGGTCAGGGTCGACAGTCCAGGGCGGTTTCGTTGATGCGAACTTCAATATTATTGGCGGTCTCGCTGCCGGCAGCTTTGATCCAAAGTCTTTGACCTATGCCGCCAGCGCACAATTTCAAGGCTCAACCGATAAATATTCAACCGGTGGTAATGGCTCTATCCTGGGCAAGACCATCCCTGAACCAGGTACTTTGGCGCTGTTGGCGCTAGGCTTGATAGCTGCTGCGACATTGCGCCGCCGGAATATATAGTTCGATACTAGCTAAGCTAGCAAAGGGCTCTGCACCGCAGGGCCTTTCTTTTTGGCGCTCCACAAAGTCGACAAGCCGTCTGGCGTACCTAGCCAAGGTCTTCGATAAGTTGCTCATACGTCAAAGTATCTAAAAATGAAGGGATTGCATGTGCGTGCAATCCCTTTTTTATTTCGATTCGCTGATGCTTGAAAACGACTAGCACTCATTTGGAGGCTTGTGCGAGCTCTCCCTGCCATCCGCCTCCCAATGCCTTGATCAGGTAGACCGAGGTCAGCATTTGCTGGCCGTGGATTTGTACCGCCTGGCGCTGATTGTTCAACAGCGCTTGCTGCGCCGTGATCACGTCCAGATAGGTATCCAGGCCGCCGGCGTAGCGGTCGTTGGCGAGATCAAGCACGCGCTGCGAGCTGCCTACGCTGGCCTCCGCCTGCTTGCCGGCGCTGCCCAGGGCCGTCAGCCCATAAATTCCATTCTCGACTTCCTGCATGGCGACCAGCACGCTCTGGCGATAGCCGGCTACCGCAGCCGTGTACGAGGCTTCGCTGATCTTGACGGTGGCGCTGGTTTTGCCGGCATCAAACAGGGTTTGCGTGACGGCTGCGCCCAGCGACCACAGCAGGCTTGGCGCGCTGAGCAGCTTACCCATTTGAGCGGCATCCCAGCCGCCGTTAGCCTGCAGCAGGATAGTCGGGAAATAAGCGGCGCGGGCGACGCCGATGTTGGCGTTTGCGGCTGCGACTGCCCGTTCGGCGGAGGCAACGTCCGGGCGGCGCTGCAGTATGTCTGAAGGCAGGCCGACCGGCATCGGCGGCGGCGTCAGCACCATCACTTGCGGCGTCAACCGGAAACTGGGCGCAGGGGTGGCGGTCATGGTCGCCAGGGCGTGTTCAAATTGCGCGCGCTGATTCCGCAATAAATCCAGCTGGGTCTTGCTGGTGTCGAGCAAAGCCTGTTGCTGCGCAAGGTCCAGGCCGGACGCCGCACCGAGTTCATGGCGCGTGTTAACGAAGTCCAGTGCTTTCTCTTGCAAAGCGATGCCTTGGCGTATGACGTCAATCTCTGCATCCAGCTCGCGCAGGTTGAAGTAGTCGGCGGCCAGCTCCGAAGCCAATACCAGCCTGGTGTTTTCAAAGTCCGCGGCGGCTTGCTGTGCACTCGCCTGCGCGCTCGCAACCGTACTGCGCACCCGGCCGAACAAATCTGCTTCATAATTGACGGCAAAGCCCAGCTGGTAATTATTTTGTACCGTAGACACATTGGGCACGTTGTAAGCCGACAAGGGCCTGTCGGCGGAGTTTTTTTGGCGCGCGGCGCCGGCCTGCAAACCGACTTGCGGGAACAGGCCTGCTGCGCTGACGCTCACTTGTGCGCGGGCCTGCTCAAGGCGCGCAGCGGCAAGCTGCAGGCTCTGATTCTGCACCATCGCCTGTTGCTCCAATTGATTTAACTGCGCATCCTGGAATAATTCCCACCAATTGCCTTTTAGCGCGCCATCGCTCGGCGCGCCTTCGCGGAACGGCGGAGCGGATTGCCAGGCCGCCGGTATGCTGATGTCGGGCCTCCTGTAATCGGGAGCGCCGGCGCAGCCCGCCATCGCGATGGCGGCGCCCAGGATTGCAAAACGACGTACCGGCTTCATGAATCGGTTTTCCCGGCGGCATTCGCCTGTTTCGGCTGCACGACGGTCACGATGTCGTTGTCTGCCAGTGAATCGGCGGGATTCAATATCAGCTTGTCGGTGCTGCTGATGCCATCCAGGATTTCCAGTGCACTGCCCAGGTCGTGGCCGATGTTGACTGCGTGCAGTTTGACGTGACCTTTGTCGTCAACCACGGCAATGCGGGCGCCTTCCGGACGGAACAGGATCACATTGGGCGGGACGACCAGCACATTGGCAGTGCCGCTCACCGGCAAGGCAACTTGTACATAGGCGCCTGCCAGCAGCTTGTTGTCGCGGTTGGGCAGGTTGATCTCAATTTGCAGCGTGCGGGTGGCGACGTCAATGGCGCCGGCCGTACGCGCTACGGTGCCCTGGAACACCTGGCCGGCCAGTTCGCCTTGCGTCACCTGGACGGTATCGCCGACCTTGATGCGCTGAGAGTAAGCCTGCGGCACATACACGTATACGCGCAGCGGGTCTACTTGCGTCAACGTGAACAAGGCGCGGCCCGTGCCGCCATTGCCGGCGTCGATCAGGTCGCCGATTGCAACGTTGCGGCGCGTTATCACGCCGGCAAACGGTGCGGTCACTTTCTTGAAGCCTTCCAGCTTTTGCAGGCGCCGCACGTTGGCGTCGGCGGCGGCGAGATTGGCCTGCGCCTGGGTATAGGCGCTGGTGCGTTCGTTCAATTCCTGCTGCGTTACCGCGTCCTTCTTGCGCAGCGCCTCCCATCGTTCGGCCGAAGACTTGGCCAGGTCCAGGCTGGACGCCGCCTGTTGCCGCGCAGCGACGGCTTGCGACAATTGCTGGTCGACTTCCGGCGTATCTATTTCGGCCAGCACTTCTCCTTTGGCGACGCGGCTGCCTATGTCTTTATTCCAGCGCAATACGTAGCCGCTGCTGCGCGCATAGATAGGGGATTCGATAATGCCCTGCAAGGTGCCCGGCAAGGTTAGCGAATTGCTGTCGCCAGCGGCCGTGGCATTGACTGTGGTGACGTAAATTTTTGCGCTTTCGGCGGTGGATGCGGCCAGCGCGCGTGCCTGCACCACGCGCAAAGCGACAGTTGCAATGGCGCCCAGCACCAGCAGGGCCAGCACGCAGGCGCCGATGATCTTGGCGCGCCTCAAGATGGGGCCGCGATGCGGATGATGGTGCGCATGCGGCTCGCCGCTTTCCTGCACGCTATGGATGCCGAGGACGGCGTGGCGTTGATCAGACATATCAGGTACTCCTTATTCTACGGCAGGCAATGATGGCTGCGGCCGGCTGGCCAGGCGCGCTTGCTTGCGATGTCCCAGATAGCGGTGAATGCCGGCAAAAACAATGGGGACAAAAAACAGCGTGGAAATGGTGGCAAACAGTAATCCGCCGATCACTGCGCGGCCTAGCGGCGCATTTTGCTCGGCGCCTTCGCCCAGGCCGATGGCCATCGGGACCATGCCTATGATCATTGCCAGCGCCGTCATCAAGACTGGGCGGATACGGGTGGCGCCAGCCTCCAGCGCGGCCGAGAGCGGCGGCAATCCGTCGTTCAGGCGCTGCCGTGCAAAGGACACCATCAGGATACTATTCGCGGTGGCAACCCCCATCGTCATGATGGCGCCAGTCAGGGCCGGCACGCTGAGCGTGGTGCGGGTAAGAAACAGCATCCAGGCGATGCCCGCCAGTGCCGCCGGCAGTGCCGTGATGATGATGAAGGCATCCACCCAGGACTGGAAATTGACGACGATCAGCAGGTAGACCAGCACGACCGCCATCAGCAAGCCTATGCCCAGGCCGATGAAAGAGGATTTCATGGTCTCCACCTGGCCGCGTATCCCTATGCGTGTGCCGCGCGGCAGCTGGGGGCGTAGCTCGTCCACCAGTTTCTCGACCTGGCCCGAAACGCCGCCCAGGTCCCGGCCTTCCACGCTGACATACAAATCGATCACAGGAGTGATGTTGAAGTGCGAAACGCCCGCCATTTGTTGCGCCGGCCTGACCTGGACCAGGTTGCTGAGCAGTTGTGACGGTACGACGCCGTTATCGGTACTGCCCGCCGCTGAATTTGACTTGACGGGTGTGCGCAGCAGGGCATTCAGGTCGCCGATTTGATATTGCGGGGTTTGTACCGCTATGCTGTAGACCACGCCGTTGGCGGGGTTCAGCCAGAATGCCGGGGCGGTCTGGAAGCTGCCCGACAGAGAAACCAGCAGGTTCTGCGCCACGTCCACCGGGTTCAGGCCCAGTTGCTTGATCTGGCTGCGGTCTATATTCAGGGCCAGTGTCGGCTGGTTCAGCTTTTGCTGGATGTGAACGTCCACTGCGCCGGGAATCTGCTTCACTTGCTTCATCAGCGTGCTGGCGAATGCATAGCTGGATTGCAGGTCGGGGCCTGCAATCTGGACATCCAGTGCGGCCGGCAGGCCAAAATTGAGTATCTGGGTAACGATATCCGCCGGCTGGAAGAAAAACTCCAGGCTGGGGAAACGCCTGGGCAATTCTTGCCGCAAGCGGTTGATGTAGGTGTTGGTCGGCCGATGGCCTTCGTTCAGCGATATCAGGATTTCGCCGTCCAGCGTGCCTATGGTGCCGGCATTGCTGTAAGAAAGGTTGATGCCGCTGTACGGCAGGCCAAGATTGTCGAGCACGGTGCCGACCTCCCTGGCAGGGATGATCTCGCGTATCACCTTTTCCACTTCATCGGCCAGGCGCGCGGTTTCTTCGATGCGGGTGCCGGTGGGCGCCCGCATATGCAAGCGAATCTGGCCCGAATCGACGCTGGGGAAAAAGTCGCGCCCCAGCCCGAACACCAGGCCGCAGGACAAGATGCAGAATCCCAGGAACAGGGCGCCGAACAATTTTCTATGCGTCAGCAGCGACGACAAGATGATGATGTAGCCGCCGCGAAATTTTTCAAATCCGGCATCGAAATTGCGGTAAACCCTTTGCAGCAGGCTGGGTCTGGCGGATGGGTCGGCATGCGCCTTATCCATCATCAACATCACCATCGTCGGCACCAGGGTGCGCGACAGCACATAGGATGCCAGCATCGCAAACACCACCGCCTCCGCCAGCGGCACGAACAGGTAGCGGGCTACGCCGGTCAGGAAGAACATCGGCAGGAACACGATGCAGATGCACAGCGTGGAGACCAGCGCAGGCAGCGCGATTTCCCCGGCGCCGTCCAGGATGGCTTTATGCAAATCCGAACCCTGGTGCAGATGGCGTTCTATGTTCTCGATGGTGACCGTCGCATCGTCGACCAGGATGCCGACCGCAAGCGCGAGCCCGCCCAGGGTCATGATGTTGATGGTTTCGCCCAATGCATACAGGGCCAGTATGGATGCCAGGATGGACAGCGGGATCGACACTGCGATGATGCAGGTGCTGCGCCAGTTGCCGAGGAACAGCAGGATCATTGCTGCGGTCAGCGCGGCGGCGATCAGCGCCTCATGGATGACGCCGCTGATCGCCGCCTTGACAAACAGCGACTGGTCGAACATGGGGGTGATCTTCAATTCTTTCGGCAGGGTTTGCAAGGCGGCAGGCAGCAAGCCGCGCACCGCACTGACGATGTCCAGTGTCGACGAGCCGCCGTTCTTCAGGATGGAAAGCAGCACGCCGCGTTCGCCGTTCTGGCGCACGATATTGGTCTGCGGCGAAAAACCGTCGCGTACCCGGGCGACTTCGGACAGGTAGGTAGTGGTGCCGTTCTTGTTCAGTACCGGGATATTGTTCAAGCCGGCAATCGTATCCGGCGAGCCGTTCATCGCGACGGTGAACTCGGTAGTGCCTATCTTGGCGGTGCCGGAGGGCAGGGCCAGGTTTTGCGCATTGACGGCATTTACTATATCCGTTGGCGTCAACCCTTTGGACAACATGGCCGGCGTGTCCAGATCGACCGACACCAGCCGTGATTTGCCGCCGTAAGGATAGGGGATGGCGGCGCCCGGGACCGTGATCAGCTGCGGCCTCAGGAAATTGACCGCGGTATCGAACAACGTCTGTTCGGGCATGGTTGCGCTGGACAAGCCCAATTGAATGACGGGAATGCTGGATGCCGAATACTTGATGATCAACGGCGGCGTGATGCCGGGCGGAAGTTGCCGCACCTGCGCCTGTTCGATGGCGACCACTTGCGCAATGGCGGTCTGGATATTGGCGGTAGGCTGGAAGAATATCTTGATGATGGAAATGCCGACCAGCGACTGCGACTCTATGTGCTCGATGTCGTTGACCGTCGTCGTCAGGCTGCGCTCATTGGCTGCCGCAATGCGCTGCCCCATCTCTTGCGCCGACAGGCCGCCGTAGTTCCAGATGATGCTGATGACGGGGATATTGATGTCCGGAAAAATATCGGTCGCCATCTTGGTCAGGACCAGCGGAGTAGCCAGCAAAATCAACAGCGCCATGACGATGAACGTATATGGCCGCCGCAATGCAATAAGAACAATCCACATCTTAGATAGATTTCCGCAATGTATGGGTAACTGCCGGCGGTCTGATCGTGTCGCCGCGTTGACACGCGTCGCCTCTCGCCAGGGCTCGTACCAGGCTGTGAGAACATTTTAATGCAAATCAGGCAACCGGCCCGTTGGACAATAACAGGCTCTTGATACTCTAGGGACTGCTAATAATCGAATCGGAAAATGTGTTCAGGCACCGGCCGCCTCGTACAGTCCGCGTTTCGGCGGGTTTGGCCTGGAGAGAGCCGGGCTACGCGGGCTTGTCGCGCCTGCCGCCGCCTGTGCCCGTTTCGGCCCATACGCATACCTGATTCTATTCTTAGCACGCTCTAAGATGATATGCGTTTTCCCATTTAGCCTGCGCATCGGCGTGGTAACGGCTTGTATCGCCAGTTTGCGGCTGGAGCGCGAATTGAAACGCGGGACTCTATCCGGCATTAGCCTGGAATTGGTCACAAAATCTTATTAAAAATTCAAATTTACCGCGAGCTAGCTTGCAGGACGGAGTTCAGGTGTGCTTATGTTGACATCGTATTAACCGGCATATGCGGTTTTAAGGCCGGCGCGTGGGAAATATGCCCCATTCGCCTCCCGCATTTCCTGTAAATTACTCTAACCCATTGATTTGTAATATACTCTCATCTTTCTAGCCTTCGCTTACCTTCTGTTGATTGTCTTAGATATACGATATTGCCAACAAACTCATCATCCGTTGGTACCGTGCTCAACTCACGGGAAGCTCACCACCATACAATGACTGATATCAAGTCCGATACTACGCAGGGCACACTAGTTGCCGAAGCTACTACTGTACAACCTGTACCTACGGTCCGTTTTGAAGATTTCGGACTGTCACCCGAGATTTTGCGCGCCTTGTCCGATCAGGGCTATGTGCACCCGACCCCGATTCAAGCTGAAGCCATCCCTGTTGTGCTGCAAGGACGGGACGTGATGGGGGCAGCGCAAACCGGGACCGGTAAAACCGCAGGTTTCTCTTTGCCGATCATCCAGTTGCTGTTGGCGCATGCCAGCACCAGCGCCTCGCCGGCCCGTCATCCAGTGCGCGCACTGATACTGACGCCGACCCGCGAACTGTGCGACCAGGTGGCCGACAACGTCAAAGCCTATTCCCGCTACACGCCTCTGCGCGCCACGGAAATTTTCGGCGGCGTCGATATGGCGCCGCAGGTGGCTGCTCTGCGTTCGGGTATAGAAATCGTCATCGCGACTCCTGGGCGCTTGCTGGACCACGTGCAACAAAAGACCATCAATTTGTCGCAGACGCAAATCCTGGTGATGGATGAGGCGGATCGCATGCTGGATATGGGCTTCCTGCCCGACCTGCAGCGCATCATCAACCTGTTGCCGGCCAAGCGCCAGAATTTGATGTTCTCGGCGACCTTCTCGCAAGAGATCAAGAAGCTGGCCGCCAGTTTCCTGACCAGTCCGATAACGATAGAAGTGGCGCGCGGCAATTCAACCGCAGAAAACGTCACGCAAATCCTGTACAAGGTTGCGGAGGAAGAAAAGCGCGATGCGGTCTCCTTTATCATCCGCGAGCGCGGCCTGAAGCAGGTTATCGTGTTTTCCAATACCAAGATAGGTGCTTCGCGCCTGGCCATGCACCTGGTCAAGCAGGGCGTCAAGGCAGCGGCCATCCACGGCGACCGATCCCAGTCCGAACGCATGACGGCGCTGGAGGCGTTCAAGCGCGGCGAGGTCGAAGTCTTGGTGGCCACCGACGTAGCGGCGCGCGGCCTGGATATCTCCGAGATGCCTTGCGTGATCAATTTTGACCTGCCTTACAATGCCGAAGACTATGTGCACCGCATCGGCCGCACCGGTCGTGCCGGCGCCAAGGGCGATGCGATTTCTCTGCACACCGACAAGGACGAGCGCCTGCTGGTCGACATAGAAAAACTGATCAAGCAAAAAATCGTGCGCCTGCAATTGGCCGGCTTCGTCGCGACTTCGGTACACAGCGCAGAGCGCCGTCCACGCGATGCCGCCCGCGGCGAACGCGTTGAGCGTAGCGATCGCGGCGAGCGTAGTGATCGCGGCGCAGACAGGCCAACCCGCGGTTACAATCCGCCGCGCGAAAAGGTCGACCCATGGTTCCTGAAGCCGTATGAGCCTAGCGCCAGTTCGCTGACAGCGAACAACACGGCCTCGTTACAGGATGTCGTCAGCAGCAAGCCACAGAAAAAAGCTGCCTTGTTGGGCGGTTTGATCAAGCAGTCGTCTTAAGCATGGCTTACGCCGGCAGCCGGAGGCATCCTCCGGTTGCCGGCGCGTTAGCCCACCTCGCGTTTTTCCAGTAATTGCTTCCAGGCCGGCACGGCCCTTTCCCAGAATTCCTCAATACTGCTTGCCGCTATCTGCAACCCCAAAAATTGCGCGGCCGGCAGCAATGCCCTATGCAGCAAATCCTGGTTCGAGGAACCATCGTCGAAAGCTTGGGCTCCGGTCTGCTTGGATAGCTTTTCGCCGAGAGCGTTTGTTACCACGGGTACGTGCAGATAGGCGGGTTGCGGATAGCCCAGCAAGCGCTGCAGATAAATTTGCCTGGCAGTTGAGTCCAGCAGGTCGGCGCCCCGGACTACGTGGGTCACTCCTTGTGCCGCATCATCCACTACCACTGCCAGTTGATAGGCCCAAAAGCCATCGGCGCGCCTGAGTACGAAGTCGCCGACTTCGCGGCCCAGGTCTTGCGCCATCGCGCCGTACCAGCGGTCATGGAAGCGGATGATTCCTTCCGGTTGACATGGCACGCGCAGGCGGTACGCGCGCGCCCGCTTGCCGGCCGCCACGCCATTGCGGCAGGTGCCGGGATAGATCAGTGCCGCAGGGCCGGAGGTCCCAGTGCGGGAATCGGCAATCTCCCTGCGTGAGCAGGCGCAAGGATAAATCTGCGCTGCGAGTTGGGCGAATGCCGTCTCATAGAGATCCAGGCGCTTGCTTTGCCATTGCACCTCGCCGTCGATATGCATGCCGCAGCGTTGCAGCGAATCTAGTATTGCATGGTCTGCGCCGGCGACGTTGCGGTCGAAGTCCAGATCCTCGATGCGCACCAGCCACAGGCCATCGTGAGCCCTGGCATCCAGGTAGCTGGCCATCGCCGCCGCCAGTGAGCCGAGATGCAGCGGGCCGGTAGGGGAGGGGGCGAAGCGGCCTACATACCGATCTCCATCTGGCCTTGTCATGGCTGATTCCCCATCAGCTTGCGTTGTACGGCCGGGTCTGAAAGCCGTTGCAGAAACCAGTGCAGCGCTTTGCCTTTGTCGGTGCTGCGCCAGGCAATGCGGTTGTTGCCGCCCGGCCGTGTTTCCAGCGTGTTCTTCTCTATGAGCGCGCCGGACTCGAGGTGGGGGGCGGCCATCATTCTGGGCAAATGGCCGCAGCCCAGGCCCGCCAGCTGCGCGATCAGCTTGGCTCGCAGCGAGGGCACGGTCAGTGTGTCCTGGCCGGTCAGCAGCCCGGCGGTGATGGCCGGCAGGTTGCGGCCGGTATCGCCGACTGCGATCGCCCTGTGCCCTTGTATCATCGCCGGGGTCAGGGGTTCCGGCATAGCGGCCAGCGGATGTTGCGGCGCTACCGCGAAGACCCAGTCAATGGCGCCAAACAGACGGGTCTGGTAGTCTCCGTGCATGCGTATGGTGTCGGGGCCGTCGTAGGCGGCGCCTATCGCCAGGTCGGCGCGGCCCGATAGCAGGGATTCCCACACTCCCGACAAGACTTCCTGGGAAATCCGCAGGCGCGTGCCGCAGGCTTGCTGCTCGAACTCCTGTATCAGGGGCAGCAGGTTCTCAAACTGTATGATGGCGTCGACAACGATGCGCAACTCCACTTCCCAGCCGGTAGCCGTGCGCTTCACACGCTGCTCCAGCTCTTCCGCCGCATTCAGCAAGTGGCGGCCCTGGGTCAATAGTTCGCGGCCGGCAGTCGTCAGCTTGGCCCTGTGGCCGCGCCGGTCGTACAGCAACAGGTCAAGGTCTTCTTCCAGCTTGCGTATGCTGTAGGTAATCGCGGACGGCACTTTGTCCAATTCCGCTGCCGCCGCGGCAAAGCTGCCTTTGCGTTCTATCGCATCAAGGATCTGCAGCGCTTCCAGTGTTAAATTCATAATGGTGGGTGGATTGTGAGCCTATTGGCGCTCGGAAGGTATGTTCAAAAAATTTGAATGATATATCGGAAAAAGTCCCCTTATCTTACGGGAAGTGCCCATATATAGTATAGCGGATAGTATTAAAATTTTGAATAAGGAGCATCATATGATCTCAGTACGCACCTCAAAGGAACGTGGATACGCAGAGCACGGCTGGCTGAAGTCTTATCATAGCTTTTCTTTTGCCGATTACCATGACCCCAGCCACATGGGTTTTGGCCCCTTGCGCGTGATCAATGAAGACTGGATAGATCCGGGCATGGGTTTCGGCACGCACGGCCATCGCGACATGGAAATCATCACCTATGTGCTGGAGGGCGAGATCGCGCATAAAGACAGCATGGGCAACGGCAGCGTGATACGTCCGGGCGACGTGCAGCGCATGAGCGCCGGCACCGGCGTGATGCATTCTGAATTCAACGCTTCCCAGAAGAATTCTGCGCACTTGCTGCAGATCTGGATCATGCCTGACCGCAGCGGCATGCCGCCGAGCTACGAAGAAAAGAACTTCAGCCGCGAAGATAAGCTGGGCCGCCTCAGGCTGGTCGCTTCACCGGATGCAGAAGACGGTGCCGTCAAGTTACACCAGGACGCGCGCCTGTACGTAGGCCTGTTCGATGGCGAACAGCAAGCCAGCCTGAGCCTGGGCAAGAATCGGCTGGCGTACGTGCACCTTGCGCGTGGAGAGCTGACGGTCAACGGTATCGCGCTGCAAACCGGCGACGCGCTCAAATTGCAGGCAGAGGAGTTGTTGAGCATAGGCCAGGGCAGGCAGGCCGAAGTTCTGGTGTTCGATTTACCGGTTTAATTTTTTTACAAAAAGCCTTTTTAAACAGGGCAGATTTCAATTTTCACTAAGGATATATTATGAAAAAAGTAGCGATTGTGTATCACTCCGGTTATGGTCATACGGCTAAGGCGGCAGAAGCGGTGTATGCGGGTATCGTTGCTGCCGATGCCGCAGCAGAATTAATCGCAATCGACGCCGAGGGCAATATTCCCGATGCAGCCTGGGACACGCTGGCGGCGGCGGATGCGATCGTGTTCGGTTCCCCGACCTATATGGGCACAGTCTCCTGGCAGTTCAAGAAATTTGCCGATGCCTCTTCCAAACCCTGGTTTTCCCAAGTCTGGAAAAACAAGATTGCCGCTGCGTTCACCAATTCTGCAACCATGAACGGCGACAAATTGTCCACGCTGCATTACCTGTTCACGCTGTCGCAACAGCATTCGATGATCTGGGTAGGCACAGGCTTGATGCCGGCCAACAGCAAAGCGGCGCAGCGTAATGACATTAACTATGTAGGCAGCTTCGCTGGCCTGATGACCCAATCCCCATCGGATTCCTCGCCAGAGGAAGGCCCATTGGCGGGCGATCTGGAAACAGCAAAACTGTTTGGCAAACGTATCGCTGAGGTCGCCGCGAAATTGAAGTAATTTGCTGCCGGACCCCATAGTTTACAAAGCCCGCTGGTTGCCAGCGGGCTTTGTATTTTTACAGTCTGCGTCGCCCCCTTTTGCTATGCTGCTGCCGTACTGGTCGCCAGCGCTGCCTTGGCTTTCGCCTCCGGCGATGCGCAGGCCGGGCAAGATACTCCGGGGATATATAAGGGCGACAATTGCTCGCGCGGCGTGACGATGCCACGGCAGGCGAAACATTGCTCGGTATCGGTGGCTTCTAGCTGCGGGTTCAGCGCGGTGCGATAGTCAAACACGAAGCAGTCGCCATGATAGTGGGCGCCGCCGACTTCCTCGAAGTACTTCAGGATGCCGCCTTCCAGCTGGTACACGCTGTCAAAGCCGACATTCTGCATGTGGATTGCGGCCTTTTCGCAGCGTATGCCGCCGGTGCAAAACGTCACCACGGTCTTGTCGTTCAGCTTGTCGCGGTTGGCTTCTATCACCGTCGGAAACTCGGTGAACTTGGCGATGCGGTAGTCTATCGTATTGTCGAAGCTGCCCACATCCACTTCGAAATCGTTGCGGGTATCCACCATGACGACGGGCTTGCCGCTGTCGTCATGGCCCTGGTCCAGCCAGCGCTTCAAGGTCTGCGCATCCACCGCAGGCGCGCGTCCTTCTTCAGGCTTGATCAACGGCATGCGCATCGTGATGATTTCAGGCTTCAGCTTGACCAGCAGTTTGGTGAACGGCTGCTTGTCCGACAGGCTCTCTTTGGCGACCACGTCGGCAAAGCGCGGATCCTGGTGCAGCCAGCCCATATACGCATCGATTTCTTCACGCAAGCCGGCCAGGAACATATTGATGCCTTCCGGACTTAGGATGACCGTGCCTTTCAGGTTCAATTCCTGGCACTTGGCGAAGAACTCCGAGCGTTTCTCGGCGGTATCGCTGAAGGTGATGAATTTATAGGCGGAGATATTGATGTAGTGCGTTGCGGCGGATGTTGCGATGGATGGCATGGCAAATAATTCAGTAAGTCATTGATTTATCAGTATTATAAACTTTTGTGAGAGCTTTTTTAAAGCCCGATTTGCAAAAAACTTGATCTAGCACAAGTTAGCCGCCATTTTTATTGTTTACATGCTCTTACACTTTCATTTTTCCGAGGAAGTATTCCCTTCGTTTAATACTGTTTGGCACGGTAAAATAGCGGGATGACTACAGATTTAACACTTGCCAATGAAGCAACGGCTGCGCAGGCGATTCCTGCTGCACCTCAAGCCGCTGGACCGCAGTTTGTCCATTTGCGCCTGCATTCCGAATATTCCATCGTTGATGGGCTGGTACGCATAGACGATGCGATCAAGTCCGCCGAGAAGGATAAGCAGCCGGCGATGGCGATTACCGACCTCGCCAACCTGTTTGCGATGGTCAAGTTCTACAAAACCGCCAGGGGCAAGGGCATCAAGCCCATCGCCGGCTGCGATGCATGGATTACCAATGACGCCGACCGCGACAAGCCTTCGCGCTTGCTATTGCTGGTCAAAAACCGCAAGGGCTATTTGCAGCTGTGCGAATTGCTGGCCCAGGCGTGGCTGACCAATCAGAACAAGGGCAAGGCAGAAATTCGCTTTGAATGGTTGCAGGATTTGCATCAACAGGGCGGTGAGCCAGGATTGATTGCCTTGTCGGGCGCGCACTTCGGCGATGTCGGGATTGCCATAGACAATGGCAACCTGGAGCTCGCCGAGCGCAATGCGCAGCGCTGGGCGAGCATATTCCCCGGCCATTTCTACATTGAAATCCAGCGTGCCGGCCAGCCGAATATGGAAAACCAGGTGCGCCAGGCCGTCAGGCTGGCGCAAAAGCTGGCGCTGCCCGTGGTGGCTACCCATCCTATCCAGTTCATCAACAAGGACGACTATATTGCGCATGAAGCGCGCACCTGTATCGCCGAGGGCGAAATGCTGGCCAATGCCAGACGGGTAAAGCGTTTCAACGATCAGCAGTGTTTCAAGACCCAGGCCGAGATGGCGGAATTGTTTGCCGACCTGCCGGGGGCGCTGCAAAATGCGGTGGAAATCGCCAAGCGCTGCAACCTGACGCTGGAATTGGGCAAGCCCAAGCTGCCGGACTTCCCTACGCCGGATGGAATGACGATCGGCGACTACCTGGTCCATGAATCCAAACTGGGCCTGGAAAAGCGCCTGGCGCATTTGTACCCGGATGAAGGTAAGCGCGAGCAACAGCGCGAACGCTATGAGGCGCGCCTGAAGTTTGAAACCGATACCATCATCAAGATGGGATTCCCGGGCTACTTCCTGATCGTTGCGGACTTTATCCAGTGGGCAAAAAATAACGGCGTGCCGGTAGGGCCGGGCCGCGGATCGGGTGCCGGTTCGCTGGTGGCGTATTCGCTGAGCATTACCGACCTGGACCCATTGGCTTACAACCTGCTGTTCGAACGTTTCCTGAATCCGGAACGGGTATCCATGCCCGACTTTGATATCGATTTTTGCCAGGAAGGCCGCGATCGCGTGATTCAGTACGTGAAGGATCGCTATGGCAAGGACGCGGTATCGCAGATCGCCACTTTCGGTACCATGGCCGCCAAGGGCGCAATACGCGACGTGGGCCGTGTGATGGATTTCGGCTATAACTTTTGCGACGGCGTGTCCAAGCTGATTCCCTTCAAGCCGGGCAAACCGGTCACAATCGCCGAAGCGATCATCGAAGAACCGTTGCTGGCGGAGCGGCAAGAGAACGAAGAGGAAGTCAAGCAGTTGCTGGACCTGGCGCAGCAGGTGGAGGGCATCACCCGTAACATCGGCATGCACGCCGGCGGCGTGCTGATCGCGCCCGGCAAGCTGACCGACTTTTGCCCGCTGTACACGCAGGGCGGCGATTCGGGCGTGGTCTCGCAATACGACAAGGATGACGTGGAGGCGGTCGGCCTGGTCAAGTTCGACTTTTTGGGTTTGACCACGCTGACCATCCTGGACCGTGCCGTGAACTATATCAAGCGGCTCGATCCGGCGATGTCCAATTTCAATCTGGAAAGCCTGCCGCTGAACGACCGGCCGTCCTATGAGTTGCTGACCAAGGCTAAAACGGTCGCCGTATTCCAGCTGGAAAGCCGCGGCATGCAGGGCATGCTGAAAGACGCGCGGCCGGACCGGTTCGAGGACATTATCGCGCTGGTGGCGCTGTACCGCCCGGGTCCCATGGACCTGATTCCCGACTTTTGCAAGCGCAAGCACGGCGAAAAATTCGACTATCCCGATCCGCGTACCGAGGGCATCCTGTCTGAAACCTACGGCATCATGGTGTATCAGGAACAGGTGATGCAGATGGCGCAGGTGGTCGGCGGCTATTCACTGGGCGGTGCGGATTTGCTGCGGCGCGCGATGGGTAAGAAGAAGGCCGAAGAGATGGCCGAGCATCGCCAGATCTTCCGCGACGGCGCCGCCAAGGACGGCCTGAGCCAGGAAAAGGCCGACGAGATTTTCGACTTGATGGAAAAATTCGCAGGCTATGGCTTTAACAAATCCCATGCCGCCGCGTATGCCTTGCTGTCCTACCACACCGCCTACCTGAAGGCGCATCACCCCGCTGCGTTCATGGCCGCCAACTTGTCGCTGGCGATGGATGACACCGACAAGATCAAGATCCTGGTGGAGGATGCCATCGACGTTTGCAAGCTGAGCTTGCTGCCGCCGGACATCAACCAGTCCGAATACCGCTTCATCCCGGTCGGCGAGGCGGGCAAGAAGGCGACCCAGATCCGTTATGGGCTGGGCGCGGTCAAGGGCTCGGGACAGAATGCGATCGAAAGCATCGTGGCCGCGCGCCAGGCCGATGGACCCTTCGTGAGCCTGTTCGATTTCGCCAAGCGCATCGACAAGCGCCAGGTAAACCGCCGTACGATAGAATCGCTGATACGCGCGGGTGCGTTCGACGGCTTCGGCCAGGATAGGGCGGTATTGCTGGCAACGGTAGGCCTGGCGATGGATGCGGCAGAGCAAGCCGATGCGGCGGCGAACCAGGTCAGCCTGTTCGGCGATGATGACGACATGATTCCGCCGCCGGAATATGTCAAGGCAACGCCGTGGACCGACAAGAAGCGGCTGACGGAAGAAAAGCTGGCGCTGGGCTTTTACTTGTCAGGCCACTTGTTTGATTCCTACGCTCCCGAGGTGCGCCAGTTTATCAAGACTACCCTGGCCAAGCTGGAGCCTTCGCGCGACCTGCGCCTGATCGCCGGCATTATTTCCGGCCTGCGCACGCAGATGACGCAACGCGGCAAGATATTGATCGTAACGCTGGATGACGGCACCTCTGTGGTGGACGTGACGGTGTACAGCGAATTGCTGGACCAGTACAAGAACCTGTTCAAGGAGGATGAATTCCTGGCGGTGCTGGGCAAGGTATCGGAAGACCGCTTCTCCGGCGGCTTGCGCATCTCGGCGGAAAAGGTGATGGATATAGGCCGCGCCAGGGTGCAATTTTCGCAAGGCTTGCGGATAACGCTGACGGCGGACACCGATGTCAAGATGCTGCAGGAAACCCTGAAGCCCTATCTGGACCAGGAGGGATGCCCGGTGGTCGTGCGCTACCAGAACAATATCGCTGCCGCCGAGTTGTATTTTGCCGATCACTGGCGAGTCAATCCCGACGACGGTTTGCGGCAGACGCTGTCAGACTGGCTATCTCCCAAAAACGTGCAGATAGAATACTCCTGACACCATGAGCTCACGCTATCAAGATGCAGGCGGCGGGAATGCCGGCAGCAGCAACGGAAATGTAGCCGGCAACAGCCGGCATGCGTTGCGCGCCGTGTTGCCGCAGCATGTGTTGTCGGTATTGCCGTTGACCCTGTTCTTTCCGTTGGGCTGGATGTACGCGGGAGTGGTGCTGTTCCTGCTCAGCCTTGCATTGTCCGGCAACTATCGGGAAAAAGGGCGGACGATATTGGCCAGCCCCATGCTCAAGCCCATCCTGTCGCTGAGCCTGGTGTCCTGCCTGGTGGCGATCTTCCTGCCGCGCCCGGCGGGGGAGTTCTGGTCGGCGTTCGTCCATTATCAAACCTACCTGTTCCTGCTGCTATTTTTGTGTGTTGGCGCCGGGGAGTGGCAGCGCCGGGCGGTGGTGTCTTTTCTTGCCGGCGCGCTGATCGCGGCTAGCTTGTTTTACCTGAATTTCCTGCAAGTATTGCCGGTCAGTACGATGACCAGGAGCTACGTGATCTACCAGGGGAATAAATCCATCCTGCTGGGCATTTTGCTGGCGCTGGCTGCCGGCTGGTTGTTGAACAGGCTGGTGCTGTACAAGGAGCATCGCTGGAAGCTCGTGCTGGTATTCTTCTATATTGTCGTTGCCTTGCTGTTCCTGAGCAAAAGCCGTACTGCCAGCTTGATCATGATTTGCCTGTGTGCATTGATACCGCTCTGTCGTTTAAGGTTTTCCTGGCGCAGCGCGGTAGCGCTGGGCGCCGTCGTGCTGCTGCTATGGCTGGGTCTGCAATACGCGCTCAGCCTGCCGACGCCTGAGAAATGCGCGGTGAGGGATATGCAGCTCCAGGGCTATTCTCCGCCCGAGATTATGCGTGACAGGGGCTTATGCACTTTGCGTCAGGCGCGGGCCTTTGCCCACGGCGAAAATGCGGGCGAAGACGGCATGCGGGCAGAAATATATCAACTGACCGGCAAGATCGCCGCTGAGAAGCCGTGGACCGGGCATGGCATCGCCAGCTGGCTCATCGAGTACCAGGCGCGCGCGAGGGGCCTGGCCAGCGGCACCATGACGACGCCGCATAACGACTATCTGCTGTACGCAACGGAAATCGGCATCTTTGGCCTGGCGGCCTTGTTATGGATATGGCTGACCCAGTTGCTGGTTGCGAGAAAAATCGGCGACGAGCACGGGATGATGCTGGCGATGCTGGCTGTCACGATGATCATAGGCGGCATGTTCAATGCCATCCTGCGCGACGCAGTATTTGGCATGGCGTTCATGATCTTGCTGGCGATACCGCTGGCAGGCGTGCGCAGCAGCGAACTGAGCAAACAAAACGACGCAAATCGTGTCCGACAATAATAATCGATTGAAAATCCGAATCAATGAATAAAGCAACAATTCTCGTGTTCCAGCGCTTATGGGAAAGCATCAGCCAATATCGCGACCGGATGTACCTGGTCCTGTTCACGATGCTGGGCACCGCGCTGACCGAAATCATGTTTCCGTATGTACTCGGTTATCTGCTGGACCACGGTTTCAAAGGAGGCGCTTCCCAGCTCGCGATATGGAAGGTGCCTACCGCAATCATCAGCATTTATATTGCGCGGTATCTGCACTTTCACCACCAGCTACCTGATGTCCTGGGTCTCGACCAGGATGCTGAATCGTTTGCGTGCGCAGATTTTTGCCAAGATGCTCGGTGTGCCCATCAGTTTCTACCAGGCCGAATCCAGCGGACGCGTGATCAATACCATCATGTTTGAGGCGCAACAGATTGTGGAAATGTTCAAGGTATCGCTGACCACGCTGATCCGGGATACCTTGACGGTGATCGTATTGCTGGCCTACCTGTTTTACGTCAACTGGCAGTTGACGCTGGTGGCGCTGGTATTGTTGCCGCTGATGGCAGCGTTGGTGCGCGGCGTCAGCAAGCGCCTGCGCAAGCTGAACCAGAGTCAATTGGAGGTGAACGGTGAATTGACCCAGGTCATAGAGGAAACGACGCGTGCGCATCAGGTGATACGTATTTTCGGCGGCCAGAACTATGAGCAGACCCGCTTTGACGACAAGAATGAAAAGCTGCGCGGCTACTCCATGCGCACCACAGTAGCGGTCGCTTCCACGACGCCGATTACGCAGATACTGGCCGCTTGCGCGGTCTCCATCGTCATCATGCTGGCCGTGGCGCAAGCTGCGCAAAACCAGACGACCGCGGGCCAGTTCATTACTTTTATCACTGCGATGCTGATGCTGCTGACGCCGCTGAAACGCCTGGCCGACCTGAACGGCCCCTGGCAGCGCGGCATGGCAGCGGCTGAATCGGTCTTTTCGCTGATAGATACGGAAGCCGAGCATGACAGCGGCAGGGACTTGCCTGTCAGGGCACAGGGAAAACTGGAGTTTAGGCATACCAGTTTCACCTATCCGGGACAGGAGAGCCAGGCCCTGAAAGACGTGAATCTGGCGATACAGCCGGGCGAGACGATTGCTCTGGTAGGGATGTCCGGCGGCGGCAAGACTTCACTGGTGAACCTGGTGCCGCGTTTTTATACGCCATCCGCCGGCGATATCTTGCTGGATGGCCAATCCCTGCAGGATATTTCCTTGCGCAGCCTGCGCGAGCAAATCGCGATGGTGAGCCAGAACGTGATCCTGTTTGACGATACCGTAGCCGCCAATATCGCGTACGGCGATCCGGACCCGGACGCAGGCAGGATAGCCGGGGCGGTGCAGGCGGCCCATCTGACCGATGTCATCCGCGATTTGCCTGACGGCCTGCAAACCATCGTCGGCGACAATGGCATGCGCCTGTCGGGCGGGCAGCGTCAGCGGCTGGCGATCGCCAGGGCGATCTACAAGAACGCGCCGATACTGATACTGGATGAGGCTACCTCTGCGCTGGATTCCGAGTCCGAACGCGCGGTGCAGTCCGCGCTGGATGAGCTGATGCTGGGCCGTACCACGCTGGTCATTGCGCATCGCTTGTCGACGATAGAAAGGGCAAACCGGATTGCCGTGCTGGTGGACGGGCAGATAGTGGAAATCGGCTCGCATGCGGAGTTGCTGGATGCCGAGGGCGTGTATGCTAACCTGTACCGTTTGCAGTTTGCAGCTTGATTCGCTGCTTGATCCAACGCCTGAAAGGGTGCGGAAATTACTATCATCAGGAGACCGACCATGACACAACCAATTTCCCGCTTCCCGGTGCCTGAGTTGCCTCAGTTGCCGGATGACATACGCGAAAAAATCCTGGCGGTACAGGAAAAAGCCGGCTTCGTGCCGAATGTGTTCTTGACGCTGGCGCACAGGCCGGATGAATTCCGCGCCTTCTTTGCCTATCACGATGCGCTGATGCTGAAACAGACCGGCAACCTGAGCAAAGCGGACCGCGAAATGATCGTCACCGCCACCAGCGCCAAGAACAACTGCCTGTATTGCGTCGTCGCGCACGGCGCTATCTTGCGCATCTATGCCAAGAATGCGCTGGTCGCCGATCAGGTTGCCGTGAATCACCTGAAGGCCGACATCACGTCGCGAGAACGCGCGATGCTCGATTTTGCGATCAAGGTCTGCCTCGACTCCCAGAGCGTCAACGATGGCGACTACGCGGAGCTGCGCAAGCATGGCTTCGATGAGGAAGACGTATGGGACATCGCTGCCATCACCGCTTTCTTCGGTTTGTCCAATCGCATGGCCAACGTGATTTCAATGCGCCCCAATGACGAATTTTTCCTGATGGGACGGATTCCGCGCGCATGACAGGTTTCTGCACGCCCCGTACCCTGGTCATCGCGCCTAACTGGATAGGCGATGCGGTGATGGCGCAGCCGCTGTTGCGCCTGTTGAAGCAGCAACATCCTGAGAGGCCGATAGACGTGCTGGCGCCGGCATGGGTGGCGCCGGTGTTGCGCGCCATGCAGGAGGTGGACACCGTGCTGAGCACGCCTTTCAAGCATGGGGCCTTGCAGTTGCGCGAGCGCTGGCGTTTTGCCCGGGAATTAAAAAAACGCGGCTATGCGGAAGCCTATGTATTGCCCAATACCTTGAAGTTTGCGTTGATCCCCTGGCTTGCGGGCATCGCCAGGAGGGTAGGCTATAAGGGCGAGAGCCGCTATGGTTTGATCAATGTGATGCATCGTGACGACCCTGCGCATCCGAGAGCGATGGTGCCCTTCTATGCGGCCCTGGCGAGCCCGCCGTCTGCGCAGCTTCCTGTGGGATTGCCCCGTCCTGCGCTGAATGTTGGCGCAGATAAGATTACTTCGGTGCTCAATAAGCTGGGTTTGCGGCAAGACAGGCTTTTGCTGGCTTTTGCGCCCGGCGCCGAGTTCGGTAATGCCAAACGCTGGCCGACTTCGCATTTTTCTCAGCTGGCAAACACCGTGTGGGAAGAGCATCCTGATGCTCAAATTATTTTGCTGGGCTCAGGCAAAGACCGGGCGGTATGTGAGGAGATTTCAGCGCTGTCGCCGGCGATACGCAGTCTGGCCGGCGACACGTCGCTGGATGAGGCCGTGGCCCTGATCGCCCAGGCAAGCGCGGTAGTGAGTAACGATTCCGGCCTGTTGCATATTGCCTCTGCGCTGAATCGTCCTGTCATCGCTATCTACGGCCCTACCGACCCCGATCACGCGCCGCCGTTTTCCGATGTCGCCCGCTCGCTGTCCTTGCGCCTGTCGTGCGCTCCCTGCAAGCAGCGCGAATGTCCGCTGGGGCATCATGACTGCATGCAAAAATTGAGCAGCGATCTTGTGTGGCAAGAATTGCAACTCATGCTGCCCATTACTCGCATGTAAGCAATTTTTGCAAATAGATAATGGACGCGCAGAGTCATGCGCATGCGCCAGGGGCAAGATAAGTTTGCTGCCGCTGCCGCTCGCGACGTGCGTAACAGGCGCTACACAATTGTCGGGTTTTTTGTCAGGTTTTTTCGGCGCATGAAAGCATAGTTGCTGCCTCAAAGATTCTTTCTTAATGGCAACTTCCGGCGACCGATGCGTCCCCTCCCTCTATGAAATGCATACACAGGCCATCCTCGGAGTGGCTGCCGTTATCGTACTTACATCATATAAATTTCCTTTTTATAAATTGAATTTCCAAGAGCAACGTCGAAGGATTTTACATAGCCTGGGGATTGTCTTGCGTCACAAGTGGGCTGTCATTGGAGAGACCCCGCGCCATCGCGAGCAGGTATGGTATTTGCTGATAACAGAGTGTTCAGTTGCTTGATGGCGGGAAGTAACTGTGCATTTGGGGAGTTTGGCTCTGTGCGGTTGCTGGTAGTAAAGATAAATTTAAATAGCTACAAGCCCATCTTAATCCGCTCACATTCAGGAGAGAAAAAATGAAGAAAATTCTTGGCATACTGGGCGCACTGGCCTGCTTGTTCTCTGCGGCGACTGCGATTGCGGGTCCGGTAGTTACCCAGTGGTCGTTCAATGAATCCTTGGCGTGGGTTACTTCCGGAGGCCTTGCCCCGACTTTCAGCTCTACGGGGGGCACCCAGGATGTGACTCCAACTCTCCTTAGCTGGGGTAGTTCGTCAGGTAGCCTGGATCCTGCCGTAAATCCAAATCGTAGCGGCGTGGGAATTACTAATGCGGCCGTGTCGGGTTTAGTAAATACCAACGGCGCAACTGCAACAACAAACACGATCACCCATTACAATAATCCTATTAGCAGCAGTTTCGGCACCCTGCTCACCGCAAACCTGCTCAACATGCTGACGCTGACTCCTACCCTGCCTGCCCCAAATTCCCCGTTTGGGCCAACGTCAATTGATTTTATGATTCATTTTAGAGAAACACCGAACTCCGCACCTTGCGGTTTTCCATCGGTATCTATTTGCGACGATATTTTTGTGATTGACCTGGGCACGCTGAACAACAGCTTCGTTTATGACGGCAATACCTATTTTATTAGTATCCTCAACTTAACCAATAACCTGCTTACATTGCCCAATGCCACTTGTGCTGCGGCCGGCGCTCCAAACGGTTGCATAGGCTTCACCACGCAGGAGGGTGCCGCAACCCCAACCCAGTTCGGCTTTAAGATCACATCCCAGCCTGTAACGATTCCTGAACCTGGCGAGCTCGCGCTGCTGGCCGTGGGTTTGTTGGGTCTGTATTTCGTCCGTGAACGCAAGTCGCTCAAGCTTTAACAAAAAAGCGCTCCCTGCCGTGTTTGGCGGGGAGTCAAATTTTTCGGTCTCGGACGACAGGCAAAAGGCAATACCATGCAGGTATATCGTTGGTATCAATGATATGCCTGCTTTTTATTATCCGGCGCTGGTTGTCCTCTTCGGTGTCGGATTATTGCGGTTCGCCCGTGGCCGTGCACATCAATTGGAGGGATGCTTAATCCATTGCGAGATGGCGTCAACCGCCTGTTGTTCGATGCCGATGAAGCCGTGATAATGCAAAGCCTCGCACACATCGCCGCTGGCGCCGGAACCGCCATCCAGCATGAGCAATTTTTTGTTCGGAGAGTTTTTCAGCGCGCCGAATAAGTACGCGGCCTGATGCGGCTGGCAGATAGGGCAGGCGTCTTTTTGATTGTGCACGACCAGTACCGGGACGACGATCTTCTGAAGCGCCTGCGTCGGCAACGCGCCCGGCTTTTTGTCGGTGACGCTGGACGTCAGCACTAAGCCCGCGATAGGGCTGCTGCTTCCCTCGGCGATCGCCAGTGCTGCGGCAGAGATGGTGCCGCGACTGGTGCCTATTATCCAGATCGGCGCATCCGACAGCTTGCCCACGTATTCCACGACCTTGTGCAGGTCTTGCAGATGCCGGTCGCCGATGCGTACCGCAAAATCCAGGTCCTGGATATCCGACGGACGCGCCACCATTGCAATATTGAAACCTTGTACGGCGAAAAGCCTGCCGCTGCGGATCAAGAAATTCGCGCTGCCGGGCCAGCCTGATTGATCCAGCTTGCCTATGCCGCCGGCACCGCCCGGCAGCAAGACCACGGTGGCGGCCGCATGCTCTTGTTTGACCCAGAATACGGGGACGGAAATGCCTTCCCTGGTGGGTACCTGCAGCAACTGGCCGTCTGTCGCACCGGCTGCGGCGGACCACAAAACCAGCAGGCCCAGGAGCAGGGTCTTCATATCAGTTGCTGCATCCTACATCAGGATGATGTCGTACTGCTCTTGATGGAAAACGCTCTCCACCTGCAGCGAGATCGGTTTGCCGATAAAGTCGCCCAGCATCGCCAGATGCTGCGACTCTTCTTCCAGGAACATGTCCACCACTACTTGTGAAGCCATGATGCGGAATTCGCGCGGGTTGAACTGTTTGGCCTCGCGCAGCAGTTCACGCAGGATTTCGTAGCATATCGTGCGCGCGGTCTTGACCTGGCCTTTGCCGCTGCAGGCAGGGCAAGGTTCGCACAGTATGTGGGCCAGGGATTCCCGCGTGCGCTTGCGGGTGACCTCCACCAGGCCCAGCGCAGAGAAGCCGGAAACCGACAGCTTGGTGCGGTCGCGCGACAGCGCCTTGTTCAGTTCGGCCAGCACCGCTTCCTGGTGCTCTGCATTTTCCATATCGATAATATCGAGGATGATGATGCCGCCCAGGTTGCGCAACCTTAGCTGGCGCGCAATCGCATGCGCCGCCTCCAGGTTGGTCTTGAAAATGGTGTCGTCAAAATTGCGGCCGGCGACAAAGCTGCCGGTGTTGACGTCTATCGTCGTCATCGCTTCAGTCTGTTCGACGATCAGGTAGCCGCCGGATTTCAGGTCCACCCGGCGCCCCAGCGCGCGTTCGATTTCTTCTTCCACTCCATATAGGTCAAATAGCGGGCGCTCGCCGGTGTAATGCTGCAGCTTGGGCAATACCGAAGGGGTATAGGTGGCGGCAAACTCATGCAGCATCAGGTAGTTTTCGCGCGAGTCGACCTGTATGCTGTCGGTTTCTTCGTTGACGAAGTCACGCAGCACCCTCTGCGCCAGGTTCAGGTCCTGGTAGAGCAGCGTCGTGACCGGCTTGGTCTTGGCCAGTTGCGTGATATTTGCCCAGGTCCTGCGCAGATATTCGACGTCGGTCTTCAGGTCTTCATCAGACGCGTCTTCTGCCATCGTGCGCACGATGAAACCGCCTTTTTCATCGGGCTGCTGCAGGCTTTGCACTTTGGCGCGCAAGGCCTCGCGCTCCGCCTCGTTTTCTATGCGCTGCGAAATGCCTATATGCGAATCCTGAGGCAGGTACACCAGCATGCGCCCGGCGATGGAGATTTGCGTGGATAGCCTGGCACCCTTGGTGCCTATAGGGTCCTTGACCACTTGTACAGTAATCGCCTGGCCGTCGAACAGCAGTTTTTCTATCGGGGTGGGCGGCGCTGCCGTATTGCCGTCATGCGTGCGTGAATCCCAGATGTCGGCGACATGCAGGAAGGCGGCGCGTTCCAGGCCGATGTCGATAAAGGCGGACTGCATGCCCGGCAGCACGCGCACGACCTTGCCCAGGTAGACATTGCCGACCAGGCCGCGGGACAGGGTTCGTTCTATGTGGAGTTCTTGCACCGCACCCTGGAAGATCAGGGCGACGCGGGTTTCTTGCGGGGTGATATTAATGAGGAGGTTTTCGCTCATGCTGTCGGATAGCCAGAATAATTAGGGGATAAAGATGCCAGCCTTTCTCAATAGCTGACTAGTCTCGAATAACGGTAAACCCATAATGCCAGAATAACTACCGCTGATGTGAGAAATAAAACGCGCGGCACTGCCTTGTATGCCGTATCCGCCGGCTTTGTCATACGGTTCCGGCGACATGCAGTAGGCTTGCATCTGGGCATCTGTGAGTGCCGCAAAGGTCACTTCGGAACGCTGGGTGGTGTGCAGGCTGCCGTCGATATGATGTACCGCGATGCTGGTGAGCACCGTATGGGTGGCACCGGAAAGGCGTTGCAGCATATTCAGCGCTTCCACATGGTCTTGCGGTTTGCCCAGGATCTGGTTGTCGATGACCACGGTCGTGTCAGCGGCCAGCACGGGGCGCAGCGGCAGCTTGCGCATCGTCATGATTTGCCAGGCGACATCGGCTTTTTCCCGGGTGACGCGCGCCACGTAAGCGTCCGGCAATTCGCCCGGCAACACAGTTTCTGACACATCCGGGCCGCGGTTTGGCGAGTCGCGCAGCAGCAGCAGTTCAAATTCTACGCCTATCTGGCGCAGCAGCTCCCTGCGGCGCGGGCTCTTGGAAGCGAGGTAGATTTTATTATCGTTGATGGCCATAGTGGGTTCCGTTGGAATGCTGAGCTAGTGTAGTGCTTAGCAATTGGCGCGGCAATAGATGTGACGGAATTTTGTACCGGGCCGTACGGTAGGATTGCATGCCGGCTGGGCAGGGATGCCTGCGGCACCGGGTTTTCGG
>DATHMC010000091.1:0-6539 GCA_035487495.1 Undibacterium sp.
GCCGTCTCGTATGCCTCAATAATATCTACTAGGTATGCGCCATGAGGCGATTGCCGAAATTTAGCGTAGTCGGAAGGCGAGCCCAATCTTTGCGAAAGCTCTTGTACGTGCGCTGAGCCAGGATAGTCTGGATTTAGGCAACGATGGGATTCTGCGAATTCCCGTGCTTCAGCGATGATATGAGGTTCAAGCATGTCACCATCCTGATAATTGGTTAAATTGAAAGGTACAACGGCATGGCCGCTTCTGGCCGATACTCGCCGAAGATGATGAGGTCGATTTGCAGCCATCAAGGACGCAAAAACGTTTCCTGGCCAGCCCGCACAACTAACGCACAGCACGACGGCGATGAGTTCTCAGGCAGCAGGACATTTAGCAAGTCAACCAACGAGAACTTGAGGCGCTCAAACTCTCCATCCGCTATACCATCTAGGTCCGCGACACGGATAAGGACACTATCCAGCTCATCAAATCCACTCCGCTCAACGTACACCGTACCGGATTTCCCAACCAGGTCCAATACCTGCAGTCTCGCCTTTTCCTCAATCGGAGTACGTTTCTCATGCCGTTCGCGTTGCCGAGTCATTTATATCCTAACAGTACGGTGAGCGTCGATATTTAGGCAAACCACCGACTGCTGTTGGCGGCCGATTGCAGCCATTTATTAGAAACTATAAAACTAGAAATTTTCCACCCTGGCGCTCAAAATCTTGACGGGAGGCCTCTGTTTCTATCCTCGCGAATGTTTCAGGACTATAAATATCTCGATAGAACAGCTGAGGTTTTTTATACACTTTGCGGAATTCTTGAAATGACAGCGTCGTAATGTCGACGTCATAAGTTGGCTCTACAACCGTGACTAGCCACGAGCACACCAAGTCCGCTCTGTTCAAGACATTGTTAACGCGTGACTCAAGTTGGGTATAACCGCTAGAGTCTTTTGATGTATTTTTGAGCTCGTCGCCTGTCATCATCGTAACCACTATCTCGTGATTCAGAACACTAGTCAGCGATACCCAGCCCATAGTTACCATGTCCGTGTCGCCCGAGAACTGGGCGATTGGAAAACTCTTGCCGGTTTTTTCCGATGTTAGCCAAAGGATAGAGTCGTATATTGACTTCGGGACCTTGTTACCAACGAAGAGTTTTTTCAGGATGTTCATACCGCGGGTGCCTCGTTAAGTTCATCGAGCAGTCAGGGTAGTTGCTCGCCAACAATATTCCGGTATCGTGCCACGAAATGATTGGCAAAACAATATTAAATTGGAGGCGGCCGCGAAGGACCGGTTTTGGCCGATTGCTGTCTGAGCGCCGAATGTAAGTGCTGCCGTTGCTATAGCTATTCCTCCGACTGGTTAATTACAATGTTTTTTATCTGGCCTGTTTCGAATGTAAAAAAAACGACCGAAGTATTTACTCCTGATTTGGGAATAAAAAATTCGATTCTCTTGTTTCCCAGCTCGTGAGTTGCTGGAGCAGCATAACCAACGAAGGGAGCTGGCCCTTTAGGATCTGCAGTTTGCAATCGATCCGCTGCTTCCTTTTCAGATAAGGCATCGCTGCTGTCGGAAACAGTCATCTCGCCGCTGCTGCCAAAAACATTTTCAACAAGTTCTACTGTCAATCGAGGATCAGCTGATGTCCCTGGAACCACAACATTTGCATGCAGTATTCCAGAATTTTCATTTTTTTCCTGCAGATCAAACTCAATAGATGTGCCATAAAGTTTTTTGGTGTTCGCAAGAACATCTCCCAAATTTGATACTGCACTTAATATCTCCAAATCATTCTTTTGTGTTCTTACAGTTTGCACCTTTGCCTTGCCGCCAAAAAATCTTTCTAAATTTTCCGCGGTATAGAAATCGGCACGTATTAATAAATTACGGTCGATGGAAAACTTAATATTTTGTAGTAGCTCTCGTGGCGTCGTTGGCTTTTTAACCATGTCGAAAATATCGTACCTTGATATGCTGTCAGAAAAATTCATGGCTTGCGTCGGTTTCGCATGCGGTATGTTCTGCGCCGCCTGCTGGATAGATGCATCAATAGCATTGGCAAATATTGGAAATGTTGTACTTCCAAGAAATATGCCCATCATCAATAATCTATGCGCATTCAAATGGCGAGAGTTGTCTAATAATTTCATATTCAAATTGAACGTTGGATGTCTGTAAATGGCCGGTAGCAAATTTAAGGTGCACGACGGCTCTCAATAGATTCGACAAAGAAGTAGCCGGGATGGATGAACGGAGGTCGGTTTAAATTGTCCCCATACAAACGAATTCTTTCGCCCTGAGTTCCCAGTTCAGGTTTGTCATTCATTGACGCCAATGCTCCAGAAAAACACGAATCTTTACGCGAAACTGAGGCTTCGCCGTTCTGTCCAAGGTCGAATTTACCTTTGATGACTCGTGCGTTAGCAAGAGTCAAAATTTCTGGATTCTCGGCATAACCACACAGCGGGCCATACGGCCCAGTTTCACACTCCTCCTGGCCACCTGTGTGCGTGATGTCGACGACAGTCGCTTCAACAATCCATTCGGCAGCCTCTTTGCACTCTTGTAGATCCTTGCAGCCAAAGTGCAAACATGGATGATGGGCTTCAGCGACGGGGGTGGCGGTCAAAAGTATGGTCACAAATAGCGAAAATAATGATTGATTCATGCGGGTCTTATCCTTAGTTATATAGCGCTGCTGAGTGACCGTTTTTGGATGTCACGGCAACCGGCTGCTTCTGGCCGGATACGGACCGTCACATTATGCGGTGAAATACCAATATCACTAGTTCCCTCAAACCAATCCGGTTTTAGATAAAATCGCGCATCTTCTATCCGTTGGAATCTGAATTAGTACACGTCATTGGACGCTTCCGAGGTCTCCATCAATGCTCAGAAAATCGCCGTTGATGCTCCGAGAGCCGCCTTCCTGCCTCGAAAGCTCGCTGTTCTGCCTCGAAAGCTCGCCGTTCTACCTCGAAAGCTCGCCGTTCTACCTCGAAAGCTCGACGCTCTACCTCAGGAAGTTCGAAGTCCTGCTTCGGAAGCTCAATGTCCTGCCTTGGAAGCCCGACACCCTGCTTCGGAAGCTCGGCGTCCTACCTCGAAGGTTCGCTGGCCGGCTTCTGAAGCAGGACGTCCTGCCTTGGGAGGTTCGACATCCTGCTTCGGAAGTCCGAAGCCGAACTTCAGAAGCACGACGCCGAGCTTTCCCGGCCCGACGCCGCACCTCGCAAGCGGCTAATGCTCTGCGGCGCTTGCACATCTGCTGTTGAGCACTGCAATACGCCGCTCAGCTTGTTCCGATAGCGTGCTGGCGGCGGCCATTGCCATGCGGGTCAGGCGCTCGGTGTCGGGCACATTCAGTGTCGGCGGGTAGGCCGGATCGCCCTCTTCCCTTGCGTGATTGCTGGCGTGGACCAGCTCCAGGCAGGTTTTAATGCCTTGCGTTATATCCAGGGTATGCGCCAGGAACTGCATGGAGGCGTCGATGCGCAATTCTTCAGCCAGCCATGAAAACGGCTGGTGATCGGCGGCGATTGGGGTGTAATGGGATTGGGTGGGTGTGCTGTTGCTAGACATTGCGGACTCCCGTTGGTGGCGTTAAGCCGCTTCCGCTTCTAAACGGGAGGGCGGCAGATAGCAGGATTAGAAGACCGGCACCAAACCACCGGCAGCCCGAAGGCTCCCCACCACTGCCGCCCATAGGGACGAGCAAAGGTGAACGCACACAGCCGCTTGACGCGGTTTGTGCGTGTTTGGTGTCAGGCTTCTAAACCAGGTCCCGTCTTTTTCGGGGACGGGGAAGACTATAAACGCTATCAGCGACGATGACAATCCACTCACAGCCCAAAAAACTTCGATTGCAGCAAGCCCTTATCGCGTTACCTCAGTGCCGGCAACCGAAAGGCGCAATCCTTGAACCCAAGCAGAATCAAGCCGCCTCACACAATTCCGCCGTCACCCGCAAAAATTTATCAATGTCCTGCGCTGAATTGCAATGCAGCGGCGATATCCGCACCGCGCCATCCATATCGAAGGATTCCAGCATCCGCTTTGAATAAATGCTGGCCGCCGCCCGTTCATAGACGATCACCCCTCTCTTCTCATATTCCCTGACGGCCTGGGTGTGATCCAGATTATCAATACCGATGGCAACGATCAGATCGCGTTTCGACAGGTCTTCATAATCCAGGAATACCTTGACGCCATTCAAGCGCCTGAGGCCGGCGATTTCGGCAGTACCGTTGAGCATCCTCGACAGCAAAGCCCGTTCGTGCAACGCGATCCGCTCAATCCCGCTAACGAACAGCGCGCGCCGCTCATCGCTATCGATGAATTTGGCGCCGAGCCAGCACACATAATCGACGATTTCGGTCACCACGGAAAACTGCCAGGGAGCGGCGCTGCCGAGATCCCAGAAATTGGCTTTCTTTCCGCCTAGTTTGTGGTGCGGCAGTACCGACGCCCTGTCGGACAGCCATGAAATGCCGGAGCCGCGGCAGCCAAAGAATTTGTAGGGGGCAATGTTGATGCCGTCGACCGGTGTTTTTTGAAGATCGATCAGGCCGTGGGGGGCATGTTGTACCGCATCTACCAGGATATATACGTCAGGGTTGATCTGGCGCGCCTGTTTGACGATGTTTTCGATATCCAGCTTGGCGCCTGAAATATTCGATGCATACATCACGTTGAGCAGGCAGGTATCGCTATCCACCAGCCTGGTGATTTCTTCTACATCGACGCCACCGGTGACTGGATTGCTTTTGGCAACCCGCAGTTCCTTGCCGAGTTTTTCGGCGTAGAGCGTCATCGCGTCAAAGGCGGAGGGATGCTCCAGCACGGTGGTCACCATATTGGTACCGCTAACATTTTCAGCGACTGCTCTTACCATGTCGAACATGGCTGCGGAAGCGGTCAGCGAGGAATAGACGCTGCCGCCAGTGGCGTTCAAGATGGTCCGGACATCCGCGGTGCCGGCTTCCTGCATCTTTTGCAAAGACAAGGCGGTTTGGTGAATCCGTTCCGGGTTGTCTGGAATCGAGTCTGCCTTGGCAAATTGTTCGACAGCTTTCTTGAGCCGGAAGGAACCTCCGGCATTGTCAAAATACAGCCGCTCGCGGTCGGCTGGATCGCTATCGACGTAGTGGAAACGGCTCTTGATCTCTTGCATCAATTCGTCGGAAAAAAATACTCCTTGGCTCACATCCATGACTAATATTTCCTTTTTAAAAAGCGGTCGTTCCGGTATTGCGGCGACCAGAGTCAAATAGTTCAAATGGTTTTTTTTCGATAAACCAGCATGTAAAAAAGGGGCGAATCTCTAGTGAGAGCGCAGATCGGACAGGAATTTTTGAGCGCGCTCGCTTTGCGGCCGCAGGAAGAAATCCTCGGGGGTGCCGGTCTCGATCAGGCGGCCGTGATCCATGAACCAGACCCGGTCGGCGACTTCGCGTGCGAAGCCCATTTCATGGGTGACGCAAATCATCGTCATGCCGTCGCGCGCCAGGCTTTTCATCACTTGCAGCACCTCGCCCACCATTTCCGGGTCGAGCGCGCTGGTGGGTTCGTCGAACAGCATGGCGGGCGGATTCATGGCGAGGGCGCGGGCAATCGCAACCCGCTGTTGCTGGCCGCCGGAGAGTTGGCCGGGGAAGGCGTCAGCCTTGGCTGCCAGGCCGACCCGTTCTAACAATTCGCGGGCGTGGATGCGCGCCTGGGCGCGCTTGGCGCCGAGCACATTGACTGGCGCCACGATGATGTTATCCAGCACCGACAGATGCGGAAACAGGTTAAAACTCTGGAATACAAACCCAACCCGCGCACGGAACTGATTCAGGTTGAGCTTGGGGACATGGATATCTTCTCCGTCAAACACGATCTTGCCTTTTTGAATCTCTTCCAGCCGATTCACGGTACGGATCAAGGTGGATTTGCCGGAACCGGACGGACCGCACACCACCACCACTTCGCCTCTTGCAACTTCGGCCGACACATCCGCCAGTGCATGGTAGGAGCCGTACCATTTGTTGACGCTATCAAAAGTGATCATATTCGGGGAACTGATACTGTTGCCAAAGGGGGTAAGTGTCATGATTGAGATATTTCAGTTTAAGGAGCTGCGCTGCGCGGTTATCCAAGATATTCAAGTTATTCGACCGCCTGCGCTATCACCAGATTGACGTCTGGTTCAGCCGGTTTTTTATTGCCGGCACCGACGCCAGCCCGCTTCTTGCTGATTCGCCGCTCCAGGAAATGTGCGAACTGCGATAGCGAGAAGCACAGCAAAAAGTAGATCAGCGCCAGCAGCATGAATACCGGGAATGGCTTGGTCAGCAAGGTGGAGTTGACCTGGTTGGCGGCAAAGGTCAACTCATTGACGCTGATCACATACCCCAGGGAAGTTTCCTTGATGGTGGACACAAACTGGCTCACCATCGCCGGCAGCATGTTGTACAGCGCCTGCGGCAGGATGATGTTGACGATGGTTTGCATATAACTCATGCCCAGCGCTCTGGCTGCCTCGCTCTGCCCTCGGGGCAA
>DATHMC010000092.1:0-15777 GCA_035487495.1 Undibacterium sp.
GATTATCTGATGGGAAAAACTTCGGCGGCAGAGTATGTGGAACTGATCAGGGAAAAAGCGCCGGCCTATAACGGCTTCAACCTGCTGCTGGGCGATCGGGATAACCTGATCTGGTTTTCCAACCGCAAGCAGGATGACGAACGTAACGGCACTCCGCTGTTGCCTGGCCTGTACGGCATCTCCAACGCTGCCCTGGATACGCCATGGCCCAAGGTAGTCAGGACCAAGGCCGAATTTGCGAGCCTGCTATGCCAAAGGGCTCCGGAAGAAGCCTATTTTGAAATGCTGTCGAATTCCACTCAGGCCCCCGATTGCCGCCTGCCGGATACCGGCGTCAGTTTTGACATGGAGCGCCTGCTGTCGCCGGCGTTCATCATCACCCCGACCTACGGCACCCGCGCCTGCAGCCTCGTCCGCATCTACGACGGCAAGCCGGTTGAATTTCAAGAAAAAATAGTACGCTAGCAAATTGCCATTGCTAAAACTCATCAGCGCATAAAAAAGCAGTGCGCCCGACACGACCGCACTGCTTATGGCGCCAGCCCACAACCCAGGCACAAGCGCTATTTTTCCCGCGACGGCTTAACTCAGCTCTTCCAGGCGCAATTTGGTGACAGCGCCAAATACGGAGTTCAGCGCCTCTATCCTGCCTATCGCCGCGACGATATTCTTTTCCTGCGTCTGATGCGTCAATATAACGATATCGGTCTGCGTCTCCCCCTCGGCCGGCTCTTTTTGCAACATGGCATCTATCGAGATGGAGGCATCCGCCAGGATGCCGGTGACGTCGGCCAGCACACCCGCCTGATCAGCGACATGCATGCGCAGGTAATAGCTGGTCACGATTTCCGATATAGGCAGGATAGGCAAATCGCTGATGGCATTCGGCTGAAAGGCCAGATGCGGCACCCGGTGCTCCGGATCGGCCGTCGCCAGGCGAGTGATGTCCACCAGGTCGGCGATTACTGCCGAGGCAGTAGGTTCGGCACCGGCGCCCTTGCCGTAATACAGCGTAGCTCCCACTGCATCGCCCTGCACCAGCACTGCATTCATCGCCCCTTCCACATTGGCGATCAGGCGCTTGGTCGGGATCAAGGTAGGATGCACGCGCAACTCTATGCCTTTGTCGGTACGCTTGGTAATGCCCAGCAATTTGATCCTGTAGCCCAATTGTTCGGCATACCGGATATCGGTCGCTTCCAGCTTGGTAATGCCTTCCACGTGGGCCTTGTCGAACTGCATGGGAATGCCAAAGGCAATCGATGCCATGATAGTCGCCTTGTGCGCGGCGTCCACGCCCTCGATATCAAATGTCGGATCGGCTTCGGCATAACCCAGCGCCTGCGCCTGCTTCAGCACGACGTCGAAATCCAGGCCCTTGTCGCGCATTTCGGACAAAATAAAGTTGGTCGTGCCGTTGATGATGCCGGCGATCCATTGAATACGGTTCGCGGTCAAGCCTTCACGCAAGGATTTGATAATCGGGATGCCGCCAGCGACGGCTGCCTCAAACGCGACCATCACGCCCTTTTCCTGCGCTGCCTGGAAGATTTCATTGCCATGCGTCGCCAGCAGCGCCTTGTTCGCGGTCACCACGTGCTTGCCTTGTGCAATCGCCTTCATTACCAGGTCCTTGGCGATACCGTAGCCGCCGATCAATTCAACGACGATGTCGATGTCCGGATGATTGACCACCAGGTTGGCGTCATTCACGATCTCGCACTCGCCATTGGTCAGTTCACGCGCCCTATCAGTATTCAGGTCTGCCACCATCGTAATCTCAATCGAACGGCCTGCGCGACGCGTAATCTCTTCCTGGTTACGCTTCAAGACGTTGAATGTGCCGGAACCGACGGTGCCTATGCCTAACAGACCTACTTTGATGGGTTTCATATAGTCTTCAATGTTGCGGGTTAAAATAAATTACGATGAAAATGATTGCCTTGATATTGCTTTAGGAAGCCGGGTATTACGCCGTTCCGTGACGCTTGCGATACCCCTCGAGGAAGTGCGCAATCCGGCCGAATGCATCGGTCAGATCATCCGTATTGGGCAAGAACACTACACGGAAATGATCCGGCTTGATCCAGTTGAACCCAGTGCCCTGCACCAGCAAAACTCTCTCTTCAACCAATAGTTCGTGGATGAACTCCTGATCATCCTTGATCGGGTACATCTCGGGATCCAGCTTGGGAAACATGTACAACGCGGCTTTGGGCTTGACGCAAGTGACGCCGGGAATAGCGGTCAACAATTTATGGGCAAGATCCCGCTGCCGCAACAGACGCCCGCCGGGGCCAACCAGATCATTGATGCTTTGATAGCCGCCCAATGCCGTCTGAATCGCAAATTGCCCGGGGGCATTCGCACACAGGCGCATGGAAGCCAGCATGTTCAGGCCTTCGATATAGTCCTTGGCATGTTTTTTTTCTCCGGATACGACCATCCAGCCGGCACGATAACCGCAAGACCGGTAATTTTTCGACAGGCCGTTCAGGGTCAGGAACAGCACATCGTCTGCCAGCGACGCAATCGACGTATGTTCCGCCTCGTCATACAGGGTCTTGTCGTAGATTTCGTCGGCAAACACGATCAGTTGATGCTGCCGGGCGACATCGACGATTTGCTGCAGCACTTCAACAGGATACAAGGCCCCGGTAGGATTATTGGGATTGATGACCACGATAGCCCTGGTATTGGGAGTGATCTTGCTCTTGATGTCGTCGATATCCGGCATCCAGTCCGCGCTCTCATCGCAGATATAGTGCACAGGCTTGCCGCCGGACAGGCTGACCGCCGCGGTCCACAAAGGATAGTCCGGCGCCGGCACCAGCACCTCATCGCCGGCGTTCAGCAAGGCATTCATGCCCATGACGATGAGTTCGGACGCGCCATTGCCTATGTAAATGTCTTCAATGGTCACGCCATGGATATGCTTCTCCTGCGTGTAGTGCATGATGGACTTGCGTGGCGCGAACATGCCCTTGGAGTCGGTATAGCCGGCCGCATTGTGCATATTGAGGATCATGTCCTGCACGATCTCGTCAGGCGGGTCGAAATTGAAAACGGCGAGATTGCCGATATTCAATTTAATGATCTTGTGCCCCTCATCCTCCATCTGCTTGGCCTTTTCCAGCACAGGTCCACGGATGTCGTAACAGACGTCGGCGAGTTTATTGGATTTTTGTACGGGTCTCACAAGAGCGATCTTTCCATTTGGTTCAGGGAAGCTCTAGCCCGCCAGGCTTGCAGGCTAGAGCGAACAAAAAATTCCCTGACAGGTATAGTGCTACGAAAGCGGCAAAATGCTGCACTGCCGAACTGACCATTCTGCCCAATGCGCTCAGTTTTATCAATCCGTTTTGTGAAATTGTCTAATTTTATTTGCTTTTTCTACCAATCACATTAGATTTGCCAGCCAGTGCAAGATTGCATTTCCCGGCATTTTCAAGAATGTCCGGGGCTAGCCTGGCTATTTCAATAGAGATTCTGGGTTGCCAAATAATCCAATTGTTAATATATTAGTTGGAATTTGCAAAATGTTAACAATTACCCAACCGAGGCTGGACAATGATAGGGCGACATCCGTTTGTAAAAATCATTTTTCTGGCGCTGCTGAGCGCTGCCTGCACACTGGCCCATGCATCCTCAGCCGCGCTGCAAGCGAAGCTGGAACAAGTAGCCCAAACCAGCGGCGGCAAGGTTGGCATAGGCCTGATGCTGATGGAAACACAAGAAAGTGCCTGGCTAAACCCCCACTCGCAGTTCCCCATGCAAAGCGTCTATAAATTCCCCATCGCGATGGCGGTACTGGCGGCCATTGATGCCGGAAAGCTCAAGTTGGATGACATGGTCACTGTCAATAAATCCGATTTGGTAGGAAAGCGACAACATAGCCCCGTCCGTGACCTGCATCCGGAAGGAGATTTCCCTATGAGCGTCAATGAATTGCTGCGCTATGCCGTTTCCGAAAGCGACGGCACGGCCAGCGATGTGTTGTTGCGAACGATGGGTGGTCCGAGCCGGGTGATGGCCTTTCTGAAACAGCTTGGCGTGAATCAAATACACGTGTTGAACACAGAATCGGAATTGGGGGAAAACAACAGCACCCAATATCGAAATTCTGCAAGTCCGCAGGCGGCAATAAACCTGTTGCAAGTATTTTACGCGGGCAAAGGCCTGAGTCCGGACAGTCGCTCCTTAATAATGAAACTCATGCTGGAGACCGAAACAGGGCCGCAACGCATCAAGGGTCTGTTGCCCGCCGGCACCCCGGTGGCGCACAAGACGGGAACTTCGCTCTCCGCTCAGGGCAACACCGCCGCGACGAATGACATAGGCATTGTTACGCTACCAGACGGCAAACATCTGGCGATTGCCGTATTTGTTTCCGACTCGCCCGCCAGTACGGCAATACGCGAGCAAGTTATCGCACAAGCGGCACGTCTGGCTTGGGATAATTGGACAAAAAACTAGCCGTACAAAAAGAAACTGATAAGCTGTGCAACAAAAAAGCAGCTACAATGCGGCAATTATCAAGCTAAACACGCCTGACGATTTGCCACAAGCAGGAGTCGGTACGTCAAACACCTCGCCATGAAGCTGCACTCTACACTTACTCAGCAATATCAAACTGTTACCGCATACGACAAAGACAGCGTGGAACTGAACGCCATACGCTACCAGCATAGCCTGGTCGTATTGCCGGAAGTAGCGCCTGTCGTTTGGCCGCCGGCCAGGTTTGAAGACCTGGCCACTGAACATTTTGCTCAGCTGGAAGCAACCAAACCGGATGTCGTCATACTCGGCACCGGCAGCAAGCAGCGATTTGTCCATCCCAAGCTGATTACGGTATTGACGGAAAAAAGAATCGGCGTCGAATGCATGGACAACCAGGCCGCATGCCGCACCTACAATATCCTGATGGCAGAAGGCCGTAAGGTTGCCCTGGCTTTGATCCTGGAAACTGAATGAAGCAATACTCGTCCCCTTTTGATTCCCGCAGCCTGCTCTGGATACTCTCCATACTGTTTCTGATCGTCTGGTTCTATACCCTGGGTTCCCGCACGCTGGTGCCTACGGATGAAGGCCGTTACGCGGAAATGGCGCGTGAAATGTTTGTAACCGGAGACTGGGTCACACTGCGCCTGGACGGCATCAAATATTTTGAAAAACCGCCGCTGCAAGCATGGATGAACGTCATCACCTTCGAACTGTTCGGCGTCGGCGAATGGCAGGCCAGGTTGTGGACCGGCCTGTGCGGTTTATTAGGGATAGTGCTGGTAGCCTACACCGGACGCAAGGTATTCAACTACAGAGTAGGCGTCAATGCGGCGCTGGTGCTGGGTTCCAGCCTGCTGTGGGCAGCTTCGTCGCACTACAACTCGCTGGATATGGCGGTCGCCGGGATGATGACAATCACCCTGTGCGGGGTGCTGCTGGCGCAGCGCAACGAAGCAACGCCATCCGAACAAAGAAACGGCATGCTGCTGTGCTGGATAGGCATGGCGCTGGCGGTGCTGAGCAAGGGCCTGATCGGGATCGTGCTCCCAGGCGCGGTATTGGTCATTTATACCTTTGTCGCGCGCGACTGGTCGATCTGGAAGCGTTTGCACCTGGGCAAAGGCTTGCTGATTTTCTTTGCGATAGTGGTCCCCTGGTTTGTGCTGGTGGCCTTGAAAAACCCGGAGCACCCGCGCTTCTTCTTCATCCATGAGCATTGGGACCGTTTTTTCAGCAATGTCCATAAACGCAACCAGCCGGCCTATTTCTTTATCGGCATCCTCGCTATCGGCATCGTTCCGTGGCTGGGCCTGCTGCTGCAAGGCCTGTGGGCCGGGGTCAAGAGGGAAAGCCGGGGCTTCCAGGCCAGGCAAATGCTGCTGGTATGGACTATCTTCATTTTTGTATTTTTTAGCGCTTCCCACTCCAAGCTGACCGGCTACATACTACCGATCTTCCCGTCGCTGGCGCTGCTGATTGCATGCCAGCTTGAGGCAGGTTCTAGCAAAAGCCTGCGCTTTGCCGCAGGATTGTTTGCGCTGACGGGATTGGGCGGATTAGCCTTCGCCATGATCGCCCCGGCAAAATTTGCGGCGATGAAATTGGCGCCGCTGGAACTGGCGCTGAACCTGGGCGCGATGCCGTGGTTGATCGCAGCCAGCCTGACCATACTCGTCGGCGGATTGGCGGCAATTGTAATTGCGAAACGTCAAAGGGACTGGGCCGTCATCAGTTTGGCCATTGCGGGATTTATTGCGGGACAAACATTATTGCTCGGTTACGAGCCTTGGGGATATTACCGCGCTGGCCTATTGCAATTGAAAGCCATACAGGCAGAACTGAAACCTGATACGCCAATCTATTCGGTAGGCCAGTATGAACAATGCCTGCCCTTTTATCTCGGCCGGACCTTGACCCTGGTGGAGTTTCCGGATGAACTGGCCTTTGGCCTGGAGCAAGAGCCTCATTTATGGATACCCGAACGCAGCGATTTCATCCAGAAATGGCGCGCCGACAGCGCTAACGGCAAACTTGCCGTTGCCATCCTGCGTGTCGACGTTTATCAAGATATGCTGAAGCAAGGCGTGCCTATGCGCGTCATCGGGCAAGACCCCCGGCGGGTGGTGATTGCCAGCACTGCCCAGCCGGCTACAGATTAACTGGCGAGCTTCGCCCCGCTTTACAAAATTTTATAAAAAGGGATAATCATGAGCGAACAATTGTCTTTCCTGCCATTTACCAAACCGACTATCGATGAGGAAACCATCGCCGCGGTGGGCCAGGTATTGCGCTCCGGATGGCTGACCAGCGGCCCTAACGTACAGGCGCTGGAAACCCAATTATCCGAATATTTTGGCGGCCGCCCGGTACGCACCTTCAACTCCGGCACCTGCACGATGGAGATCGCCTTGCGCATCGCCGGCATAGGCGCCGGCGATGAAGTCATCACCACGCCGAATTCCTGGGTGGCAACCGCCAACGTCATCATAGAAACGGGCGCCACGCCTGTGTTTGCCGACATCGACCCGCGCACGCACAACATCGACCTGAACAAAGTCGAAGCCGTCATCACGTCAAAAACCAAGGCTATCATTCCGGTGCATATGTGCGGCCTGCCTTGCGACATGGATAAGTTGTATGCCTTGGCAAAAAAATATAATCTGCGGATCGTGGAAGATGCAGCGCAAGCCATAGGCTCTACCTGGAAAGGCAAGCGCATCGGCTCCTTCGGCGATTTCGCATCGTTCAGCTTCCAGGTGAACAAAAACATGATGACCGGCGAAGGCGGCTGCCTGGTGCTGAACAATGCCGAAGAAGCGCGCCTGGCGGAAAAATATCGCCTGCAAGGCGTCACCCGCAGCGGCCTGGACGGCATCGACGTGGATGTGCTGGGCGGCAAATTCAATATGACCGATATTGCCGCGGCGATAGGCCTGGGCCAGATGAAGCACCTGGCAGAGTTCAACGCCAAGCGCCTGGCGTTGGCCAAACACTATTTCGCCACTTTCGGCGACGACTTCGAGGCACAGACCGGCGCCGAGCTGCCGATCGCGGATTTTGAGCAAAGCAACTGGCATATGTTCCACATCGTGCTGCCGGAGCGCATCAACCGCGCCGCCTTCATGGAAAAGATGATGGAAAAGAAAATCGGCCTGGGTTACCACTACAGGGCCATCCATTTGTTCAGCTATTACCGTGCGCGCGGCTATACGGATGGCATGTTCCCTATTGCGGAAAGAGTCGGCAAGCAGATTGTGACGCTGCCGTTATTCCCGGCCATGAACGAATCTGATGTGGAACGCGCCGTAGCTGCGGTAAAATCCTGCCTTCAATAAAATAAACGCTACTCGATGAAACCAGAACTCTCAGTTGTCATCCCTGTATATAACGAAGAAGCAGGCCTGGACAGGCTCTATGCGCGTTTGTACCCTGCCCTGGACGCGTTGGCGGCAACTGGCGTCAGCTACGAAATCGTGTTCATCAACGACGGCAGCCGGGACGGCACCGCGGCCATGCTGGCAACGCAATTCCGTCTGCGCCCGGATGTGACGCGGGTGGTGCTGTTTAACGGCAACTATGGCCAGCATATGGCCATCCTGGCCGGCTTCCAGGCGGCCCGCGGCGACATTATCGTGACGCTGGATGCGGATTTGCAGAATCCGCCCGAAGAAATCGGCAAGCTGGTAGAAAGAATGCGCGAAGGCTATGACTATGTAGGGTCGATCCGCCGCAAACGCCAGGATTCCGCATGGCGCACCTATGCCTCCAAACTGATGAATCGCTTGCGCGAAAACATTACCCGCATCAAGATCACGGATCAGGGCAATATGTTGCGAGCCTACGGCCGCAATGTCATTGATCTGATCAATCAATGCAGCGAAGTGAATACCTTCGTGCCCGCATTGGCCTACACGTTTGCGCGCAAGCCGACAGAGATTATCGTCGAACATGAAGAACGCGCCGCAGGAGAATCAAAATATTCGATCTACAGCCTGATACGCCTGAATTTCGATTTGATGACAGGATTTTCCGTCGTCCCGCTGCAAATTTTCTCGATGCTGGGCATGATCTTGTCCATCGCATCGGGCGCCCTGGTTGTCTGGCTGCTGATTCGCCGCTTCCTGTTCGGCGCTGAGGCGGAAGGCCTGTTTACCTTATTTGCGATCGCCTTCTTCCTGATGGGCGTGATCTTGTTCGGCATCGGTTTGCTGGGCGAGTATGTGGGTAGGATTTATCAGCAGGTGCGCGGACGTCCTCGCTATGTCGTGCAGGCCGTGCTGGAACAAGGCAGTCCCGACCGGCCGGACACTAACTAATATGACGCAAGAAATGACAAATGACGCCCGCCCTGCGCAGGCTGCGGCGAGCGCGGTAGTATTTGCGTATCACAGTGTGGGCGTGCGCTGCCTGAAAGTATTATTGGCGCGCGGGGTGAACATTGCGCTGGTCGTCACGCATCAGGACAACCCGGCTGAAACCATCTGGTTTGAATCGGTTGCCGACCTGTGCCGGGAGCACGGCATACCATCCATTACCCCAGCAGATCCGAAATCGCCAGAACTGATGGCACAGGTAGCCGCTATTGAGCCGGATTTCATATTCAGCTTTTACTACCGCCACATGCTGCCGGTCGATTTGCTGGCGCTGGCAAAGCGCGGCGCCTATAACCTGCACGGATCTTTGTTGCCCAAGTATCGCGGACGGGTCCCGGTGAACTGGGCGGTATTGCATGGCGAGACCGAAACCGGGGCGACATTGCATGAAATGGCGGCAAAACCGGACGCCGGCGCCATCATTGCCCAGACGATGGTTCCCATCCTGCCGGACGATACCGCATACGAAGTCTTCAACAAGCTGACCGTTGCCGTTGAGCAGACATTGTGGCCGGCATTGCCTGCGCTGATTGCCGGCACGGCGCCCAGGATGCCGAATGATTTATCCAAAGGCAGTTATTTTGGCGGCCGCAAGCCGGAAGACGGCCGGATAGACTGGCGTCAACCGGCCCAGCAGGTATATAACCTGCACAGGGCTGTGGCGCCGCCCTATCCCGGCGCTTTTTTTGAGCAAGGCGGCAATAGCTACGTGATAGGAAAGGCGCGCCTGTCCAATTTGGATGTAAGCAGCTTGCCGTTAGGCTTGTCGGTAGCTGGCGACGCCATTTTGGGCGTCTGCGGCGATGGCCGCGCCTTGAACATCCTTGAACTGTTACGGGATGGAAAAGTCGTCAGCGTCGCCGAATTGCAGTCCTTGCCGAATCAGCTCGCATAACAAACATCAACGCTCCCCGGAAGCCCCATCAATGCCCAGCATCGTATTAAAGATTGACGTAGACACCTATCGCGGTACACGCGAGGGTGTTCCCAACCTGGTGCGCATGCTGAAAAAGCACCGGGCACAGGCGACTTTCCTGTTTTCGCTGGGTCCCGACCACACCGGCTGGGCCCTGCGCAGGGCTTTTCGGCCGGGCTTCTTCCAAAAAGTGTCCCGCACGTCGGTGGTTGAACACTACGGCCTGAAAACCCTGATGTACGGCGTCATTTTGCCGGCGCCCGATATAGGAAAAAGCTGCGCGGCGGAAATGCGTGCCGTGCAGGACGCCGGCTTTGAATGCGGCATCCACACCTGGGACCATGTCGTCTGGCAAGACAATGTCAGGCAGCGCGGCGCCGACTGGACATCCGGGCAGATGCAGTTGTCGTTTGACCGTTTCAAGCAGATTTTCGGCCATGCGCCCAAAACCCATGGCGCAGCGGGCTGGCAGATGAACGAGCACGCTTTCGCCCAGCTGGACAGCTTTCATATGGCCTATGCGTCCGATGGCCGCGCCATGCTGAACGACAGCGGAGCATTATCCCGCCCCGACGCAGGTCCATATCGCCTGAGCATTGATGGAAAAACTTTGTCCTGCGTGCAAATGCCGACCACCTTGCCAACATTGGATGAGTTATTGGGCCGCACGATCGACGGCGTAGTCATAGACACGTCAAATATCGCAGCTACGATACTCAAATTGACAGCCGCGCAAAAAAATCATGTGTTTACCTTGCACGCAGAGCTTGAAGGACAAAAACTTGCCCCCATTTTCGAAGAATTGCTGGCAGGATGGCAACGGCAGGGTTACGCTTGCATATCAATGGCTGACTACTATCAAACGATAAACGCCGATGACCTGCCTGTGCATGCCTTAAGCTGGGCCGATGTGCCTGGCCGATCGGGCGAATTGATCGTGTTGCCGGCTTGACGGCTGCTAGGGAATTCCTTGCATTTTCCGTCATAGGCGGTCAAAGTATTACACTCGGGCCGCATAAGAAAACAGGCCCCGCTTGCTCCAGGGGGTCGGCGGCGTTCCTCATGCGGCACAATCGCCTGCCATGTTGCCCGCAATATTGATTCTTGAAATTGCCCTTCGCTTCTCTCCCCTTCCACAATTCAGGAGACCACTGTGGCCGACGAAAGCCCATCCGCACTAAATAAAATTGTTCCCAATTTTTCAGCAGCAATGACAGGAGACCAAGCTTTCCAGCTCGGCGACTATGCCGGGAAAAAATTGGTCTTGTATTTCTACCCTAAAGACAACACCCCAGGCTGCACGACCGAAAGCATGGCATTTAGGGATTTGCATCCTCAGTTTGAGCGACACAATACGAAAATATTCGGCATCAGCCGCGACAGCGTACGCTCCCACGAGGGTTTTAAAGCCAAATTGGACATGCCGTTTGACTTGATTTCAGACCCTGACGAAACAGTTTGCAATCTGTTCAACGTGATGAAAATGAAAAACATGTATGGCAAGCAAGTTCGCGGGATAGAACGCAGTACATTTGTCATTGACGAATCAGGTAAATTAGTGAAAGAATGGCGTGGAGTAAAAGTAGCTGGACATGTTGATGAAGTGTTGGAATTTGTGAGCGCACATTAGTAATTGAAACCCCAGAATCTTCTTCGAAAAAGCCGCAAATGGAAGTGACCCGGAAACAAACTGGGTTGCCCATAGCGGCTTTTTGACTTTAAGGGTTCGCTTGGTGTTACATGGATTTATTGGCAGACGTGGCCGGATGCAATGCCAGGCGCTCACCGCCTGCAGTGTACCGGCCACGGCTGGACAAAAATTTATGTATTGCCTGATGAGTCCTTTGCTCTCACAACTTTGATAAGAGGTCCTAATGCCCCTGCCAAAAATGCCGACAAAACCTGCGGCCCTGCTGTCCCCCAAGGATTACCCAAAAGCAGAAAAGGGAAAATCTGTAGGGGCCGATAAACCGGAACCCAAATTAGTTGCAGTTAGCCAACAACCGGCGCCGATAAAATCAGCCACCAAGTTAGCAACACCCGTCGTTGCCAAACTGCCGGCAAGCCCGGCTCGTGCAAAAACGCCGGCGCTAAAAACGGAGAAGCCCGCGCCAGCCCGGGCAAAAACCGTCGACAGCCGCGTCAAATCCGGCACCAGCCGCGCCGCCGACAAGTCCGGCACGACCAAACTTTTTGTGCTGGACACCAATGTCCTGATGCATGACCCGTCATCGCTGTTCCGTTTTGAGGAACACGACGTATATCTGCCAATGATCACGCTGGAGGAATTGGACGACCACAAAAAAGGCATGTCCGAGGTCGCCCGCAATGCACGCCAGGTATCCCGTTCGCTGGATGCGCTGGTTGGCGATATCGACCATCATGAGATAGAACAAGGCATTCTGCTGTCCAAGCTGGGCAACAAGGACGCCAAGGGCCATCTATACTTCCAGACCAAATTGCAGACTGCGACCTTGCCTGCCGGCCTGCCCCAGGGCAAGGCAGACAATCAGATCCTGACCGTCGTCCGCGCCCTTGAGGCGGATCAACCGGGCCGCCCCGTGGTACTGGTGTCCAAGGACATCAATATGCGGATCAAGGCGCGCGCACTGGGCCTGCCTGCGGAAGACTACTTCAATGACCACGTGCTTGAAGATTCCGATCTGCTGTATTCAGGCATAGTGCAGTTGCCGGACGACTTCTGGAACAAGCACGGCAAAGGCGTGGAAACCTGGCAGGAAAACAAGAACGGCCTCAGCACCACGTTCTACAGGATCACCGGCCCAGTCATTCCCTCGCTGCTAGTCAACCAGTTCGTCTACCTGGAACCGAATAACGGCGAAGCCTCTTTTTATGGCCAGGTCAGGCAGATCAACGGCAAGACTGCAGTGCTGCAGACGCTGCGCGATTACGGCCACGCCAAGCACAGCGTGTGGGGCATCACGTCGCGTAATCGCGAGCAAAATTTTGCATTGAACCTGCTGATGGATCCAGAGTGCGATTTCGTCACTCTGCTGGGGCAGGCCGGCACCGGCAAGACCCTGCTGGCACTGGCCGCCGGCCTGGCGCAAGTACTCGAGACCAAGACCTACAACGAGATTATCGTCACCCGCGTCACTGTTCCGGTAGGTGAAGACATAGGATTCCTGCCCGGCACGGAAGAGGAAAAAATGTCGCCGTGGATGGGCGCATTCGACGACAACCTGGAGGTGCTGAACAAGTCCGACAATGATGCCGGTGATTGGGGCCGTGCAGCAACCCAGGACCTGATACGCTCACGCATCAAGATCAAATCGCTGAACTTCATGCGCGGCAGGACCTTCGTGAATAAGTTCCTGATCATCGACGAGGCGCAGAACCTGACGCCGAAACAGGTGAAGACCCTGGTCACCCGCGCAGGCCCGGGCACCAAGATCATCTGCCTGGGCAACATCGCGCAGATCGATACGCCTTACCTGACCGAAGGTTCCAGCGGCCTGACCTATGTAGTCGACCGGTTCAAGGGTTGGGCCCATAGCGGCCACGTCACCCTGGCTCGCGGCGAGCGCTCACGCCTGGCTGATCACGCAAGCGAAATTTTATAGCGATTCCTGTCACAAAAATATCCGTTCAGATCGGCGCCGATGGCGCCGATTTTTTTTGCCTGAGACAGACAGAACGGGTGTCGTCGGCATCGAATTTCCGCGCATGCAAGAGAATTTGATTTCAGGTAGACTATTGCCTAGGCAATGATTACCGTGTAACTATGAACAACTCTTCCCCTCCTTTTGTATTCGATAACTATCAAGTAGAAGATAGTGTCGGCTACCTGCTGGCGCGTTCTAAAACCATGCTGTCGAAATCTATTAATGAATCGTTGGCGCAGCTCGGTATCACCGCTGCGCAGGGCAGCGTCTTCATGATGCTGGCAATGGGCAAATGCAACACCGCCGCCGACTTGGCGCGCGACTTGTTCATCGACTCGGCGGCGATGAAACGCATGGTGGACAGATTGGAAAGCAAGGGATTGATGGAGCGCATTCCAGACATGCACGACAAGCGCCTGTTCAAGCTGGAACTGACCGATACCGGCAAGGAATTGGTGCAAAAACTACCGGCCATTTACACCGACGTGCTAAACGTGGGATTTACCGGTTTTAGCGCGGAAGAAATAGGTTTTTTAAAGAGCCTGCTGAGAAAATTACTGGCCAATCGGTCGCTACTGGAATCGAAAAGCACTAATTGACATGACAATCATTACCTCCCTATTCAATATCGGCAAACTTGCCATTTTTGCTAAGCCATTATGACACCCTCTCCAAATCAACCCATGGCAGGCAAGCATAACAGCCGCCTGCTCAGGTCGGCAGGCCTGCTTGCTGCGAGCAGTGCCGCTGCGCTGCTGTCAGCGTGCGTCAGTTTCAGCGGAATAGAAAGCAACGCCCAACTGAAATCGGCGGTGGCAAGTAGCGCCAACGCGCTGCCCAACCAAACCGGCGCGTGGCCGGACGCCAGCTGGGCGCAGACCATAGGCGGAAAGCCATTGCAAGAACTGATCGACGCGGCAATCGCGGACAATCCCAGCCTGCAGGTCGCCGCGGCGCGGGTAGCCGCAGCGAAAGCCTATGTGGAGGCGACCGGCGCAGACAAGCTGCCGACTGTCGGCGCAGGCTTCGACAGTACCTATCAGCGCTTTACCGAACACGGATTGATTCCGCCGCCGCTGGCGGGTAACTATTTCAGCGATAATCAGCTGGCGCTGAGTGCCTCCTATGAAGTGGATTTCTGGGGCAAGCATTCGGCCGAAATGCGCAGTGCCTTGTCGCAGCAAAAGACCGCGCTGGCTGAGCAGCAGAGCGCCAGGCTGGTGCTGAGCAGCGCCATTGCCCACGCATGGGTGCAACTGGCACGCCAGTACGCGCAACTGGATCTATCGAGCCAGCAACTGGCAATCCGCGAGCAACTGGACAAACTGACGCAGCAGCGCGTCAAGGCTGGCCTGGATACCAGGACCGACACTGAGCAAAGCCTGGTCCAGGTCTCCAGCCTGAAAGCGGAAATCACCAATTGGCAGGAAGCCATAGCCCTGTCCCGCAACCAGCTTGCAGCGTTGCTGGGCCAAGGCCCGGAGCGAGGGCAAAGCATTCCCAGACCGCTGCTTGCGCAGATCGGCGATGCTGCCCTGCCCGCGCAATTGTCGTCGGACCTGCTGGGTCGCCGCCCCGACATCGTCGCGGCACGCTGGCATGTAGAGGCCATGCAAGGCGATATCGACACAGCCAAAACGCAGTTTTATCCAAGCATCAACCTGAGCGGATTCGTCGGTCTTTCCAGCCTCGGCTTTGCCGATTTTTTCAAGAGCGGCAGCGCCATTCTCGGCGCCGGCCCCTCGATCAGGTTGCCGATATTTGAAGGCGGCAGGCTGCGCGCGCAACTCAAGGGCAAGGTCGCCGCCTATGACGGTGCGGTTGCAACGTACAACCAGAGCCTGACGGACGCTCTGCATGAAGTTGCCGACCAGGTGCAATCCATGAAAGCGGCACAAGGGCAAAACAAGAATCAGCGTATCGCGGAACAGGCTTCTGAAAGAACCTTCCAACTGGCGCAGCAGAGGCAGAGGGTAGGCACAGCCAACATGTTGCCAGTGCTGGCGGCTGAAGGCGCCCTGATCATGCAGCAAAAAATATTGCTGGATAACCAGATGCGCCGCGCAGATTTACAGATCAATTTGATCAAAGCGCTGGGCGGCGGCTTTGAAGCCACGCCCGAACTGCGCCTGCCGGCATCGCCAGCGGCCTCATCCATTCATTCGACACAATCGACCGATCAACAAAAAACTCATCCGGAGGCTGCGTAATGAACGCTCCTGCACAAGAAAATCAAGCACAAGAAACAACGCCCTCAGCGGGCAACGGGAAACGTCGCGGCATATTACTCAAGGTAACTGCAGTATTGATCATTGTCGGCATCGCCTATTTTGCCTACTGGGAATTGGTGGGCAAAAAA
>DATHMC010000093.1:0-4945 GCA_035487495.1 Undibacterium sp.
GATGGCACGGTTGGTGACGCTGCCTGCCGTCTCGTCTTTGGCGACGTCGGCAATCAATTGCGACAGTTCCGCTATCCGCTGCGGATGGTAGAACAGGTCGCGCACGATCTGGTAAGCTTGGCCGCGCATCGCCAGCTTGCGCAGCAGGTCTCTTACCGCCATTTCCGGCGTGTGGTGCTCACGCGCCAGCTCGCGCACCCAGGGCGGATCAAAACCCGCCGCCAGCAGGGAGCCGAGCAGTCGGTCCGCCAATAGCTGTTCCTGCGGCTTCAGTTCTGTCGCATGTTCAGGCAGGCGCAGCCACGGACCTTGTTGCACCAGCCTGGCAGAGCTGCACAGGGTCTGGATCAGATATTTCCACAGCGCCTCATCCAGCGCCGGTTCGACGATGCGTTTCAGGCGGCCTATCTGCGGCCCTGTCTCATCCGGAAATTTTTCATGAAAACCGCGCAAGGCTGCGATCGTCCGGTTTGCCAGTGCCTCCAGTGCGGCAGCGGAAATCAACAGCGCTTCATCGCCGTGCAGCTTGATCCGGACCACGTCGCCGGCGCACTGCAGTTGCTCCGCCGGCAGGTGGGTTAGCCTGATCAGCGTTGCCAACCGCACCCCTAGCGAACTGTTTTGCAGCAGCATCGCGGCATCATCCGACTCCAGGTAAAGCCTGAGCGTGTCCAGCCACGACTGCCGCGCGGCGCTGCGCCGCTTGCGGGCGGCGCCGAAGGGATCGAGAACCCGGCCGCCGGCGATGGTGCGCGTCGCCTGCGCATTGCGCAGCACAAAGCGGTCGCCCGGCACCGCGTGCACGGGGGCATCGAATACCAGTTGCGCCCTGGTGTGCTGTCCCGGCGCTATGCTATCTCTGCTGGTGTCGCTGTCCAGCATCAATACATGCGCGGTGCGATGTGCGGCGCCAAGGTGCACATGCACGGGCGACCAGGATTTCAGCGTCAGGCCGGCGTCAGCCTGCATGAACAACTCCACATCCACCCTGTCTGAACATTCCGCCATCGCCGGCGCCAGCACCCAGTCGCCGCGCGTTATGCGTTCCTTGTCCACGCCGGCGAGGTTCAGCGCCAGCCTTTGTCCCGCATGGCCGACCTCGGCCGCGCGGTTTTGCGCATGGATGCTGCGCACGCGCACGGCCTCTCCGGATGGTGCCAGCAACAGCGTGTCGCCGGTGGCGACGCTGCCTGCCAGCGCGGTGCCGGCGATGATAGTGCCCTGGCCGCTCAAGGTGAACACCCTGTCTATCGCCAACCGGAACAGGCGCTTATCGTGCCGGCGCGGCATCGCTTGCGCGATATCCGTCAGATGCTGTTTTAAAGAAGCTACGCCGGCATCGCCGTCGGCATTGGCCTGCGTGCGAAAAATCCTCGCCCCCGCAAAGACGGTGGTAGCCAGCAAGGCGGCAATGTCCGATTCGACCGCGGCGACGCGTTCTTCATCCACCCTGTCGATCTTGGTCAGCGCCACCGTGCCCTGGCGCACCCCCAGCAGTTCCAGTATCGCCAGATGCTCGCGGGTTTGCGGCATGATGCCGTCGTCCGCGGCGATCACCAGCAATGCATGATCGATGCCGCTGGCGCCGGCTGCCATCGTGTGTATCAGCTTTTCATGGCCGGGGACGTCGATCAGCCCCAGCACGTCGCCATTCGGCAAAGGCGTATACGCATAGCCGAGTTCTATCGAAATGCCGCGCGCTTTTTCTTCTTTCAAGCGGTCTGTATCGACGCCGGTCAAGGCGCGGGTCAGCGTGGTCTTGCCGTGATCGATGTGGCCTGCGGTGCCGACGATCATCGCTTGGCGATCACGTTGAGCAAGCCCAGCTGCTGCACGAACTCCTGTTGCTGCGCGTGTTCCAGGCAGCGCAGGTCCAGCCACAGCGTATCCTGCGCTATCCTGCCCAGCACCGGGCGCGGCAATTCCCTGAATGCCTGTTCCAGCCGGCCCAGCGCATTGCTTTGCTTATGTTCCAGGCTGGCGCGTATCGCCAGGCCGTAGCTGGGCAACTGGTCCACCGGCAGCGCGCCGCTGCCTATCTGGCTGAGCATGGCCTCGGCGTGCACCTGGTAGGCCGGGCCTAGCACGTCCTGCAGCGCGGGCGCAAATTCCTGCGCCTGCTGCTGCATCGCCGCCCTGGGGCGCGTCAGCAACCGCAGCGTGGTCAGGCGCTCCGCCAATAGTTCAGGCGCGCGGTACAGCGCCAGCACCGGTTCCAGTGCCGCCAGCGTCAGCTTGCCGACGCGCAGCGCGCGCTTTAAGGGGTTGCGCTTGATTTGGGCGATCAGGTCGGCCCGTCCGACGATGATCCCGGCTTGCGGCCCGCCCAGTAATTTGTCGCCGCTAAAACTGACCAGGTCGGCGCCGGCGGCGATCGTTTCACGCACGGTCGGCTCGCGCGGCAGGCCGTAGGCGGATAGGTCAACCAGCGTGCCGCTGCCGAGGTCCACCGCGGTCGGGATGCCGCGCTCGCGGCCCAGCGCGGCAATCTGTTCCAGCTCCACGCTCTTGGTGAAACCGCTGATCGCGTAATTACTGCAATGCACCTTCATCAGCAACGCAGTATGCGGATTGATCGCATTCGCGTAGTCTGCCAGATGGGTCCGGTTGGTGGTGCCGATTTCGCGCAGCCTGGCGCCTGCGCGCTGCATGATGTCCGGTATGCGGAAGGCGCCGCCGATTTCCACCAGTTCGCCGCGCGATACGATCGCTTCGCTCACATCCCGCTCGGGCGCCAGCGTGTTCAGCAACAGCAATACCGCCGCCGCATTGTTGTTGACCACGGTGGCGGCTTCGGCGCCGGTCAGCTCGCACAGCAAGCCTTCCACCAGGTCATCGCGGTCGCCGCGTTTGCCGGTCTCCAGGTCAAACTCCAGGTTTATCGGCGACGTCAGCGCCTGCATCACCGCCTGCACCGCAGCGTCCGGCAGCAGCGCGCGGCCCAGATTGGTGTGCAGCACGGTACCGGTCAGGTTGAAGACGCATTTCAGCGTCGATACGTCGGCTTTTGCCAGCCTGTCGGCGACGACGGCAACGAGAGCGGGAATGGCGTCTGCCGCTGCTGCATTGTGGGTCATGCCGGTAGCGCCGAGCGCATCGATGCGCAGCTCGGCCAGCAGGCTGCGTATGGCAGTCAGTACGCGGCTGCGGCCGTATTTTTCTATCAGCGGCAGGCTGGAAGGGGCGGCCAATATCCTGTCCACCGAGGGCAGGTTGACCGCCCTCTGTCTGGCCTCTGCGGATGCCGGCGGCGTGGCGTTCATGCCAGGTCGCCAAACCAGAGCAAGGGGTTGAGGCTGGCGCGCGCATAGCCGGCCTCGCTGACCAGCACATCCAGCGTCAGGCTGGCCAGGTCGTCCGCCAGCGGCTCCACGTCGTAGTCATGTTCCTGGTTAAAAATTTTGCGGTAGCCGTGGCAATCGTCGCAGGTTTCCGCGCGCGCAAATTTGGCCGGATCGTTCGCCTTGCTCACCGGCGGCGCGGCTCCGGCCGCTGGCGCATCTGTCGTTTCCAGCGCACCGAGCCCCTGATACGCAATCTTGCCGTTTTGCTCGCAGCAAGAACATTTGACGCGCACCATATGCCATTCGCTGGCGCACAGGCTGCATTGCAGATAGCGGTAGCCCTGCGACTGGCCGCCTATGCGTATCACGCTGGCGACCGGGAGCGAGCCGCACACCGGGCACAAGGTGCCGGTCTGCAGCACGGGCACCTGTTGCTGCTGCAGCCGGCTGGCCTGGCCGGTCCACAGCACCTGCAGCGCGGCGGCGACAAACGGCGCCTGCGCGGCGTTCAGCCCGTCTATGCGTTGCGCAATGACCGCATCGGCCAGGGTTTCCAGTTCGTCCGCATGCAGTGCCCGCAAGCCGGCAATCACGATCGATAGTTCTATCTGTTTAGCCGCCACGATGTCGAGCCGGTCCAGCAGGCTGGCGAGTATGCTGCGCCAGGCAGGGCTGCGCGGCGCAAACGCCGCCAGCGGCGGCATCGCGTGCTGTTGCGCCAATGCCATTGCTGCAGGATCGGGCAGGGCGATGTCATCCGCATCCAGAGATGCCAGTGTCTGCGCCTGTGCCGCCACCACTTCCGCCATCAGGGACAGGTAGCCGCTCAATTCAGGATTCACCGGGATGCCGGCAACTTTGCCGGCAGCAAGGTCGCGCAGGCGCGCCGCACGCGGGCCAAAGACACCGTTCGCCTGCGGCAGGCGCAGGCGTGGCAGGGAGGTATGATCAAGGGATTCGATCTCGCCGCGTTCAAGGATGCGCTGTACCAAAAGATTTCCTTTGCAAAAGGCCGCTCTGATGGCTCACTGTGCGTGAGTCGATTTGCTGTGCGGATATTGTAATACGGTTTTGCGTGTGCGGCTGCGGAATGCATGAGACGAAACAGCCGACAAAAAAGAACCGCCCGCAGGCGGTTCCCGGCGCCAGAAGCGATCCAGCCTATTTGGTATGCGAGTTCTTGATCTCTTCCTCGAACCAGCGCCGATGATGCTTCCGGGCCCAGCCATAGGTCACGGTGCCGCGCGTCATTGCGCCTATCGAGCCCTTGATCCACAGCGCGGCGTAAATATGCACGATGATGCCAAGGATCAGCACCAGCGCGCATACTGCATGCAGCAGCGCCGCAGCGCGGATAATGCCGACAGGAAAGTACCAGGAAAAATACGCGCGCCAGATCACGATGCCGGACAGCAGCAGGCCCAGCATGCACACCACCATCGTATAGAACAACAGTTTCTGGCCGGCGTTATAGCGCCCCACCTTGGGCAGTTTTTCTTCGCGGTTGTTCAGCACGTCGTCCACCTGTTTCAGCCATTGCCGGTCTTCCGGCTCCATCAGGTTGTGGCGCCAGAAGCGCAATACCAGGATCGCGAAGGAAACGAACATCGCCAGGCCGATAAACGGATGCAGGATGCGCGTCCACTGGCCGCCGCCGAGAA
>DATHMC010000094.1:0-19873 GCA_035487495.1 Undibacterium sp.
ATTTCTTCGCCCCTTTTTTCAGGGCTGCCTGGGTGGAGATTTCATCCTTGTCCAGATAGCGGAAAGTTTTTGCAACCACGTCCAGCACCAGTGCCCCGTCCTTGTTGGAATTGATCGTCAGATTGTTCAGGGTCACGATACGCGGCAATTTTGCGATATCGCTGACAAATTCGCCCATGTCGTGATAATTGCCGAGTAACCGTATATCAATGGGCAATTCCGCGTAATAGTCTTTTACCACGGGCTGGCCGGGCTTGAACAAGTCAGACTGCAACCCGCGCCCCAAACCTGCCTGGGTAATGTCGGACAACAAGGCGTCCATTTCTGCCTTGCTTGGCAACTGCTTCTCCATCGTCGCCACGTACTGCAAGACCAGCTTCCTTTGCTCTTTCAAGGCATCCAGGCTGATCGCCTGCTGCATCTTTTGTTTATAGGCGTCCTTCAGCGTCTGCTCTTCCTGCTGGCCCCGATCGAGATCTTCGGTCTGCCCGCTCCAATAGAAATACCAGCCCAGCAGGGTGACGCAGAACAGCAAGACTACTGCAGACAACAACCTCGGCACCAAAGGCCACAAGCCAGGATGCAATCCATTCAAGTCACGAAATTGCGAAGCGACTGATTCGCCTAAATCTTTAACATCCATTTTTGATCTCTCGTCACTTTTTCATGTCATGGTTTCTTGACAGCGGGAGCCGCGACGACAGTGCTTGCAGATGCCGCCTCCAGTTCGCGCGGACGCTTGATGCCGACGTTGATGGTGAAATCAAACACCTTCTTGGCATCACGACCTTGCCCTATTCCGGCAGACTTAATCACCTCCACGTCGGGCTTGTACATCCATAGGGATTTATTGCCGAGGTTGCGCAAGAATTCCGATACGCGCTCATTCGATTGCGCATAGCCGTTCAGAATCACGCGCTGCCCGTCCTGCTTCAGGCTGCGGACATACACCCCTTCCGGCGTCAATTTGACCAGTTCATTGAGCAGGTACACAGGCTGGTTACGGTCGCCCTGCAAATCTTCCACGGCTTGCTGGCGGGCTTTAAGGCCGTCGATCTCCTGCTTGAGGGTGGCCACTTCCTTTATTTTTTCATCAAGCTTCGCATTTTCTGCCTTGATGAAATTATTCCTGTCGTTTTGCGCAGATACCTGTGCTGCGTAATAGGCGCCGACAGCGATCACAATCAAGGCGCCAATGACGGCAGCCAGCGCCAGCAGCGAGTAAAAATCTTTCTTGAGTTGCTTGCGTTTCTCTTCGCGATGGGGAAGCAGGTTAATTTTGATCATCAGCCGAACCTCCGCATCGCCAGTCCGCAGGCGACCAGGTAGGAAGGCGCGTCATTGCGCAGCCATTTCTCGTTCACATTTGAGGAAAGGTCCATACCTTTGAAGGGGCTGACGACAGAAGTGGAAATTTTGGTACGCTCGGCAACAATCTCCAGCAGGCCGGGAATCAGGGCGCAGCCGCCGGCCAGGAAAATTTGGTCTACTCGGGTATAAGGGGTGGAGGTAAAAAAGAACTGTATCGCGCGCGTTACCTCAAGGGCCGCACTTTCCAGGAAGGGCTCCACCAGCTCCATTTCATAGCTGTCAGGTAAATCGCCGATTTTTTTCTTCGCCTCGGCCTCTTCAAAGGAAAGTCCATAGTTGCGGACAATGTCCTGGGTAAGCTGATTGCCGCCGAACTGCTGGTCCCGCTCGTAAATCACCTGCCCGTTCAGCAGTATCGAAATATAGGTGGTTTTCGCCCCGATTTGAAACAAGGCGTAAATCTGATCCTGCCCCGCATTCGGCTGCTGCTCTATCAGCCTGTCGATGGCCGCCCGGGCGGCATAGGATTCAATATCCATCACCTTGGCCTGCATTCCCGCGGCCTCAATGACGGCTACCCGGTCCTCGATTTTTTCTTTGCGGGACGCTGCCAGCAGCACTTCGATATCCTCTTCGGAATTGGCGGCGGGCCCCAGAACGCAAAAATCCAGGCTGACCTCATCCATGGCAAACGGAATATATTGATTCGCTTCAGACTCGACCTGCACTTCTAGCGCCTGCTCGCTCAAATGCGCGGCGAGTATGATTTTCTTGGTGATAACGGCGGAGGCCGGCATCGCCAGCGCCGCATTTTTAACATTGGTGCCGCTTTTTTTGATGACGCGGCGAATTGCCTCGGAGACCTGTTCGATATTTTCAATATTGCCGTCAACCACAGCGCCACGCTGCAGCGGCTCGGAACCGTAACGCTCCAGCTTGTAGGTATTATTTGCGCCCAGGGACAGCTCGACGAGCTTGATGCCAGAAGTGCTGATATCCAGACCAACCAAGGGCGGATTTCTTCTGCCGAGCAATGATGCCAGATCTAGAGCCAAGGATATCCCCTCATAAAAGCGCCATTTTATTTCTTCTAATCAATATTCTACTGCACGAACCGCGGCCGAGCCGTGTTGGCCACACAAATATGCGAGATCTTTGCGACTATGTCAGTTTTTTGCTACCGATTTATTACGCCGTGGCCGCAAGTCTATAAAGAAACTTGGGCCGCCTCATTCTTTGTTTTCTTGCGCCCATGAATTAAATGCAATGTTTTGTGCTGCCCAAAATAATAAAATTTCTTTTAAAAACCGCTATTTAGGAGACAATTATCCAAGCTTACATTAAATCCTAGCAATAAGTTTCCAATTGTGTAAAGCACTTTCCGTCCAGCACTACCATAATGCGTTGCCATTTCCCCACTGCCGCTCCAAAGAGGCGCAAATCGCTACGTTTTAGGGCAAACATCGGTACTATCTCGCGACATTCCTAAGCGCGGCGCGGCTAAAGTTATAATGTACGCTGCGATCAACCTTCCTGAAATTGCTTTTTATGCCAGTCAAAGACTCTTCCACCTCCAGCAAGACGGAGAAACAAGCAACCCCAGCCAAAAAAAGCAATCTGGCGCTACGCATCCTGCTCGGCACCGGCGGGCTGATACTGGGTTTGGTGCTGGCTGGAGCGCTGATCATAGGTTTCGCGCTGACGATGGCCTATCCCAACCTGCCGGAACTGGATTCGATCACCAGCTACAGGCCGAAAATGCCGCTCAGGGTATTTACCGCGGACAATATGCTGATTGCCGAGTTTGGCGAGGAGCGACGCAATGTGGTCCGCTTCAATGAAATCCCCGATGTGATGAAAAAAGCCGTGCTGGCGATAGAGGACGACCGTTTTTATGAGCACGGCGGCGTCGACTATCTAGGCATCACCCGCGCCGCGCTGCACAACCTGATGGGCGGCGCCAAGCAAGGTGCGTCCACCATCACTCAGCAGGTAGCGCGCAATTTCTTCCTGTCCAGCGAGCAGACCTTCAAGCGCAAGATTTATGAAGTCCTGCTGGCCTGGAAGATTGAACAAAACCTGAGCAAGGACCAGATCCTGGAAATCTACATGAACCAGATTTATCTGGGCCAGCGTGCTTACGGTTTTGCTTCTGCGGCGCAGATTTATTTCGGCAAGAAGCTGCAAGACATCACGGTCGCTGAAGCCGCGATGCTGGCCGGCCTGCCCAAGGCGCCTTCCGCGTATAACCCGGTCGCCAATCCCAAGCGGGCTGCCGTGCGCCAGCAATACATCCTGCAGCGCATGAAACAACTGGGCTACATCACCGAGGCCCAGTATGAAAACGCCCGGACCGAAGAACTGCATATCAAGACCGACAGCGCCGAGTTTGGCATCCATGCCGAATATGTGGCTGAAATGGCAAGGCAGTTGGCATACGAGCAATTCAAGGAAGAGACCTATACCCGCGGCCTGAACGTCTACACCACCATTACCAAGGCAGACCAGGATGCCGCCTATCTGTCGCTGCGCAAGGGCGTCATGGATTATGAAAAGCGCCACCCTTACCGCGGCCCGGAAGCGATTATCGAAATCCCCAACGGCAAGGAGGCTGCCGACGAAGCGATAGAAAAAGAATTGGCTGAACACAGCGACAGCGACGACATCATCGCCGCGACGGTGCTGCAGGCCTCGCCCAAGCTGGTCAGGGCCGTTTTGTCCTCAGGCGAAGAAATCCAGATCACCGGCCCCGGCCTGAGTTTTGGCGCCAGCGGCCTGTTGAGCACAGCACCGGCCAACAAGCGCATCCAGCGCGGCGCCGTGATCCGCGTGATGCAGGAAGGCAAAAACTGGAATATCACGCAGATCCCCGAGGTGCAGTCGGCATTTATCGCCGCCAGCACCACCGACGGCGCGATCCGCGCGCTGGTCGGCGGGTTTGACTACAACATGAACAAGTTCAATCATGTGACGCAGGCCTGGCGCCAGCCCGGCTCCAGCTTCAAGCCGTTTATCTATTCATCGTCGCTGGAAAAGGGCCTGTCGCCGGCCACCATCATCAACGATGCGCCGATCAGCTTTGACTCCGGACAGACCGGCGGCCAAGCCTGGGAACCCAAGAACTACGACGGCAAATATGAAGGCCCGATGACCATGCGCAAGGGTTTGACCAAATCCAAGAACATGATCTCGATCCGCATCCTGCACAAGGTAGGCGCCAAGTACGGCCAGGAATACACGACCCGCTTCGGCTTCTTGCCGGAAAAAAACCCGCCGTACCTGACCCTGGCGCTGGGTGCCGGCGCAGTGACGCCGCTGCAGATGGCCGGCGCCTACGCGGTGTTTGCCAACGGCGGCTACAAGATCAATCCTTACCTGATCTCTAAAATCACCGACAGCACCGGCAAGGTGCTCACCGCGGCAGCTCCCGAAAGGGCCGGCGACGAAAGCAATCGCGTCATCGATGAACGCAATGCCTTCCTGATGGACAGCATGCTGAAGGATGTGGTCAGATACGGCACCGCAGCCAAGGCCATGGTGTTGAAACGCACGGACCTGGCAGGCAAGACCGGCACCACGAATGACTCCTTCGACGCCTGGTTTGCCGGCTACCAGGCAAAGCTGGTCGGTATCGCGTGGATAGGCTTCGACCAGCCGCGCAACCTGGGCAACCGCGAAACCGGCGGCGGCTTGGCCTTGCCTATCTGGATAGGCTATATGCAGCGGGCGCTAAAAGACATTCCGATGGAAGAAAGACCGGTGCCGAACGGCATTATCCAGGCGGAAGGCGATTATTTCTATGCAGAAAATCCGCCGGCCGCCAGCATCCACAGCCTGGGTGAGGCGGAGCCGCAGCCCATAGAGGAAAGCAAGGAATAAAAAAACCTGCCTGTGGCGGAGTGAACGCCACGGACAGGTTTCTAGGGCCCGGCATAGGGGTTACAAAGCGCCGCCGCCCTGCTCTTGCGCAACCTTGGCCAAGGTCGCAAATAATTCAGAGCCGTCGCGGGTATTCAGCCACTGCTGCCCGTCGTATTTATAGTGGAACCCGCCTGAGCGAGCGGCCACCCACATCTCTTGCATCGGGGTCTGGCTGTTCACGATCAGCTTGGAGCCGTTGCCGATAAATTCGATTTCCAGCACATTGCCGCTGCGACGGCATTCAACATCCAGCGTATCATTTTCATACGCCCGGTCAAATGCATCTTCCACCTGGCGCAAAGTTGCATCGGCCAGACTCAAAAATTCTGTTTCAGACATGCTACACTCCACCGCATTGATAAACCGCCATTCTATACGGTGTTAGACATTTTGAAGACGCATACACGATTTCCTGCCGCCGTAGCGCTATGCCTGGCACTGGGCAGCCTGACCGCATGCGGGCAAAAAGGCCCGCTGTATCTCCCCAAAAAACCGGCGGGGATAGCCACCGGCAACCCAGCCCCGGCCACTAGCGCGCCATCCGGCGCACCGGCGGATGCTTCCGCACCCGTCAAGCAAGCGCCGCCTGTTGAGGGAAGCGGCAACTAGGGCCTGTTAACAATTAAATTGGGAGATGCGTTCAACCCAAAACGCGGGCTGGCAAGGCGTGCGACGCAGTTCATAGCAGGCTATGAACAAGGAGTGCAACGCAGTCCAGCGCGTTTTGGCTTGAACCCGGAGGGAATGGGTCTAAAACACCGCAGGGCGTTGTTACGGGCCGCTGGCTTGGGTCAACCAAGCGGCGCGTCCCGTGCCTAGCCCTGCAATGTTTTAGACCCATTCGCACACCCAATTTAATTGTTAACAGGCCCTAAGATTGCCGCTTGCCGATGTCGTCCTGGCGCAATGCGATATTGGAAGCCAGCTCAGGCCGCAAGCCCTGTTTGCCCGCATACACCGCACGGATTTTTTCCATGTCTACGAGCGCATCGCCGCTTAATTCCATGTAGTCGACCAGCACAACTTCCTTGTTCGCAAAATCGAAATAGGCGCAGCCTACCGGCACCTTGGCGGCCAGCGCAATATGGTAAAACCCGCTGCGCCAATGCGGCCTGTAACTGCGTGTTCCTTCCGGCGTGATCGCCAGCCAGAACCAGTCGGCGGCATGAATCTTGTCTGCCAGCCTTGCAATAGATCCGGTGGCTGCACCGCGCTCTATCGGTTCGCCGCCCAGGCGGCGCAACAGGCGTCCTATCGTTGCGCCGGCCAGCCCTTCAAACAATGAAGATTTGGCGACAAAACGGAACGGCAAGCCGATGGCCCATTTGGCCAGGACGCCGACGGGCGCGTCCCAGTTGGACGTGTGCGGATACACGACAACCACGCCATGCGGGCCCGGCAAGGGGCGGAACCTGACCCGCCAGCCTATCAGCTTCAGTATTCTTAACGCCCAGCGCTGCAGTCTGCGAGGCGCATCTTGTTCGCGAAGTAGGAATGCGGCCATAAATTTTTATGATGATAAATCGTCCCGGCATCCGGCAGGCCGGCGGGCACAGGGCCAAATTCGCCATCTTACTTTTTTCGGCTTGCCGCATCAATTCGTATCCATTGCGGATAGTCTCAAGGCATGGAAGCAGCGGGAGGAATTGCCGGCCCGGGCAAGCCGGATAGCGGTCCGGCAGATCGGTGTCGAGGCTTGGCGAGGCGCTTCGCCGGGTCGCGGCTTCAAGCGGCGCAGCGTTGAAATTTCCAAGGAAAATCGAAGCTCTTGCTTCAGCCGGACGATGCAACCGCCCCGATCTGCGGGCGGCTACTCTGCCAGCGCCATACCAGCCTCAGCAGCAATAGCAGGGCGACAATGGCCCCGAACAGAAAGGGCTGGGCAAAATCATGCTTGCCGGCCTTCATCCAGAAGTAATGCAAGATGCCCAGCGGCGCTATCACATACACCAGCCTGTGTATCCACAGCCAGCGCTTGCCGCCCAGGCGCCGCACCATGCCATTGGTACTGGTGACGGCCAGCGGAACCAGCAGCACATAGGCGGTAAAGCCTACGGTGATGAATGGCCGCTTGACCACGTCCCTCCACATTTCCTGGACATCGAAAAAATGGTCGAACCAGAAAAAAGTCGTGAAATGCAGCGACGCATAAAAGAATGCATACAAGCCCAGCATGCGGCGCAGCTTGATCAGCCAGTTCCACTTGCTCAGCTTGCGCAAGGGCGTCACGGTCAAGGTGATGCACAGGAAGTACAAGGTCCAGTCGCCGGTATTGCGGGTGATGAATTCAATCGGGTTGGCGCCCAGTTTATCCAGCAACAAAAATGCTACCAGCCTGGCAAAAGGCAAAAGCGCCAATGCAAACACGATACTTTTCAGTATGGTGATTTGCTTGGGTGTAGGAGCGCGCATGGTATTTTCAGGTAAAGGAATAAGCGGTTCAATAGAACTTCTTCAAGTCCATGCCGGCGTACAAAGGCGCCACCTCGCTGTAGCCGTTGAACATCAGGGTCTTGCGCTTCCTGGTAAAAATACCATCTTCGCCGATGCGGCGCTCGGTCGCCTGCGACCAGCGCGGATGATCGACGGTGGGATTCACATTCGAATAGAAACCATATTCCTGGGCCGCCGCGAGATTCCAGGCGGTCTTCGGCTGCTCTTTGGTAAACCGGATCTTGACGATGGACTTGGCCGACTTGAAGCCGTATTTCCAGGGCACGATAACGCGCACCGGCGCGCCGTTCTGGTTCGGCAATACCTCGCCGTACATGCCGAAAGTCAGCAGCGCCAGCGGGTGGTTGGCCTCGTCCAGGCGCAGGCCTTCCACATACGGCCACTCCAGCACCGAGCTACGCTGGCCCGGCATCTGCTTCTTGTCTTCCAGCGTGACGAACTCGATGAATTTGGCATTCCCGGTCGGCTCCGCTTTCCTGATCAGGCTGGACAGTGAATAACCTATCCACGGGATCACCATGGACCAGCCCTCGACGCAACGCAGCCGATAGACGCGCTCTTCCAATGGCGCCAGCTTCAGCAGGCTGTCGATGTCCAGCGTCATCGGCTTTTTGACTTCGCCTTCAATGGAGATCGACCACGGGCGTGTTTTTAACGATCCCGCATACTGCGCGGGCTCGGCCTTGTCGGTACCGAATTCGTAAAAATTATTGTAGGTGGTAATGTCTTTATAGGACGTCTTCTTTTCCATCAGCATATACGCCGGATTGGCGGCCGCGGCCAATTTCTGGGCGCCTGGGCTTTGCGCAAAGGCTTCGCGCATCGCCATTTCCAGCAGGGCGCCGCCGGCGATCGAGCCGACCGCCAACTGCCGGATGAAATCGCGGCGCGACTCAAATACCGCGCGCGGCGTGATTTCCGAGGAGTACGGCAGGTCGATTCCATTGGGACTGCGTTTGATCAGCATGATGACTCCGGTGCGCATCGCGTCCAGCGGCAAGCTGCCGCCGGGTGAGATGCAATGAGTGCGAAAAAGAAGGCTCTATGAGTGCGTCTATTGTGTCTGTTCGATAGCCAACAGCATAAATAGTTTCTCATCAGTCGCGCTTGTCTGCTGAAACTTACACGCCCGATACAATTTGTCACACCCGCCCGGCTGTATTTGCCGAATTGGCAGGATTTGCAGCGCTTGCACCGCCGCCTGTATTGCCGGCAATGCAAGGACGAATGGCTGAGGCGGCGTTACAGCGTGCCGTAAGAATGCAAGCCGGACAAGAACATGTTCACGCCGAGGAAGGCAAAGGTGGTCACCAGCAAGCCCACCAATGCCCACCAGGCCGCGACGCGGCCGCGCAAGCCCTTCATCAGGCGCATATGCAGCCATGCCGCATAGTTCAGCCAGACGATCAGCGCCCAGGTTTCTTTCGGGTCCCACGACCAGTAGCCACCCCAGGCTTCGGCAGCCCACAGCGCGCCTAGTATCGTGGCGATGGTAAAGAACGCGAAGCCAACCGCAATCGCCTTGTACATCACGTCATCCAGCACGATCAGCGAGGGCAGCCGGTCTTGCAGGTAGCCGTGCGATTTCAGCAAGTAGGCAACCGACACCATCGCCGCCAGCGAGAAGGTGCCGTAGCCGATGAAATTGGCCGGCACATGGATCTTCATCCACCAGCTTTGCAATGCCGGCACCAGCGGCTGGATCTCTGCGGCGTCGCGCTGTATCGTGTACCACAGCAAGAAACCGACCGCAGCGGTAATCACCAGCAACACGAAAGGCCCCAGCTGGCGGGTTTTGTATTGTTGCTCGTAATACAGGTAGAACAACGCGGTAATCATGGAAAACAGGATGAATACTTCATACAGGTTGGACACCGGGATATGGCCGACATCGCTGCCGATCAGGTAAGACTCATACCAGCGCACCAGCATGCCGGTGAACCCCATCACCACCGCCGCCCAGCATAGCGACGACCCTACCGAAGAGCCGAAGTCGGAGCGCGCCACCAGGCCGCCCCAGTAAAACACGGTGGACAACACAAACAGGAAACTCATCCACAGGATCGCCGACTGGCTGGACAACAGGTATTTCAGGAAAAACTTCTTGTTCGCCATGTCCAGCGAGCCGCCATACAGGCTGATTGCAAACAGGGCCAGCACCGCCAGGATCGGCAGCAATACCCTGACCGGCTTCCAGTTCCAGCCCAGCCAGGCAAAAGTCGGGGCCGCCAGGAACAGGATGCCCTTTTCATAGACGTCCATATGCGCGCCGTAGCGATTCAGCGCAAACAACACCGCGCTGAACAATACGGCGGCATACAGCCAGTCCAGTACGGACAGGCGCTTGAAGTAGCCTTGGTAGGGGGTGTAATTTTGTGTAATTTCCATCATGTTTCCTGGTGATGCCACGCTGTAAGCCAAATGCTTCCAGGTCGGTTTTCGCCGGCCCGCCCGGCCGACGCAGCCGCGGGCTTATTTATAGGACTTACGCAGAACTACCTCAGGCAGTGAATTCAGACTCACCACGTCATTCCCGCGAAAGCGGGAATCCATTTTTTGCCTGAATCGGCAATGGGCCCCCGCTTTCGCGAGGACAACACGGCGGGGCCTGCGGCGCCTCATATTTGCGTAAGCTCTAATTTAATTGCTGCAACTTGCTAGTTTAGTCGATTACGCCTGCTTATGTGCTGCCGGATCGATAGCAGGCTTGCCCTGCATCAATTGCAGCTTCAGGTCTTCAAACTCATGCTCGAAGTCCAGGGTTTTGCGCTGCGAACTCAGGGCCATCATGGCGTGCGCGCCGTTCCCGCCATCCGTGCCGTCATCCCTGATCCATACCCACAGGCGCCGCTCGCGTATGTAGAACATCGAGAATACGCCCAGCACCAGGAACAGGCAACCGAGGTACACCACCTTCTTGCCCGGCGAGCGGGTTACCTGCAGCACCGAGGCCTTGACCTCGTCAAAGCCGCTCAACTGCAAATACACCGGCGCCCCATAAAAGAAAGAATCGGAGATGGCGTTGGTTGCCAATTGCAGGAAGCGCGCATGCTTTTCATCCAGCGTGATCGCGGGCAAGCCGTCTTTTTCGCGCGCTGCCTGCCACAAGTCCCACAAGCTGCCGTTCAATATCTTCATGAACACATCGGCGGCTTTTTCCTGGTCGGCCACCGGGATCTGTTCCAGGAACTTGGATACCGCAAAATAGCCCGACGACTGGCCGTCGCCGGCGAATATCGACAAGCCCTTCTTGGAGGATTCTGCCAATTGCTCCCGCAATTTTTGCAGTTGGTCCTTGGCGTCCGGCATCGCGCGGTCGGCATAGCGCTGGGCCGCCACTGCGCGCAGTTCAGGATTGGCCACCGCCGCCCTCAGGCGCATCCATTCCGCGACGCTATCGTCGTCGTCGGCAGGTATGCGCAAATAGCGGAATGCTTCCGACGGCGTATCGCGGGTGCCGGCCAGGAACATATAGGCGCCGTCGATCAGCATGGGCTGCATGTAATTATTGAATTCCTTGGCCTGTCCATTCTTGTCGCGCAATTTATACTGCACGCTGGGGCCGACGTTCTTCAGATCCTTGCTGTTGGCATTTTTGGCGGCCGACCCCAGATGCTTGTTCAAGTCGGTACTTAATTGCTCATTGAAGCTTTGCTTGGTGTTGACCGCGCGTACATCCTGGCCATTTTTGGACATGTTTTCCACATTGGCGGCCCGAAAACCCGACCACTCCACCGTATAGTCATTGCCGTTGCTGTTCTTTAAGGGTGTAGTGCCGCCGACGTCGCCGGACATGGAGAACGGCGCCGACTTGGCGCCCGTCATCGGATAGCCGTTCAGCTTCAAGTGGCTGCCGCCGTCCTCAAAGCTGGATTGATAGACCGCAATACCCTTGTAGATCAGCGGCTCATTGACCTTGATCGTGGCCGGAAAGGTCTTGCCGGTCTCATGGTCCCTGACCACCACTTCGCTGGCAAACAGCTTGGGCATGCCGGTCGAGTAATACTCGATGATGAATTTATTCAGTTGTATCGTGAAGGGCAGGTCCTGGATCAGCACCCCGGTTTGCTGCGGGATGATCGCGGTCTCGCTGGCGGTGCCCTCCGGTATCAGCGTATTGCCGCGAAAGGTTGGGTTGGACAGCGGCAAGCGGTGTTTTTCCGGGATCTGGGCGATCACGCCGCTGCCGTCAAAAGGCACCTTGCCCATAAACCATTGCTGAAAACGTATAGGCATATCGGAATCGAGCATGCCGCCGATACAGATAATCACGATCGCACTGTGAGCAAAAATATAACCCCATTTGTTGGCCGCGCCGCGTTTGGCCGCGATCAGGGTCGCATTCTCTTTTTCCACGACCTTGAAGCGGTATCCCACCCTGCCGATGTGCGCGGTCAGTTGTTGCAGCAGCTCGCCGCGCGTGACGTCGCTACGCCATTCGGCCTTGTGGTGGAAATTGCGCAAGGATTGCTCGCGCACGTGTTCCCGCCAGCTGCGCATGTCCTTCAGCATCTTCGGCGCATTGCGGGTAATGCAAAGGCTGGTGGAAAGCACCAGAAAAGCCATGATCAACAAGAACCACCAGGCAGAGTAGACCGCATACAGGCTCAACTTGCCGAACACGTCGAACCAGAACGGCCCGAACTGGTTGATGTAATTCGGCATAGGCTCATTCTGCTTGAGCACCGTGCCGATAGTCGCGGCAATCGCGATCAGGGTCAGCAGGCTGATCGCAAAACGCATTGATGAGAATAATTCCACTGCAGTGGCCAACCAGCGGCGCCGGGTGTTCAATTGCAATCCGTCAGTACTTATATCCATGGAAACCTAAAGATTCTGAGAACCTGTCTAATTGTTAAAGCCTGGCACGAGCGGGGTGCACGCCTGGCAAGCTGCTGCCAAGCGGTGCGCCTCTTCCATACAGCTTTTTTTCGCAGCCGCTATTGTAGAACGCCCCGCCCAAACCCGCTCACGGCAAATATCAAACCTGTCCGAAAATAAAAAAGGGGTGGCTTGCGCCACCCCCTCCAATTGTATTCTTTGCCTTCGCCGACGGATTTATTTCAAACCGGCGACGTAATCGGAAACGGCCTTCATTTCTTCGTCAGACATGCGTTTGGCGATGGTCGTCATCTGTATGCTGTTTTTGCGCGTACCGGCGCTGAAACCGACCAATTGTGCATGCGTATAGTCTTGATGCTGACCGGCGATACGCGGAAACTGGGCGGGGATGCCGGCACCGTTCGGGCTGTGGCAACCGGCACAGGCTGGAACGTTTTTCTCGGCGATGCCGCCACGATAGATCTGCTTGCCCAATTCTACCGTGTCTTTATTCTTGGCGGCGCCGGCCTTGGGCTTTTGCGCGCTCAGGAATGCCGCGACGTTTTTGACGTCATCCGCCGTCATGGCCTTTGCAAAGGTGGTCATGATCGCGTTATTGCGGTCCGCGCCCGTGAAGTCGCCCAATTGCTTGGCAATATAGGCCTGGTGCTGGCCGGCCAGCTTGGGATTGGTCGAAATGGTGGAGTTGCCGGCGGCGCCGTGGCAGGATACGCAGGCGGTAATATTGCGGGTAGCATCGCCGTTGGCGTACAAGGCCTCGCCTTTTGCAGGATCTGCCTTGGCGACTTTAGGTTCTTCGTTCGCGTATGCAACGGAAGACACCGCCAGAATCGCGATGCCGATGGACTTCAAAAACGGTAAAAAAGCACGGTTCATTCAAACACCCTGAGACTAAATAATGGAAATCTGCCCTGTTGGCGACGCAAATATATACAACACAGCTATATGGAGCATATTTTCGCCCGTTTTTGATGCAAAAAAGGCAAAAACATCGATCGGGCGGCCATTTATAGAACTGCCCAATAGGTAACCCCTTATTGTACAATAGCTTTATCGCGTTTTCGCTTACTTCTGTTGCATTTTTCCATTAGGGAAGTTCTTGACAGCCATTTAATATTGTCAGGACGTATTTTGTCCCCCTCTTGCTTCAAGAGATATCTGTGTTGCAACCCAGATCAGAACCTCCCGATCTAACGTATTTCTATTTTCTATGTCCATCCTTTGGCAAGCCCGCTTTTTTACCACCGTGAATCATTTGCGCGATTTGCCCAACAACACGGTACCTGAGGTCGCCTTCGCCGGGCGCTCCAATGCCGGCAAGTCCACCGCTATCAATACCCTGTGCAACCAGAAAAAACTGTGTTTTGCGTCTAAAACACCCGGGCGCACCCAGCATATCAACTACTTTTCGATAGGCGGCGCCCACGTAGGCCAACATCGCAAGGATGAGACCAAGGTCGATGAAATCCGCGCCTTGCTGGTCGACTTGCCGGGCTACGGCTATGCCGAAGTGCCCGGCGCCGCCAAGGACCACTGGAATAAATTGCTGGGCGCTTATGTGCAAAGGCGCGACCAGCTGGCGGCCTTGATCCTGATCATGGACTCCCGCCGCCCGTTCACCGCGCTGGACATACAAATGCTGGAATGGTTTGCTCCGACCGGCCGCCCTATCCATTGCATTCTGACCAAGTCCGACAAGCTGAACAAAAACGATTCGGCGAATGCGCTGCGCCTGGCGCGCACCGTGCTATCCAGCTATGTGGATGCGCAGGGCCAGCCCTTCCCGTTTACGGTGCAGCTATTCTCGGCGCTGAAACGCGAAGGCATAGAAGAAGCCGACGCCAAAATCCAGCAATTGCTGGGCCTGGACATACCGCTTGCCGCGCCGGCACTGGATGCCGAAACGGATAACGCAACCCCGCAATAATCTTCCGCCCCTCAATATCCGCAGATAGACGGGGGCGATATCCGCAGGCACGGCAAAGTGCCGAATCGCCCGCTGCCACCAGTTTTTGCACCTGCACCAACCTGCTTCTAACAACATTGATAGAATGCATGTCTGACTTATTCTTCCACTCACGCAGCCACACCACAAAAAACCCGGTACAGCGATGGGCCAGGACAATGCGCGGGACCGAACAGGGCTCCGGCGCCTGCTTAGGGAAGAAGAGCGCTAAGTTTTCCAAGGGCTTGCTTGCATCCGTAAAAAAGTTTCATTACCCTGAATTAAATTTTTTGCATTTACCTAGAGTATCGCCATGCCTCATACAAAATCTGCCCAATTTCCCGCCATACGCATGCGCCGCATGCGCAAGGATGTCTTCTCGCGCGCGCTGATGCGCGAAAACATTGTGACGCCGGCCGACCTGATCTATCCGGTCTTCGTCATTGAAGGCGTCAACCAGAAAGAAAAGGTGGCGTCGATGCCTGGTGTAGAGCGGGTGTCGGTGGACCTGTTGTTGCAGGTGGCGGAAGATTGCGTCGCTCTGGGCATCCCGGTGCTGGCACTCTTCCCTGCGATCAATCCTTCGCTGAAAACGCCCGACGGCGTCGAGGCGACCAATCCCAAGGGCCTGATTCCGCGCGCGGTCAGGGAATTGAAGAGCCGCTTCCCTGAACTGGGCATCCTGACCGACGTCGCACTGGATCCGTATACCAGCCACGGCCAGGACGGCCTGCTGAATGCAGACGGCTACGTACTGAACGACGAAACCACAGAAATGCTGGTCAGGCAGGCGCTGGTGCAAGCAGAGGCCGGCGTCGACATCGTGGCCCCCAGCGATATGATGGACGGCCGCATAGGCGCCATCCGCCATGCGCTGGAAACCAATAACTTCATCCATACCCGCATCATGGCGTATTCGGCCAAGTATGCCTCTGCGTTCTACGGCCCTTTCCGCGACGCCGTGGGTTCCGCGGCCAACCTGGGCAAGAGCGACAAAGCCAGCTACCAGATGGACCCGGCCAATAGCGACGAAGCCTTGCGCGAAGTGGCGCTGGACCTGGCCGAAGGCGCGGATATGGTCATGGTCAAGCCCGGCATGCCCTATCTGGATATCGTACGCCGGGTCAAGGATGAATTCAGGGTGCCTACCTTCGCCTACCAGGTCAGCGGCGAATACGCGATGATCAAGGCCGCCGCGCAAAACGGCTGGCTGGACCATAACAAGACGATGATGGAATCCATGCTGGCGTTCAAGCGGGCCGGCGCCGATGGCATCCTGACCTACTTTGCACGCGACGTCGCTCGCTTGCTCAAGCATAATTCATGACCGCACTAGTGCCAGCCGCATCGGCGTCGACAGCATCCAGTTTGCGCACGCAGACGCTGTTGATCGCGATCTGCGCCGGCCTGGCCCTGTATGGGGCCGGTGCGCCAGACCAGACGATCTGGCTGCACTATTGCTTCAAGCCGCTGACGACGCTGCTGATTCTTGGCCTGACATGGAACAGCCGGCCGGCAATCAGTGCGCGCTATCGCTCGGCAATCATGCTGGGCATCGTATTCTCGCTGGCCGGCGACGTGTTCCTGATGCTGCCGCGCAGCGTGCTGGCCGGCGGCTTCCTGTTTGGGCTGGGCAGCTTCCTGTGCGCGCACCTGTGCTTTTTGCGCGCTTTCGCTAGTGACAGCCGCTTGTTTGGCAAGCCCTTGGTGTTCCTGGTCGTCGGCCTGCTGGGCGCGGTGAATCTGTGGATCCTGTGGCCCGGCTTGAGCGCTGCGCTGCGCATGCCGGTGCTGGCCTATGTGCTGTGCCTGCTGACGATGGCTGCACAGGCCGTCGCGCGTCATCTCGCCTTGCAGACGCCGGCCAGCAAGGCGGCGGCCATCGGCGGCTTGCTGTTCATGCTGTCCGATACCCTGCTGGCATATAACCGCTTCCACGCGCCTTTGCCCTACTCCGCTCTGCTGATTCTGGGCACCTACTATCCAGCGCTGTGGTGCATCGCCAATTCGGTTAAAGCCCGTCCGCCGGCGCCCTAGCAGCGCCTTCCCGCCAACGTTCGTCCTCCATCAGGCCAGCGACACATCATGCAAGAAAAAATCATTACCTTGGCCAGCCCGGTCTTTTTTCTGTTGATTGCGATAGAACTGATCGTCGGCATCAAGCGCCGGCGCTACACCTATCGCGTAAGCGACACCTTGAACAGCCTGAGCCTGGGCGTCATGAGCCAGATTGTCGGCGTGTTCCTGAAAGTGCTGGCGGTCGGCATCTATGCCTGGGTGTATGCCCACTGGTCGCTGTTCAAACTACCGGCAGGCAGCGTCTGGGTCTGGGTATCCGGCCTGCTGCTGTATGACTTCATGTACTACTGGCTGCATCGCATGGGACATGAAACCGCGGTGCTGTGGGCCGCGCACGTGGTGCATCATCAGAGTGAAGAATACAATCTGAGCACGGCGCTGCGGCAAACCAGCACCGGTTCGCTGCTGGGCTGGATCTTCTACCTGCCGCTGGCGCTGCTCGGCTACCCGGTCGAAGTTTTCATCGTCATTGCCTTGATCGACCTGCTGTACCAGTTCTGGGTGCATACGCAGCAGATCGGCAAGCTGGGCTGGTTCGACCACGTGTTTGTGTCGCCGTCCAATCATCGCGTGCACCATGCGGTGAATGACATCTACCTGGACAAGAATTACGGCGGCATCCTGATCCTGTGGGACCGACTGTTCGGCACCTTCATCGACGAGATGGATGAGCACCCGGTGGTATACGGCACCCGCAGCCCCTTGCGCAGCTGGAATCCGCTATGGGCCAACCTGGAGGTCTATAAGGCGGTAGCGCTGGACGCCTGGCGCGCCCGGCGCTGGATAGATAAGCTGCAGATCTGGTTCCGCCCGCCCGGCTGGCGGCCGGCGGACGTTGCCGCCGCCTACCCATCCCCAGCCTTCGACATCCATCGCCCGCGATACGATCCGCCTTTGAGCGGCGCGCGCATGTGGTATTGCCTGGTACAGTTTGTGCTGATCCTGCAAGTCACCACGCACTTCCTCAACGCGTATAAAGACGTTTCACTCACCGCCGGCCTGGCCTACGCGGTGTGGCTGGTGGCCGGCTTGTGGATAGTCGGCGGCCTGATGGAGCAGCGCCGCCCTTACCTGCAGCTGGAAATCGGCAGGCTGCTGGCGACCTTGCTGCTGGTGGTCCTGAGCGGCAGCTGGTTTACCGCGATCGCACTGCCCTTGATAGCGCAGGCGGTCATCGGCCTCATCTGCATCGCTTCACTGTGCGCGGTGTGGTCCATCTTCAAACATCGCAACCACTATGGACATCCTGTACATTAACGACGCCCAGGTAGCGCTGAATCCTGCCGAGCTGCCGGCCTGCCCCGACCTCGCCGGCAGCGGTTTCTTATGGCTGGACACCTGCCATGACGAGGTTAGCGCCGATCCCGAGGCGTGGCGCGAGAAAGTCGCGCGCATTACCGGCACCCATGTGTATGACCTGCATTTGCGGGACGTCACCAACCTGGCCCATCCCTCGTATTTCGACTCCACCCGGGATTATGAAATGGTGGTCTTTCGCAAGCTGGCGCTGAACGGCGAAGCTGCGCCGAAACCGTCCGGCGATGCCGCCGATGTGCTGAAACGCAGGATGCCGGCCGCGCTGAGCAAACTGGCGACCCAGCCGGTTTCTTTCTTACTGGTGAACAAGGCGCTGGTGACCGTGCGTTCGAGCAGCAGCCGCACCATAGAAAACACCCGCGCCCGTCTGCTGGAGTATAGAGCCAAGGCCGACGGCAGCACACACTCCAGCCGCCTGCCGACCTCGCCGGAAGAATTGATGCTGCGTTTGCTGAATGCAATGGTGGACCAGTACCTGGAATTGCGCCAGCCGCTGACACAGCAACTGGATCGCTGGCAGCATGCGCTGCTGGACCCGCGCCGCCCTTTCAACAACTGGCTGGCGCTGCTGGATTCGCGCATAGAGTTGCGCAAGCTGGACAGCCTGTGCGAAGAACAGCACGACGCCATGCAGGAGTTGCGCGACCATATCTTCGACACCCATGACGGCAATAGCCGGGCCAAGGATTTGCTGCTGGTGCGGATCAACGACGTGATCGAACATATCAGCCGCGTGCTGAATCATGCGCGCAGGCTGGAGGCCTCGCTGGAGTCTGCAGTACAAATCCACTTTGCCGCGATGGCGCATCGTACCAGCGAAATCATGCGCACGCTGACCGTAATCACCGCCCTGTTCATGCCGTTGACGCTGATCACTGGCATCTTCGGCATGAATTTTGAAGTCATGCCTTTGCTCAAGCATGCGTCGGGCTTCTGGATCACGATGGGAATCATGTTGTCCATCGTGGTCTTTTTGCTGATTTATTTCCGCAGCAGGCGCTACCTGGAAGATCGGGTATAGGCAAGACGCCCGCTGCCAGCTACACTCCCGCACATCTTATTGTTAAGCGAATTCCATGTCCCAGCATACCTTTCTTTGGCACGACTACGAAACCTTCGGCGCGCAGGCGCGGCGCGACCGCCCGTCGCAATTTGCCGCGATACGCACCGATGCGGACCTGAATGAAATCGGCGAGCCCTTCATGCTGTACTGCCAGCCGGCGCCGGATTTCCTGCCCAGTCCCGAAGCTTGCCTGATCACCGGCATCACGCCGCAAACCTGCCTGCAGCGCGGCATCCCGGAGTACCAGTTCGCGGCCCTGATCGAGCAGGCTTTTTCTCAAACCGGCACCATAGGCGTGGGCTATAACACGATACGCTTTGATGACGAAATCACGCGCTTCATGTTCTGGCGCAACCTGATCGATCCGTATGCGCGCGAGTGGCAAAACCAGTGCGGCCGCTGGGATATCCTGGATATGGTGCGCACCACCTTCGCGCTGAGGCCGGAAGGCATCAACTGGCCCACGCATGAAGACGGCCGACCCAGCTTCAAACTGGAACACCTGAGCGCCGCCAACGGCCTGGCGCATGAAGCCGCGCATGATGCATTGTCGGATGTGCGCGCCACGATCGCGCTGGCCCGCCTGATACGGCAGCGCCAGCCCAAGCTGTTCGATTTTTGCCTGGCCCTGCACAAGAAAGAGCGCGTATCGGCAGAAATAGGCGCGCCGGCGCGCAAGCCCTTCCTGCACGTGTCCGGCATGATTCCGGTGGAACGCGGCTGCATCACCGCGATGTGGCCCTTGGCCTCGCATCCGCAAAATAAAAATGAAGTGATCGCATGGGATTTGACGCAGGACCCCAGCGAGTTATTCACACTGGATGCGGCCAGCATACGGACCCGGATGTTCAGCAAGGCGGATGCGCTGCCGGAAGGCGTGAGCCGGTTGCCGATCAAGACCATCCACCTGAATAAATCGCCGATAGTCATCGGCAATTTGA
>DATHMC010000095.1:0-5305 GCA_035487495.1 Undibacterium sp.
ATTTCACCGCGCTGAATCATTCGGCGCCGAGATACTGGAACTGTGCGTTGCGGTCGGCGGCACCATCACCGGCGAGCACGGGGTCGGCATAGAAAAAATCAACTCCATGTGCGTGCAGTTTTCCGACACCGAGCGGGAAGCCTTCTTTGCGGTGAAGCGCGCGTTCGACACCCCATTCCTGCTGAACCCGGACAAGGCGATTCCGTCGCTGCACCGTTGTGCGGAATACGGACGCATGCACGTGAAACGCGGTACATTGAAGTTTGCCGACTTGCCGCGTTTTTAACGCGAATGATGGATAGCGACATGGAACAAATACTGGAACAAATGCGTCAACGCATTCTGGCGGCCGGCGCGGATAACACCGCGCTCTGCATACGGGGCGGCGGCAGCAAGCAATGGTACGGACAGACACCGCGCGGCACGGTATTCGATACCCGCGCCTATGCCGGCATTGTTGCGTATGATCCGACCGAACTGGTGATCACTGCGCGCTGCGGCACGCCGCTGGCCGAAATAGAAGTAGCGCTGGAGCAGCACCAGCAGATGCTGGCATTTGAGCCGCCGTATTTTGGCGACGGCGCGACGATAGGCGGCGTGGTGGCAGCCGGTTTGTCCGGCCCGCGCCGCGCCACGGCCGGCGCCGTACGCGATTTTGTCCTCGGTGCGGCCTTGCTGGATGGGCGGGGCGATTTGCTCCATTTCGGCGGCCAGGTGATGAAGAATGTGGCCGGATACGATGTATCGCGCTTGTTGACCGGTTCGCTGGGCAGCCTGGGATTGATCACGGAAGTGTCGCTGAAGGTATTGCCGAAACCCTTTGCAGAAACGACGCTGGTGTTTGCGTTGTCGGAGACCGATGCGCTGTCGCGCCTGAACCAATGGGGCGGGCAGCCTTTGCCCATCTCGGCCAGCGCTTGGCACGTAGGGCGGCTGATGCTGCGGCTGTCCGGCGCGGAAGCCGCGGTGCGGGCCGCCAAACAGAGACTGGGCGGCGAGGCGGTGGAACATGCCGACGCATATTGGGCCTCGTTGCGCGAGCACACGCACGACTTTTTTACGCAGGATGAGAATCGCGCCCTGTGGCGCCTGTCGGTGCCGGCCACCACGCCGCCATTGATGCTGAAGGGAAAATCCCTGATAGAGTGGGGCGGGGCGCAGCGCTGGCTGTTCAGCGATATGGACCCGCAGGCGATATGTGCCGAAGTCGCCAAGGCGGGTGGTCATACCACGCTGTTTCGCGGTGGCGACAAAGAGTCGGGGGTGTTTACACCGCTGGCTCCGGCAATCGCAAAAATCCACTATAAGCTGAAAAGCGCATTCGATCCGGCGGGCATATTCAATCCTGGCCGTATGTATAAAGACTTCTGATCATGCAAACCAATCTCGCCGATTTCATTAAAAATACCCGCGAAGGCCAGGAGGCGGACCAGATCCTGCGCAAGTGCGTGCATTGCGGCTTTTGCACGGCGACCTGCCCCACCTATCAATTGCTGGGCGATGAGCTGGACGGCCCGCGCGGCCGCATCTACCTGATCAAGCAGGTGCTGGAGGGCAAGCCGGCGACCGCCAGTACGCAGTTGCACCTGGATCGCTGCCTGACCTGCCGTAATTGCGAGACCACCTGCCCGTCGGGCGTGCAGTATGGCCGCCTGCTGGATATAGGCCGCAAGGTCGTCGATGAGCAGGTGCCGCGCACGATGGCGCAAGGCATCCAGCGCAAGGCCCTGTATGAGTTGCTGCCGCGCAAATGGCTGTTCACGCCCGCCATGAAAGCCGGGCAGATGCTCAGGCCCTTGCTGCCGAGAGCGCTGAAGAACAAGGTGCCGCTGGCACAGCCTGCAGGCGCCTGGCCGCAGACCGGACATGCGCGCAAGATGCTGCTGCTGGACGGATGCGTGCAGCCGTCCATGGCGCCGAATATCAATGCGGCGACTGCCAGGGTGCTGGATGCTCTGGGTGTGCAATTGATCGTCGCCCCCAAAGCCGGTTGTTGCGGCGCGATACGCCATCACCTGAATCAGCAGGAGGCGGGGCTGGACGACATGCGCCGCAATATCGATGCCTGGTGGCCGCTGGTCGAGGCAGGCGCGGAAGCCATCGTGATGACCGCCTCGGGGTGCGGCGCCATGGTGAAGGAATACGGGCATCTGCTCGCGCACGATGCCGCGTATGCGGAAAAGGCCGCGCGCATCTCGGCGCTGACGCAAGACCTGTGCGAAGTCCTGCCGCAATTTGAGGCGGAACTGGCGGACAAGCTGGCCGGCAAAATCAGCCAGCGCATCGTATGGCACCCTCCCTGCACGCTGCAGCATGGGCAGCAGATACGCGGCAAGGTCGAAAGTTTGCTGCGCAGCGCCGGTGTTGACGTGCAGCTATGCGCCGACAGCCACCTGTGCTGCGGCTCTGCCGGCACCTATTCGGTGCTGCAGCCCGAACTGTCTTACCAGTTGCGCGACAATAAACTGCGCAACCTGCTCGATACCAAGCCGGACATGATCCTGTCGGCGAATATTGGGTGTTTGACGCATCTGCAGTCGGGGACTGAGGTGCCGGTCAGGCATTGGATAGAGTTGGTGGATCAGGCATTAGTGCGATGATGTCGAGCTTGTTCTGAGATTGTTGAGTAAATTTTGGGTCGCTGGTCGAGGGTAGCCCGATAGGTTGGACTATAGTCCAACGAATTACTTTTTCTTGCTTCGCCACCTAGGCGGCCCCAAGAAAAAAGTAAGCAAAAAGAAGGCGACCGCAGACTTGCCCTTTGGGTGATGACGCATAGCGTCATCACATTTTGTGCGTTACAGAAAATGGGAAACAGCCGAAACTCGCTTCGCTCAGACAACGTCTGTTTCTGATCCATTTTCTGTAACGCACAAAATGCTGCGTCCCCAGCGGATGAACGTCAAAGACAACTTCAACACCAAATCAAGCCGATGTAATTTGAAGGATGGGCCGCTTTTATATTAATTTGAGAACGACAACTTGAGTAGATGATACAAACGTTCACCATCTTGCTGATCTTCCAGAGCCTGGGCGAGGGGCTTGCGCATCTGTTCGGGCTGCCGGTTCCCGGCCCGGTGATAGGCATGCTGCTGCTGTTCTGTTTCCTGATCCTGAGAAAAGACATGGCGCAAAAACTGGCGCCTACCGTGCAGGAATTCCTGAAGCACCTTTCCCTGTTGTTTATCCCTGCGGGCGTAGGCATCATGGTGCTGGGCCGGCAGGTGTTGGCCGAATGGCTGCCGCTGGCGGTGGCGCTGTTGGCCAGCACTGCGGTTTCCATCGTCGTCACTGCACTGGTTGTGCGCTGGCTGCAGAAATGACAGGGCGCCTGACGGATATCTGGGTCTACCTGGCGGCGTCGCCGCTGCTGGGATTGACCGCCACGCTGATCGCCTACCAGCTGGCCTACGCGATCTACGCAAAGACAAAATTCAATTCGCTGGCCAATCCGGTGGCGCTCGCCGTTGCGATGCTGGTGCTGGTATTGAGCTTGACCGGCACCTCTTACAAGACCTACTTTGAGGGTGCGCAGTTCGTCCATTTTCTGCTTGGTCCCGCCACTGTGGCGCTGGCGATCCCGCTGTATCAGCAAGTGAATAAATTGCGGCGCAATTGGTTTGCCTTCCTGATCGGTTCGCTGGTCGGCAGTGCGGCGGCGATTGCAACGGCGATGGGGCTGGCCTGGCTGTTGGGCGCAACACCGGCAACCATATTGTCGATAGCACCGAAATCAGTGACGATGGCAATCGCGATGGGCGTCGCCGAAAAGATAGGCGGCCTGCCTTCTCTGACGGCGGTATTGGTGATGCTGACCGGGATATTGGGGGCGACGATGGCGCGCGGACTGTTGAACCTGCTGAAGATAGAGGATGACATCGTGCGCGGCTTTGCGCTGGGTGTCAGCGCGCATGGCATAGGCACAGCCAGGGCGTTCCAGTTTAGTGAAGAGATGGGGGCGTTCGCCGGCTTGGCGATGGGGATATCGGGTTTGCTGACTGCCTTGCTGCTGCCGCTTGCGCTGAAGCTGCTGGGGCTGATATGAGAGCTGCCCGGTCACCCAGGCAGCGTCGTGGAAAAAACTTCAGTGACTATTCCGCCAGCAGTTTCTCTAAGTCTGCGATCAATTCCTTGGGCACAGTGGCAGGCGCATAGCGCTTGAACACGGTGCCGTCCTTCTTCACCAGGAACTTGGTGAAATTCCATTTGATCGCTTCGCTGCCCAGCAGGCCGGGGGCCTTGGCTTTCAGGTGCTTGTACAGCGGATGGGCATTGCTGCCGTTGACGTCGATCTTTTCAAACAGCGGAAACGTCACTCCATAGTTCTTTTCGCAGAAGGCGCCGATTTCATCCGCGCTACCCGGCTCCTGGTGGCCGAACTGGTTGCACGGGAAGCCCAGCACTTCGACGCCCTTGTCCCTGAACTGCTGGTAGACCTCTTCCAGGCCCTTGTACTGCGGCGTAAAACCGCAATTGCTGGCAGTGTTGACGATCAATAATACCTTGCCCTGGTATTGCTTCAAGTCTACCGGGCTACCCTGCAGGCTGTTTGCCGTAAAGTCCAATGTGCTCATACTATTCCTAAATGTTGGGTTCCTGCACTGAGATCGCGGTCTTTTGCATCCTTGCCCTGTAGCATGATGGCAAGCCGCAACTCATTGACCGAGTCGGCATTGCGCAAGGCATCTTCATAAGTGATTATATCTGCCTCATGCAAATCGAACAGCGCCTGGTCAAAAGTCTGCATGCCCAGTTCGCGCGATTTCTTCATGATCTCCTTGATCTCATGCACATGGCCTTTGAAGATCAGGTCGGAAATCAACGGGGTATTGAGCAAGATCTCGACCGCGGCGCAGCGCCCCTTCTTGCCTTTTATCGGAACCAGGCGCTGCGAGATCACACCCTTCAGGTTCAGCGACAAGTCCATCAGCAACTGCGCGCGTCTTTCTTCCGGGAAGAAGTTGATGATACGGTCCAGGGCCTGGTTGGCGCTGTTCGCGTGCAGGGTCGCCAGGCACAAATGGCCGGTCTCCGCAAAGGCGATCGCAAAATCCATGGTCTCGCGGTCGCGGATCTCGCCGATCTGGATCACGTCGGGGGCCTGGCGCAAAGAGTTTTTCAAGGCGGCGCCCCAGTCTTCCGTGTCTATGCCCACTTCGCGCTGCGTGACGATGCAGTTGCCGTGCGGGTGCACATACTCTATCGGGTCCTCCACGGTCAGGATGTGACCGTAGCTGTTGGCATTGCGATAGCCTACCATCGCCGCCAATGTCGTCGATTTGCCGGAGCCGGTGGCGCCCACCAT
>DATHMC010000096.1:0-5789 GCA_035487495.1 Undibacterium sp.
AACCGGCCTGCATCCGGTCGGCACTGGCCCCTACATGATAGAAAAGTACCTGCCGCGCAGTAAGATCACGCTGGTGGCCAACCCTGAATATCGCGGCTATACCTGGGACTTCCAGTCCACCGGCAGCGCCTGGGATGAGCAGATCGTCAAGGATATGAAGGGCAAGAAGATGCCGCAGGTCGGCCGCGTCGAAATCAGCATCATAGAAGAAGAACAATCACGCTGGTTGGCTTTCCAGGACGGCCAGCTGGATCTGGACAAGATGCCGCAGATTGCCGCCACGAGCGCCTTGGACGGCGACAAACTGAAGCCCAGCTTCTTAAGCCAGAACATTCGCATGAACCGGGTTGCCGATGCCGGAATTACCTTCAGCCTGTTCAATATGCGCGATCCGGTGATCGGCGGGTATACCAAGGAAAAAATTGCGCTACGCCGTGCAATCGCCCTCGCCTACAACAATGAGGACGAGATTACGCAGATGCGGCTGGGCCAGGCGATCAAGGATGAAATGATCATCCCGGTCGGCGTGGTCGGCTATGATCCCGGCTATCGCAGCAGCGTCCAGTACGACATCAATCTCGCGAATAAGCTGCTGGATCACTTCGGCTACAAGCGCGGCGCCGACGGCTATCGCACCATGCCCGATGGCTCACCTTTGCTGATCAAGAAGACCACGGAAGCCCAAAGCGAGAAGAAGGTCCAGTCGGAAATTCTGAAACGCGGCCTGGACAAGATAGGCATCAAGGTGGATTTTAATGTCGGCAATTTCGCCGACAACCTGAAAGCGGGCACCAACTGCCAGTTGCAAATGTGGAGCGCCGCCTGGAATGCAGATTTTCCTGACGGCGAAAATTTCCTGCAGTTGTTATACGGGCCCAAGGCAGCCCAGGGCAATCATGCCTGTTACGAATCCGCTGCCTACGACGCGCTCTACAAGAAAGCCATCTCCCTGCCCCTAGGCGCAGAGCGCAACAAGCTCTACGTACAAATGAACCGCCAGATGGAGGCGGATACGCCGTGGATCATGCACACCACCCGGATTCGCAGCTGGTTGGTTCGTCCATGGGTCAAGGGTTTTAAAAAGCATCCTATCCTGCATGCGGACTGGGCCTACCTGGACGTCGACAAGCACTAAATCGACCACTACCGGGAACTCGCCGAATTAAAACAATCAAATACCGGCGAGTTCTTTCGTGTAAATTTGCACACACTATCAAATCCGCACTTACATCATCCTGCACAGGGGATCATTTAACAATGAAGTCACGCCTTTTATCCAAACACTTCCTCCGCACGGCGCACTTTGTGCGCTTTGCCCGCACAGCCTTGCTGGCAGGCCTGGTGGGCTGCGCAATGGGCCCAAATGCTATGGCAGCACCAGCCGGCAATGCGGCCGATCCGGATAAAGTGCTGAAATGGGTCTTCAATGTGGCCGAAACCGGCTTTGATCCTGCCGTAACCCGGGATTTGTATACCGCCGGCATCAACTATACGGTTTTTGAGACCTTGTACTCGTACGACTACCTGGCTTCGCCGGTCAAACTGGTGCCGAGGACGGCTGAATCCTTGCCTGAAATATCCGCCGACGCCAAGACCTATACGATCAGGCTGAAAAAAGGCATCTACTTCACGCCGGATCCGGTCTTCGGCGGGAAAAAGCGCGAACTGACGATGGCGGACTACGTGTACAGCATTAAGCGCCTGTTCGATCCTAAACTGGCGTCCCCGCATACCTGGCTGTTTGAAGGAAAGATCGTCGGGTTGGACGACCTGGCCAAGCAGGCCAAGAAAACCAACAAGTTCGACTATGACGCCAAAGTCGCGGGCCTGGAATTGCTGGACAAATATACGCTGCGCATACACTTGACCCAGCCCGACTTCAATATGGGGCTAATCCTGGCGCACAACCCGACCGGGGCAATGGCCCGGGAAGTTGTAGAGAAATACGCAGATGTGCAGGGAGCGGTGCTGGACCATCCGGTAGGCACCGGCCCCTATACGGTAGCGCTTAACGAGTGGGTGCGCGGCTCCAAGATAGTCTTGCTGGCCAACCCTGACTTCCGTGGCTACATATGGGATTTCCAGGCCAGCGCCGATCCTGAAGATCAAAAAATCGTGGCTGCGATGAAGGGCAAGCGCATGCCGCAGATAGGGCGGGTTGAAATCAGCGTGATGCTGGAAGACCAGTCGCGCTGGCTGGCATTTCAAAATGATGAGATCGACATCTTCGAACTGGAGGGCCCTTTGGCCCCGCAAGCCTTGAATGACGGCAAACTGAAGCCCGAGCTGGCAAAGAAAGGCATCCTACTGTCCCGCATACCCGATCCTGAAGTGACCTACTACTACTGGAACATGCAGGATCCGGTGCTGGGCGGTTTCAGCAAGGAAAAGATTGCGCTGCGCCGCGCCTTTGCGATGTCGCATAACATCGATGAAGAGATCAGGATTGTGTACAACGGCAACGCCGTCGCGCTGAACTACCCGATCCCGCCAGGCGTGATCGGACATGACCCCAACTACCATAGCAGCATTCAATACAACCCGGCTGCCGCCAATGCGCTGCTGGACAAATTCGGCTACAAGAAGGGCGCCGACGGCTATCGCACCCTGCCCGACGGCAAGCCCTTGGAAATTCGCTATAGCGCGCGCTCCGGCCCGGTAGGCAAGTTGCAGACTGAAGTATGGAAGAAGTCCTATGACTCCATCGGTGTCAGGATGAAAGAGGACATGCTGCAATTTACCGAATTGCTGAAGGCGGAAAAAGCCTGCCAGCTGCAAACGCGCAATGCGCCATGGCTGGCGGACTATCCGGACGGCGACAACTTCATGCAATTGTTTTACGGTCCCAATACCGGCCAGAACAATAACGGCTGCGTAAAGATTCCCGAATACGACAAATTGTACGTCGAGTCGCAAAAACTGCCGCCCGGCCCTGAACGCGACCTGCTGTACCACAAGATGGCGCGCGTCATGGAAGTGAATGCGGCCCAGTTGATAGGCTTTGCCCGCTACAGGAGCATGCTGGCCCACCCCAGGGTCATAGGCTACAAAAAACATCCCATCATCTATGGCGAATGGATGTTCTTTGATATCGAAAAGCGCAAATAACCGCCATATGCAGATCAAATTCGCAGCATCCGCAGAGATGCCATCAACAAGCCTCAATAGAAATCAAGAGAGTATCCAATGACAGCCTATATCCTGCGCCGCATATGGCAAATGGCACCCACCATGCTCGGTGTCATCGTGCTGGTGTTCATCCTGTTTAACTGGGTCGGCGGCGACCCGGCCTATATCCTGGCAGGCAAGATGTCCAATCCCGAAATGATTGCGAACATCCGCAAGCAACTGGGAATAGACCAGCCCTACTATGTGCAGCTGTGGATTTTTATCAAGCAGATCGTGACCTTTGATTTCGGCGCCAGCTGGAGCACCGGCGAAGCGGTCTCGTCCATCATCGCCACCCGCCTCGGGCCTTCATTTACCGTGCTGGTGCCGTTGACGATCATAGAGACCCTGGTTGCCATCGCGCTGGCGCTGGCGATTGCATTCAAACGCGGCACCCTGACCGACCGCGCAGTGATGATTGCCTGCACCATGGGCATGTCTGTCAGCATCCTGGTGTATATCATCGTCGGCCAGTATGTGTTCGCCTATAAATTCGGTCTGTTCCCGGTACAGGGATGGGGCGACAATTTTGCCGAAAACCTGTTCAAATATTCTGCATTGCCTATCCTGATTGCGCTGGCAGTCGGCGTGGCCCCCAGCCTGCGCCTGTTCCGTACTTTCGTGCTGGATGAAGTCAATCAGGATTATGTACGGACCGCGCGCGCCAAAGGGGTGTCCGAAAGACGTGTGAAATGGGTGCACGTATTGCGCAATGCGTCCATCCCCATCATCACTCATGTGATGTCCAACCTGCCCGCCCTGTTGATCGGCGCTTTCCTGATTGAGCGCTTCTTCTCCATTCCAGGCATAGGCCGCGAAGTGATTCTCGCCGTGGAACGTAGTGACTTCCCTGTGATCAAGGCGATTACCGTCTACGTCGCAGCAGCCACCATGTTATTCAATCTATTGACCGATCTGTTGTATCAGGCGGTTGATCCACGCGTACAGTTGAAATAAGGATCACACATGTCAACAACATCAACACAAATTTCCCCAGGCCTCTGGGCATTGGCTTGGCGCCGCTTGCGCGCCGACAAAGTGGCAATGGTCGCCATGGGCATCGTGATCGCCTTCCTGGTGACACTGGTCTTGTCCGCCACCGGCGTCATCGCCGGCGACTGGGAACAGGAAATTGCCGTCAGCTATGCGCCGCCGACATTTGTCGGCGCAGACGCGGGCGGCGCCGGCAAGGTGGCCGCGGAGGCGCCGCCTCCGGAAAATCCGCTGGACCCGTTGAAGGATATTCTCCGTGAATTGCGCAAGGAGCCGAATCACGCATCGCCGCCAGTCGTGAATGACTACGGTATCCCCGATCCGCTGGCCAAGGAAATGGCCGAGATCAATGCCGAACTGGCCAAGGCCGGCAAAGCCACCGTACTGGAAAAACAAACCACCCTGCCCTTTGGCGCGGACAAGTGGGGGCACGACATCATCAAAAAAACCGTCAAGGGCGCCGAGACCTCCATCGTGGTGGGCCTGGTTGCGGCCTTCCTGGCGACCTTATTGGGCACCGTCTTCGGCGCTTCGGCCGGTTATTTCGGCGGCCGCATCGATGACTTCTTCAACTGGTTCTATAGCATATTCACGTCCATCCCTTACCTGCTGCTGATCCTGGCGGTTGCTGCGGTGCTGCAGCAAAAAGGCATCACCACGATCATCCTGATCCTGGCGTTTACCGGCTGGACCGGCCCTTTCCGCCTGATCCGCGCCGAATACATGAAACACAAGGCGCGCGAATACGTGTGGGCAGCCGACGCGATAGGCGCGTCCAACCTGCGCAAGATGTTTGTACACATCTTCCCCAACGTCAGCCATGTGGCGCTGGTGCAGGTATCGATACTGGTGGTGGGTTTTATCAAATCCGAGGTGATCCTGAGCTTCCTCGGTTTTGGCGTGCCGGTCGGCGTGGTGTCGTGGGGCAGCATGCTGAACGAAGCGCAGAATGAATTGATACTGGGCAAATGGTGGCAACTGGTCGCGGCGACGGCGGCAATGGCGGTGCTGGTTACGGCATTCTCCTTGTTCACCGATGCATTGCGTGACGCGCTCGACCCCAAGCTGAAATAAGGATATACCATGAGCCAAGATACATTGTTAAAAGTAGAAAATCTGCGCGTCAGCTTCCGCATCAATAAAAAGGAAAGCGTAGAAACCGTCAAAGGCATTTCCTTTGAAATTCCGCGCGACTCCACGGTGGCGCTGGTGGGCGAATCCGGCAGCGGCAAGTCCGTCAGTTCGCTGGCGATCATGGGCCTGTTGCCGCCCGATACGTCCAGCATTGCGCCGACCAGCAAGATCATGTTTGAGGGCCGCAGCCTGCTGGAGCTGAGCATCGATGAAAGGCGCGATTTGTGCGGCAAGGAAATCTCGATGATCTTCCAGGAGCCGATGACTTCGCTGAACCCGGTGTTCACGGTAGGTTTCCAGATCGCCGAAGTATTGCGCCTGCATATGGGCATGGACGCCAAGCAGGCGCGCCAGCGCGCGATAGAGTTGCTGGAAGAAGTCGGCATTCCCGATCCGTCGCGCAAGATCGACGCGTTTCCCAGCCAGATGTCGGGCGGTCAGCAGCAGCGCGTGATGATCGCGATGGCGATTGCGTGCGAACCCAAGCTTTTGAT
>DATHMC010000097.1:0-11679 GCA_035487495.1 Undibacterium sp.
GTTCATCTTCGGTAATTTCGGACCATCCGTATTCTCCAATGCAGTCAACAGCACGGCCAATAAGCCGGGCCGCCTGGACTTATCAAGCGCAATGATGAACACCGTCGCTGCATTCGTCGCCAACGGCGATCCTAACAATGCCGCGCTGGGCGTCGCGTGGCCGGCGTGGCCGAAGAAATTGATCTTCGATGCCAGCCTGACCAACAAGAATATCTCGGTGCAATAATTTTCACCAAGAGCGGGGCGGCGGTATGCAGGACAGCGCCCCTCTCCGGATGCGTCTTGAGCATGACGGTTGCTCCGCCAAGCCGATTGCGGATGGGTTCACGGTCCCTATGCGCTGATCGAAGGCGGCATTTCAAATCGGTGAGGCAAGGAAGGGGGAATAATTTTCGAAAAATCCGCCTTAAAAAATAAAAATTCCAAAAAATGTTGAATTTCTCAATCAATATCGGAGACAAAATGAAATCTAACAAAGCATGGTACGGAATGGTCCAACAAGCCAAGGATGCAGCCCGGTATGCAGTGACTTTCTCGCTGCTCGTCATGGCGCTGTCCATCGTTCATATTCCAAAGGCTGAAGCCGCGCGTTGCAGTACCGATGGCAGCAACTGCACGTATCAGGAGCGCGACAATTGGTATTGGTGCGGCCTGGTGTATTTGCCGCGCCATGTGCGTTGGCAGGTGCCTGAGGGAACAGTGCCCGCCGGAGGTTGGCGCACGGCGTTCTTTTACAATGGCACCACGCCGACCGATCTGGACCCATTCACCACGCATCCGCTATTGCTGAATGCTTTCGGCATGGACACCTCGCCAAAAATTTTTCAGGAGCTGCTCGACAATCCGGCCGGCACCGGCTATAAATATGCCTCCTTTGCCCCGGACCCGCCGGCTACTGCAGTACTGACCCAGTTCTGGCATACCAATGTGATCACGCCCTATGTGGCAAGCTGCGACTACAGTTTCTTCAACGACTTCTTTAACGAAATCAAGAACGGCAGTTACGGCGCAGGTAGCCAGTACAACATGAATCAGCGCTACGCGTATGGCATCTCCAGCGGAGGCTACAACACCAGTCGCATGGCGGTGACGTTCAACGGCAGTTCGGTGTGGAAGGCGCTGGCGGTCATCTCGGCGTCCTATGCTACCTGTGCCGGCCCGTTGTGTGTCGTGCCTGGCCTGCCGGCTAACCATCCGCCGACCAAGTTCTACCATGGCACGCTGGACCCGATCGTCCCTTTGTTTACCATGGAGTACTACTATAACAAGCTGATCGATGCCGGCAAGGAAACGACCAAAAGCCTGCATGTCGGCGGTCACGAGCTCTCCGCCGATAATCTTGGCGCTACCGGCGTCAAGGCCTGGTTCGACGCTCATTAGCGCAGACGCCGCCTGCCCGGCAGCGCGGCCAAAATTTACCCGTCCGTTGCGAGGCGGATGGGGTTCTTCACAAGCGATTTCTGCACGATGCCGGTGCTCGCCGTGTGCGGCCGCGGCCACAAGGGCCCGCTTTTGAGTCAATCTGGAGTCCAACATGAACATCGAACCGAAGCCAAATTATTTTAGTATCTGGCGCGCTGCCTTCAGCCTGTTTCGGCAGCACGCCGGCTTGCTGACGGGCGCCACTTTATGTATCGCAGCGCCTTTTTTTGTATTGAGCGCGCTGGCAAGCGCTCGCCAGATGATGACGCTCGGCGGCGCATCGATGATGGGCGTTGAAATTCCCAACGACCAATTGCGGGTGCTGTGGGGGAGCATGGTCGGCGGCGAGGCCCTGGCCTCCATTGCGCTCAGTACTGCCGTTTTCTTGATATTGAAATATCTGACCGGCCAATCCAAAGCCGGCTTTTTCCGGCATGCGCGCAATGAGCTGCCGCTCTTGTTCCGGAATGGGGGATTCTGGCGGTTTGCCTTCACCCAAGTGCTGGTTTTCGGCATGATCAACTCTGCCGACGGCCGTCTCAAACTTTTAGGCACGGCATTGTTCGGCGTTAGCGTATTGATACTGCTGGGTGCTCAAGACCGCGAGGCGCCGGCATACGGCAGGCGTTTGCGGCAGTTGAGCTGGGGCGGTTGGCTTAGCCTCGCATGTGTGATGCTGACTATTCCGCTGCTGTATATTTTCGTCAACGGTTATGTCAATGTCTTGTTGTTGATGCTGACCGATTTCGCCGTGCAAAAAATCGTGCAATCGCTTGCGCTGGAACTGCGCTCCTCTTTACTGCCGTATGGCGTCATCACCGTCTCCAGAGTCTTGTCGCAATGGCTCAATCTGTTGCCTATGCTCTTGCTGTTGAGCACCTGCCTGGCCTTGCGTGGAGCGGCGCCGGCATGCCGCGATACGTGATCCAGACCCATGTGCAATGGATAATTCACTTCATATGACTTGTTCCGGGTTGCGTCGGAGCGCGGCCACACGCCGGTCACGAGGCGCGATCTGAGCGTATTGGATGCAGGCGTGAGCTGTATTCTGGGGTGATGTGCTAGCTAGAGCCGCTTGGCCCAAACCTATCCCGGGCATGCTGATTCGCGCACAGGGACATGGTCAAGCGCGGTTTTCACCTTCATGGGCTGGCAAGAAACTTCGACAGCAGGCAATAATCCGGATATGCTGCCCGGTTTGGCGACAATTTCCCTCGCCCGGGGGTATCAAGCCTTTCCCCCAAGTTAACCATATCGCATTCAAGCATGTCTCTATTTCTATCCGCTATCCGGCATACCGCCATCTCAGCCTGCCTGCTGGGCGCCTTGACCAGCCTCCCGCTTGCCTATGCTCAGGAAGCGGCCAAACCAGCCGATACGCATTCAGCGTCGGAAGAGTCCCAAATAACCCGCAAGCACAGAATAAAAAAACTGGAAGAGCGCTTGAATACCGATGCTGAAGTCTTGCATCGTCAATGCCGGTTTGAATCTGAAATTGCGGATGCGCCACCGGAGAAGAAGCTGCTGCTGACTTTTGACGACGGCCCTGAACCTGGACAGACCGAATACATCTTGTCCGTGCTGAAAAAATATAATATTCCCGCAACATTTTTCATGATAGGGGAAAAGGTGCAGGCGCATCCTGAGCTGGTGGCGCTGGTTCAGGCATCGAGCCATGCATTGATTGGAAACCATTCCTGGAGCCACCCGAATTTTCACGACATCTCCCCGACGGAGCAAGCTCTTGAAGTGGATAAGACCAGCGCCGTGCTGACCAAGACGGTAGAGGAAAAATATTTTCGCTATCCCTATGGCAATTCTTCATGCGAAACGAATGCATTGCTCAAGTCGCTCGACTATAAGATAGTGGGTTGGCACGTGGATACGTGTGATTGGGCATTTGACCGCAAAGGCGTGGTCGACTTGAAAGAGGCGTTGAGTTGCGGAGTGCTGCCGCAGAATCGGGAAAATTTCTTTGACCACGTCATTTCATCGGTGCGGGCACATAATGGAGGCATTATTTTGATGCATGAAATCCATCCCAACACCTTGAAGCAACTGGATGGCCTGGTGAAAAAATTGCTGGCGGACGGTTATATATTCGGCAAGCTGAATGACGCCGAGTTTGCGAAATATCTGCGCTGATAGCAGCATCGGGCCGTTCGCAGGTCACAGCTTAGTGGATTAGGAAATCCGGCCGTTTTTGGCGACCGGGTTTTATGCGCCTGTCCTCAGGAAGAATTTTTCAGCTACTAGCTGCCGACCAGGCCGGCAGCGATATTGATGGTCAATCCCAGGATGGCGACGTTGAACAGGAAGCTGAGGATGGACTGGGCAAGCACGGTCTTTCTCATGGAATTCGTCATCACCGAGACGTCGGAAGTCTGGGCCGCAACTGCGATCGTGAAGGAGAAGTAGAGAAAATCCCAGTAGTCGGGATTTTGTTCATCGTCCGGAAAGCGCAGGCAATGCTGCTGGCCGTGCGATTTATAGAAAATCAGCGCGTAATGGAAGGTGAATAAAACCGCGACCAGGCACCACGAGCCTAATACGGTGGAGCCTGTCAGCACATAGTGCAGCAATTTGTGGCTGAGCGACAGGTTCTTGATGGCCGACAGCTCCAGGATAATTGCCGCCAGACTTGCCACCGACGCCAACGACATGATCACCAGGATGGCGATTGCGCCACGGTGTTCTTTTTCTGCGATGGTACGTATTCTCGCATGGCTCGCGTGCGACATCAGCCAGCCCATCAGGCAAAGATAAGACCATACCGTAGCATTCCATCCAAAGAGGATGCGGGTGACGGGATTCACCTGTGACGGAATGCACAGGCCTACGGCTAGCCCGAAAATGACGGCAGAAATCAGGCGCGGACGGGTATGAAAAAATTTTCGGACGATATGCATTGGCGACTTATTCTTTCTTTGGCATTGGAATATGGAAAATGTAGCCGAATTTTAATCGGCCGGGTAGCAGAACTCATTGCCTCGGATCCGGATTCTTGCTGCCAAGCCCTGCTTTTTCCATGAGCATATGGCGAAAGGCGTCAAATATTTTTTGCATTTGCGCTTGCTTGTAAGGAAAGACGTCGGCCGGATCCATTGCGTGGACCACCGCCGCGCTGTCGACCTCAAAAATCAATAATTTGCCGTCAACACTCTCAGCGCAGTCGATGACCAAGTACTCCAGGCCGAATTGCGCACCAATTGCCTGCAGCGCGGTTCCGTGCCGGCGCCCGAAATTGACATCGAAGTTCGCCATGAATTCTGCTTCTTCAAAACGCTTTTCGGCGCTGCTGGACATACCCGCATTCAGGTAATGGATCATCCACCGGTCGGAAATCGCCATATGACAAGCAAACGCCTTGCCGTCAATTAGGACCACCCGGTATTTGCGGAACAAGCCGTCCCGGCTCCGGTAGTCGATGAAGCGCGACGCATAAAATTCACTTTCATGCTGGATGTTCAGATAGGCCGCTACCGCGGCCCGGTCGTCCAGTTTCATCAGTCCCTGGCCCGCGTGTGAATCGACGGGGCGGACGATGAGCGGGAAATTGCCGTCGGCGAGTATTGCAGAAACCGGCAAATCATCCGCCGCCTGTTGCAATTCCTGCCGGGTGACGCGCGCCGATACCGGACTAGCGACGCCGGGGAGCAACTGGAGGAGCCGGCTTACGCTGTCGCGGGCCAGGCGCGCGATATGTCGCGGCAAATTGACGACCGGTTTAGCCGATGCTTTCAGGATGCTGTCCATTGAATGCAGTACTGCGCGGTTGCGGTCGGATTCGCCGACGGCGACAAACACGAGATCGTGGGCCGGCAAGTCTGACGGTACAGGCCGGTGCGAGCCAAGATATAGGAGGTCGAGTGAAATGTCGGATCCTTCGACCAGGAATTCCAATGGCGTGTTCGCCGCCAGATCACCCTCGGCCATAATGGCAAGCAAGCGCAGCGTGGGCGCACCTTGCGTACGCAAATGATAGAGTTGCTGTATGTTCAGCGCCTGGGCCTGAAATGCGAGTCCGATATCGCGCTTAAACCAAAGCTGCGAAATGATGGATAAATCCAGCAGGGCATTGGCGTCAGTGGGAGCGCACATGATCCGCCCTAGCAGCTGCTTCGCCAAACCGGTCAAATCCAAGCCGGAACAAATCATCGTCATCAACAATGCCAAGCCCATTAGCGGAAACCGCTCGTCGCTTTTTTCTGTACGGGAAACCGGCTCGCTGGGATTCATGGAATTTTCCTACGCGCCCAAGGCATTGCGAGTAAAGGCCCGACGCCGGGGCGCATGGGCTGCTCCGCAGTGGCGAGGATGCATCACTTTTGCGGCTGCCGAAAAACGCCATGACCGACGCAGCCTGCGTCAATTGGCAGGACAAAGAAGGATAGGAAAAATGGTATTGTACGCATGCTTGCGACGGGTGAGTGCGCCGTCAGGATGTTCGCCCAGGAGTTAATGCGTGGAGTATATCGATATTTATTTACAATATCCGTAATACACTTAACGTTACATTTTTATGTTCACAAGTGTGTTCCTTGTGCCACACTTATCCATCAGGTCGCGATTTACCAAAAAAGACGGGATTCCAGAGGGAAACAAAATGGCAAATCAAAACACTGTGCTGATCCTGCAGGGCGGCGGCGCTTTAGGCGCCTACCAGGCGGGCGTGTACCAGCAATTACACGAAAAAAATACCGAACCAGACTGGGTCATCGGCACCTCTATCGGTGCCATCAATGCTGCGCTGATCGCGGGTAATCCGCCGGAATCACGCGTGACTCAGTTGCAGGCATTCTGGGATAGCCTGGCGCCCTGGGCGCCGAATACGGCGGGATGGTGGAGTGCATTTTCGCCGCTGAGCAACCTCACGCATTCGATGTCCACGCTGGGGACCCTGATGAACGGCGTGGACGGCTTCTTCAAGCCGCGCGTCGGGGCAAGTGCGGATATCAATACTACCGTGCCCTTGAACGAGATGGGTTTTTATGACACGTCGCCGCTGAAAACGACACTGGAAAAATTCATCGACTTCGATTACCTCAATAATGGAAAAATGCGCATCAGCGTGTGCGCGGTGGATATTGATACTGGGCAGAGTGTCGTATTCGACAGCAAAAACGGGCGGATATCGGCAGCGCATATTATGGCGAGCGGGGCCTTGCCGCCAGGCTTCCCGCCGGTAGAGATCGACGGCAAGGCTTATTGGGACGGCGGCATTTATTCCAATTCGCCGCTGACGGTATTCCTCGGCGACGGGGTGGAGCAGGATGCATTGTGCTTCATGGTAGACCTGTGGGACCCCAGCGAGACCCGGCCGCAATCCATTGCCGAGGCACTGGCGCGCTATAAGAGCATCCAGTATGCGAGCCGTTCGCAGGAACAGCTTGCGATCCACCAGGTGGTCAGGGACCTGCAGAAAGCCATCCGCGTGTTGTCCGAAAAAATTCCTGCCGCAGAACGCAAGAAAAAAGACGTGCAGGCGCTGGTGCAAATGGGATGCGACCACACGGTGAATGTGGTGAACCTGATCATGAAATCGGCGCCGCAGGATCAGTATTTCAAGGATATCGATTTTAGCGCGGAAACCATACACGCCCGCTGGCAGGCAGGGGTGCACGATTGCCAGCGCGCCTTAAGGCACAAGGCATGGCTGCAGCCTTTGCCGCCGCATGCCGGACTGGTCATTCACGAACTTCCCCAAGAGTAAAGGATTGTCATGACTGAAGAAGAAGTGTTGCGCGATGCATTTGCGATGCCGCTCCATAATCCGGCCTTTCCTCCCGGGCCATATCGTTTCGTCGACCGCGAATACCTGATCATCACCTATCGCACCGACCCCGACCGCTTGCAAAAAATGATACCGGCGCCTTTGAGGATGACTGAGCCCATCGTCAAATACGAGTTCATCAACATGCCGGATTCGACCGGATTCGGCCATTACTGCGAATCGGGGCAGGTCATACCGGTAACGCTGGATGGCGTGGAGGGCGGCTATGTGCACAGCATGTACCTGAACGACCATCCGCCGATTGCCGCTGGCCGCGAATTGTGGGGTTTCCCAAAGAAACTGGGCGAGCCGGAACTGCGGGTGCACAAGGATACCCTGATAGGCACGCTGGACTATAGCGATTTCCGGGTGGCCACCGGGACGATGGGTTTCAAGCACAAGACGCTGGACGCCGCTGCGGTCAAGAAATCCATGGAGACTCCCAGCTTCCTGTTAAAAGTGGTGCCGCATGTCGACGGCACGCCGCGCATCTGCGAATTGGTGCAATACAGTTTGACGGATATCCTCATCAAGGGAGCCTGGAGCGGCCCGGGTGCACTGGAATTGAATCCGCATGCGCTGGCTCCCGTTGCCGGCTTGCCGGTGCTGGAGGTCTTGTCCGCCGTGCATATCCTCGCAGACCTGACGCTGCCGTACGGGACGATTGCCTATGATTATCTGGCGCAGCCGGGGGCAAGAAGGAAGTAGAGGATTCTATAGGCTGGTTGGCCCGGCATTCGCATGGCGGCACTATTGCCGGAACCAATGCCGCCTTTGCCCCTGGCCGGCAATACGCCAGTGCCGATTTTGACAATAAGGTGAATAAAACCATTGGCGTGAAACCGCCGCGCAAACCCGGATGCTGTTGCTCTGGAAAGACCGTAGTATACTCATGCAGTACAGCAATTCTGCAGGGCCTTGAAATACGCAACAAAATTGGAATGTAAAAAGTGAACCAACTGAAATCCGCTCTGAATGCGCTCTATATCACCGAAGGGGTGTCAGGCACCAAGTTCTACCATCTGTCCACTGCGCTCTCAAAATCGGTGTCGCTATGTGACAAATTGACCATGAACGCCAATTTGCCGCTATCCCACTGGGGAACCAAGACCCAGATGAAAGAACGCTATTGCGCCAAGTGCGAGGCCGCGGGTGCCGAAGCGCTGGCACAGGCCGGCGTGACCCTTGCCGCTTCTCCGGACAGGCCGTAAGCCGCTGTGCGCTGAGCCGCTTGTTTGCCGCCCGGCGCTATGACAGATTCCTATTATTCCGCCGCGAGTCGCGCTGCCGGGGCTTTAGCCGGCTTCAACACCATCCATACTGCGATGCCTATCAAGGCGCCACCTGCGGCATGCGCCATCGATAGTTGCTCCCCGAGGAACAGTGCGCCCCACAGTACGCCAAATGGCGGGATCAGGAAAGTCACCGTCAGCGACTTTACCGGCCCCAGATCGGCGATCAGCCTGAAATACAGGATGTAGGCCAGCGACGTGCAGATGAAGCCCAGGCCGGCCAATGCCAGCCACACGCCGGTATTGCCCCAGCTAGCGGGCGGGCTGCTGACGGCGGTGTAGGCGAAGAACGGCAGCAGCAAGGCGGTCGCGCCCAGCTGGCTGGCAAAGGCGATCAGCTTGCTGTCCAGTCCGCCTTTGTCGGAAATCCACTTCTTGGTCAGGAAGCTGGCCAGGCCGTAGCAAGCGGTGGCGACCAGACAGGCGGCGGCACCCAGCAGTATGTCGCCGCTTAGCGCTACCGGACCGGTGCGGGTCAGGACGGCAACACCGGCCAGGCCAAACAAAACCCCTGCAATCTTTGCGGCATTCAACCGGTCTTTAAAGAACAGCGCCCCTATCACGACGCCCATCAGCGGCGTAGTGGCATTGAAAATCGCCGAATATCCGGCCGGCAGCACCTTGGCCGCGAGGCTGTACATGACGAAAGGGATGCCGGAATTGACCACGCCCAGCAGCATCGCTACCCCCAACTTGCCCTTCATATCCCATTTAACCCGCATCGCCAGCAGCAAGATCAGCAGCCCCACGGTTGCAAACATGACCCTGAAAAACGCCGTCGGCATGGCGCCGATGACAGGAGCGATGATGCGCAGGAACAGGAAGCTGGCGCCCCAGATGGCTGACAGGCTAAGCAGGCGGATAAGGTCCGATAATTTCACAATGATTCTCCGTTCATATAATTCTGGTGCTGATTGAGGAAACAGCCCATGCATGCCGCTATCTGGCTTGCCAAATCAAACATGCGGCTTATCGATGTCGTCATCATAGATGCCATGGCCCCGCTTGTCTGGCTGGATTCGGACACGTGGTTCGGGCCTTTTCTGCCGTTTTGGGAAAGTCACTAACATAGCCGAGCCGTCTATGTGCCATCCTCGCTGGTTAGCGGGCCCAGGCTGCAGGAGGAGGTTTTATTTTTCAAAATAAATCTCCGCCCTGATAATTCCAATGTTAAATTTAACTAATGTTTGAATGGCCATTGAAACACCAATATATGGCTACGACAAATCATTTTTTCTGAAGATTCTATAGAAAAACTTAATCATGCCGACCAAATTGCCGCCCTTGCATGCCTTGCATTGCTTTGAATGTGTCAGCCGTCATTTGAGCGTAAAGCATGCGGCCGAGGAAATGCACGTCACGCCGGCGGCGATCAGCCAGCAGATCAGCAAGTTGGAGCAGCTATTAGGAGTGCTCCTGTTTGTCAGGGGGGCGCGCAAGCTTGCATTAAGCGAGGCCGGGCTTTCTTATTTCCTGGGCATCAGAACGGCCTTCCGGCAAATTGAGGAGGCGACCGGCAGGCTGGCAAGCTGGGCCGGGCAGCCGGTGATTACGATCAGCTGCACGACCGTGTTTGCCATGCAGTACCTGCTGCCGCGCTTGCCGCGTTTCCATGCATTGCATCCAGCCATCGATGTACGGGTAAGCACTACTCATCGCCTGGTTGATTTTGCGCATGACGGCGTCGACTTGGCGGTGCGCCATGGCCTGGGTAAGTATCCCGGTTTGATTTCCGAATTGCTGATGGACGACCCGCTGTATCCGGTATGCAGCCCGCGGCTTTTGTCCGCGCGCAAAAGCCTGAAATCGGCGGACATGCTGCGCGACTACACCTTGTTGCATGATGAACGCAAGGATGACTGGAAGCTATGGTTGCAGGCGGCTGCCGCCGGTAATGTGGATGGAACCCAAGGCCCTATCTTTACCGATTTCAATGCCGCCATCGAAGCTGCCATCGCAGGGCACGGCATCGCCCTGGCGCGCAAGTCGCTGGTCGGCGCGCAATTGGCGGACGGTCGCCTGGTCATGCCGCTTAATGCGTCGATCAAGTCAGCGATCGCCTATTATCTGGTCTATCCTGCAGAGATTGACCTGCGCCGGGAGGTTCAGCTATTTCGCGCATGGCTGCTGGGTGAAATAAAGAAACCGGAGTGACGCCAGGAGCGGAACGCGCCGGCAGTATTCGGCCATGCCGGGCGTCACCGCTTCCTGGTGCTAGGCCGAGACGGCGGCGTCGGGGCTGGATTTATTTTTCAGCGCGGCGCTGCGTATCGCTTCCAGGCTGGCATTCGGCGTGATCAGGTTGCCGTCGTAACGCAGTTCTATCAGCGCGGGCAAATGGGTGTTTTGCGTATGCGCCAGCGCGCGTTGCAACGCAGGCGCAAACTCGGCCGTGGTATTGACCACTTCCCCGGCGGCGCCGTAAGCCCGCGCCAGGGCGGCGAAATCCGGGTTGTGCAATTCGGTGCCGGATACCCGGGCCGGGAATTCCCTTTCCTGATGCATGCGTATGGTGCCGAACATCCCATTGTTGAAGACGATGATGATCACGCCGGCGCGGTATTGCACGGCGGTAGCCAGTTCCTGGCCGTTCATCAGGTATTCGCCGTCGCCGGCGAAGGTGACGACGGTGCGCTGCGGCTGCATGATCTTGGCGGCAATCCCGGCCGGCACGCCGTAGCCCATGGCGCCCGAGGTCGGCGCCAGCTGTGTGCGCCAGCCGCCGTAACGGTAGAAGCGGTGCGCCCAGGTGGCATAGTTGCCGGCGCCATTCGTGATGATCGTGTCCCTGGGCACGGCCTGCATCAGGTCTTGCACCAGTTGCCACAGATTCAGCGGCGCATCGGCATGCTTGAACAGCGGCGGCTCCATCTGATAATTCAGCAGGTCGGCCCTGGCGGCCTGCACGCTTTCTTGCCACGCACCGGCGTCCACCGGCTGCATGTCTTTTAGCGCGACGGCAATCTGCGGCATGCCGCTATTGATCATCAGGTCGGCTTGATAGACGCGCCCCAGTTCCAGTGCATCGGCGTGGATGTGGATCAGCGTTTGCTTGGGGATAGGCGCTTGCAGCAGGCTGTAGCCGCTGGTCGTCATTTCGCCCAGCCTGGGACCAATGGCGATGACCAGGTCGGCATCCCTGATGCGCTGCGCCAGCTTGGGGTTGATGCCTATGCCGACGTCGCCGGCATA
>DATHMC010000098.1:0-7991 GCA_035487495.1 Undibacterium sp.
AGAGGCCGCTATTGAGTGCAGGGATAGACACGCTGATTCCGTTCTCTTGGATAAGTATTATTGTCGAAAATTAAATAAAACTCTCTTATATTTCAATAGCTTAACGCCATTTCAAATTTCCTGCAGGCAAATCTTAAAAACACAATGTCATATCCGACCGATAAAAAATCGGGGGCAGCTTGAGCTTGGGGAAGTTTACGATATACTGTATATAAATACAGTAAAAAGGTGCGAATATGATCAATATGGCAACAGTAAGAGCTTTTCTTCCATCCCAAGCCCGATGTAAAACGCTTAACCAGCTCCCGGTTGCACCGGATCAGGAATCTCCCTTGTGCCGTTTGCCAGAATTAAGCCGCAACCTGCCGCCGGATTTCTCGCCTCTGGTATCCGGCTATGCCGAAACCACGCTGGACCTGAACTCCTACGTCATTACGAACAAAGGCACATCCTTCTTTTTTGATGTGCAGGATGACAGCTGGTCCAGTTCGGGAATCTGCGAAGGCGATAAATTGCTGGTTGACCGGTCCGTGCATGCCGAGAATGGCCAGATGGTGATTGCCATTCTCGATAATGAATATGTATTGATGCGCCTGTATGGCTCGCACGGCATGCTGGTACTGAAATCGGAACACCCGGATGTGGATTCCGTGATCTGCAAAAAAGCCGATGATCCACAAATCTGGGGTGTAGTAACGGCAGTGGTGCGCAAGTTCCCATTGTAGGCAGCCGGTCGTTTGAGACGGGGCGCGTGGCGCTCCGGACTCTATGCCGTATGGCACCAGTGCCAGGGTTCATACTGAAAGCCTGAGGAATTCCCTCTGGGGTAAGACATGGAAAAGCCGAATGCATTTGCATGCTGCGTCAACCATGTAAATGCCGCAGTGGTTTCAAATTCCACTTCCAGCTCAGGTGTATCTTCATCGCTGCCTATATCTATTGCGCGGCCGGTATGGTGCTCGCTATATCCCGGAGGCGCAACGATGGTGAGGATGTCGGCGATCGCCTGTCCCGCTTCCAGTTTGCCGCGGACGATTTCCACCTGCCTTTGCACGCTTCTGAAGGCCGATACCATCACCAGCGTGACGCCATCCTGCTGCGCAGCGATTTTCATGCTGTGCCAGGCGGCCGTAGTGGCTGGCGTCAATAAAAATTCGCGGCCATCTTCATCTATCTCAGCCACTTGCAAACGCTGGGCCTCTTCCTGTACGACGAAGCCCCGTGCATCCAGCAAGCTTTGCCGTATGCCTAATTGTTCAAGCATAAGGTTCATTATTGCGGCTTATTGATGGTTTTGGCCGTAGTCGTCAGCACCTCCAGGATGGCGGCCGATTCGGCGTCCGGATAGCCGTCAAATTTGGCGGGGCGGTAGCGGGCCTGGAAGGCGATCAGCACGCTACGGGTTGCGTCGTCCAGCACACCGGTTTGCGGCGTCGAGTAACCGTGCTGGGCCAGTTTTTTCTGGAACCAGGCGATATCCGGCAATTGCTGCTCATATCCGGCTTGCAAGGTGGCGACTTGACCGGCATCTGGCCAAGGGATCAAACCAGCATCGGCCAGCTGCTTCCACGGAAACAGCGGGCCTGGATCGGGTTTGCGCTGCGGCGCGATTTCCTGGTGGCCGAGAATATTTTCCGGCTTGATGTGATGCCGCGCCACGATGTCTTTGATCAGGGGAATCAGCCGGTCTATCTGGTATTGCGGGAAGGGTTGATAGGTGCGGCCGTTCGGGCCGTCCTGGTAACCCAGGTTTACAATTTCTATGCCGATAGAGCTGGGATTGAGGCGGCTGAAGCCTTTCCAGTCGCTGAGCCCGGCTTGATATGCGGTCTGGCTCTCATCCACCAAGCGATAGACCGTCGTCGGGTTGTCGTCCCCGACCAGGTAATGGGCGCTGACTTCCTGCTGGGTCAGCACGCGCAACGACGTCGGCATGTCCAGCGCGGTGTAATGGATGATCAGGAATTTGACCCGGCTTTCCTGGCTGACGGCGGTCTTGCTGGTGTCCAGCTTCAGGCCGGTGGCGCAGCCGCTCAATACGGCAATAGCGATCAGCAGTGCCAGCCATGATTTCATTTGCAGTAATTTCATTTCGTTTTCCTATTTTTGCGTTTGAGCTGTTTGTTCCAGAAACGGCGTGCCTATTGTCGACGGCGCGGTCGTCAGCACTTCCAGTACTGCCGCTGTCTCCGCATCCGGCTTGCCGTCGATATTGGCTGGCCGGTATTTCATCTGGAAGGCGCTGATCACGTTTTGCGTGGCGGCGTCCAGTACTCCGGTTTGCGGCACGGTAAATCCATGTGCATGCAGTTTTTTCTGGAACCACGCGGCATCAGGGACGCTGCCCTCAAAGCCGGCCTGTTTCAGTTTTACCTGCTCTGCATTCGGCCAGATGATCAGGCCGGCGTCGGCCAGTTGCTTCCAAGGGAACATCGGACCCGGATCCTGTTTGCGTTGCGGCGCGATATCGCTATGGCCGAGGATGTTTTCAGGTGCGATCTGGTTGCGGGCGACGATGTCCTTGATCAGCGGCATGAGCACATCGATCTGTTTTTGCGGGAAGGGCGCATACACGCGGCCTTGCGGCGTATCGGCATAGCCCGGGTTGACGATCTCTATGCCGATGGAGCTGGCGCCCAGGCTTTTATAGTCTTTCCATTCGCTCTTGCCGGCATGCCAGGCGCGTTTGCTTTCTTCCACCATGCCGTAGATGCGGGGTTGCGCCTCGTCGGTGACCAGATAGTGCACGCTGACATTATCGCCGGTCAGCAGCATGATGGAGCGTTCCAGATTGGAGACCGTGTAGTGAATCACCAGGAAGCGGGCCCGGCTGTCCTGCATTTTTCCGGCATAGGTTTTATCTATATTCAATGTATTGGCGCAGCCTGTGAGAAGGGCGGTCATGGCAATCAGGGTAAGAAATTTTTTCATTGCAGGAGTGATTGGGGAATTATGCTTGATTATGAAAAAAGATACAGCAGGCGATTCACGCCCTTTGCCTGCCATAATTCGATGCTATCCGCGCAGCCGCAAAATGCGGCTGGCTGGTGCTTTGCCGCAGGCTGTAGCCGGCAGGCAGGCTGGCGCGCATGCTCTGCGCAATGACCGGATGCAGTTCCTGCACGCGTCCGGCCAGAATGATCGGTTTGATGCCGTAGCGTGCGCACAAAGCAGCGCCCAGCCTGGCCAACTCGCGTCCTGCCTCCTTCAAGATGCCATAGGCAACCATGTCGGTGTCAGCCGCGGCCGCCACGGCCAAGGCCAGCATGCCAACCTGGCCGCGGGTGCCGTTATAGATGAATTGGCGCGACGACGACCAATCGTTGCCCCCTATATATTCAAAAACCCTGAGCGCCATCGCAGATTTGTGCCAACTGCCGGGTTGTTCATCTTCTGTGCGCCATATATGCCGCAAGGCCTCGCGGGCGATCCAGAAACCTCCGCCGGCGTCGTCCAACACGCCTCCATGACCGCCAGCACGATGAAAACTGCCGTCGGCGTCGATAAAGGCGGCAATCGAGCCGGTGCCCGAATACACCAGGTAGCCCTCGCCAGGGCAGAAATTATCCAGATAGGCCAGCTCTATATCGTTGCTGAGGATGATGTCCTGCGGCGACAGGTTCAACGGCAGCGCCAGCATGCTGCGCAACTCGTCCGCTGTTTCCAGTTGGCCGCCAAAGCCCGTCAGGCCGGCGCGCACCCTGACGGGGTGGCCATAGGCGGTCGCCGCCTGCACCAGTTGATGGAATATTTCCTGTACACTCCGGCGTCCGGCCGGCGTGCCAATTTGCAAGGCGCTGAAGCCGTCGACAAAGCCGTCTGCAATGATCTGGCCGGCATCGTTTGCCAATGCCCAGCGGGTTTGCGTGCCTCCCGCATCGATGCCCAGTCCAAGTTTTCTGCCGGGTTTGGGGGTGGCGGACAGGCTTTCAGGGATAACTGTGGCTGGCGTCATTTCTTGTTTTTCATCGGTGGAGGCGGTAGCGCATGTACAGCATGTTCGCATTGCCGGCTAGCTCTGGCGGGTTTTATCATATGATTCGGGTTGGCTGCCTGCCAATGAAAAGATAAGGCGAGGGTATGACTTTTTGGAATACCTTTTATTTTGGAGCTCATCTCAAAAGGGAGAACGGATGGAGCGAATACAAGAACTTTTTTCCGGCAAGATGTTCAAAACGCGCCAGACTATAACTTTTTTATATGTGCCCGTGGCAAAATTTCAGTCGCCTTGCCTAGGGATTGCTGGGAAGATAAGTAGCCAAATCCTATAAGTATTCATCGAGTATCCGAAACCTGAGCATGAACAAGACCGCAGCAGAATCAAACAAGCTTTGGCGCTGGATTCCTTCCCTGTATTTCAGTCAGGGGATACCTTATGTGATCGTGATGACAATGTCGGTCATCATGTACAAAAAAATGGGTGTATCCAACTCCGACATCGCCCTCTATACGAGTTGGCTGTACCTGCCGTTTGTGATCAAGCCGCTGTGGTCGCCGTTTGTCGATATGTTCAAGACCAAGCGGCTATGGATCATTGCGCTGGAACTGCTGATCGGCGTGCTGTTCGCGCTGGTAGCGCTGACGATACCGATGCCCGATTATTTCCAGCTGACTCTGGCCGGATTCTGGCTGCTGGCCTTTAGCGCGGCTACGCACGATATCAGTTCCGACGGTTTTTACATGCTGGCGCTGGAACAGCATCAGCAGGCGGCCTTTGTCGGCATACGCAGCATGTTCTTCCGCATGTCGATGATCACCGGGCAGGGAGCCCTGGTTTATCTGGCGGGCAGCCTGACGGATTTGACCGGCAAGCCCGCGTTTGCCTGGTCCGTTGTGTTCTTTGTGTTGTCGGCGATGTTTATTTTGCTGTTCATTTATCATAAGCTGGTGCTGCCCCGACCGGACAGCGATCAGCCGCGCGGCGAGCCAGGCCATGTCGCCAAGACTTTTTTCTCCATCTTCGCCAAATTCCTGCAAAAGAAAAATATAGCGCTGACGCTCGGTTTTCTGCTGCTCTATCGATTCGGCGAGTCGCAATTGGTCAAGATGGCTCCGCCCTTCCTGCTGGATGGCGTTGACAAAGGCGGCTTGGGCCTGTCCACGCAAGCCGTCGGCGTCGTCTATGGAACGATGGGCATGCTGGCGCTGACCATTGGAGGGTTGGTCAGCGGCTATCTGGTTTCCAGGCATGGCTTGAAGCGCTGGTTGTGGCCCATGGCGTTGGCTATCAATGTGCCGCATCTGGCCTATGTGTACCTGGCCTTCGTCCAACCGGAAAATATTTACGTAGTGGCGGCGGCGGTGGCGATAGAGCAATTGGGCTATGGTTTTGGTTTTACTGCGTTTATTATGTATATGATCATGGTGGCCGACGGCGAGCACAAGACCGCGCACTATGCAATTTGCAGCGGCTTCATGGCACTGGGAATGATGTTGCCTGGCATGTTTAGCGGCTGGATACAGGCGCAGTTGGGATACGCCCACTTTTTTGTGTGGATCTGTATTGCAGCGATCCCCAGCCTGGGCATTACTGCACTGATCCAGGTGGACCCGAAATTCGGCCGCAAGAAGAGTTAGGGCTGCCGCAGAACCGCAGCATCTCCGGTTGCACCGGTCAGCATTTGGTCAACGAATTTTTACAGTTGTTTGAATTGATAAGCAAGCATCAAGGTAGCGATATGTTTTCTCCTGCAGAATCACCTTCACTTCACTTTAAGAGTATTTCGTATTCGTCGCCGCAGGCGGGGCCGCGCTTGCTGGTCACCGGCGCCGTGCACGGCAACGAGACTTGCGGCACCAAGGGCATACGCCGGGTCATGGAAGAAATAGAGGCGGGTAACCTGAATATCGTTGCCGGCAGCGTGACCTTTGTGCCGATTGCCAATCCATTGGCGTACCAACGCGGCGAACGCAGCGGCGAGCGCAATCTCAACCGCAAGCTGCAGCCGACGGCGGAGCCTGAAGAGTTTGAAGACTATGTTGCCAACTGGCTGTGCCCGTTGATGGCGCAGCATGAAGTCTTGCTGGATCTGCACTCTTTCCGTGGCGAAGGCGAGGCCTTTGTCATGGTGGGCCCGGAAAACAATGAGGGCGCCGTAGAACCGTTCAAATTCGCGGCCCAGGAAAAAGCCATGGCGCTGCGCCTTGGCGTTAACCGTTTTATCGACGGCTGGCTCAGCACGTATGCGCGCGGCGTGGAAAGGCGCCGGCAGCACCTTGCTACTTTGGGCGACAAGGCCGATGCGGCCCAGCTATTAAATGCCGATCCGCAATTTGGCGTAGGCACGACGGAATACATGCGCTCGGTCGGCGGCTATGCGATGACGCTGGAGTGCGGCCAGCATCAGGATCCGCGTGCGCCGGAGGTTGCGTATCGCGCCATCGTCAATACCTTGGCGCACCTGGGCCTGATCGCCGGCGGCGATCCCGAGCCGGTAAGGAACATGGAGGCCTTGCGCATCTATGATGTGGTGGACAAAGTGCACAAGGACGACCGCTTCAGCCGCCCCTGGTCCAGTTTTGACGAATTGAAGAAGGGCGACCTGATAGGCACGCGCAATGACGGCACACCGGTCTTTGCCGAAATCGACGGCCGCATCATTTTTCCGGATACCAATGCGCACGCAGGCGAAGAGTGGTTTTACCTGACCAAGGCCAGTTCACGGGTATCTTGAGCTAACGAGCCGGTTTCTTTTTTGATGTGGCGTGGGCGGCCTTGATTGCCGCCTGCGCCCACTCCCTTAAACTGTCGGGATTGTCCAGCACATCTTCCGGCACTGAATAATATTTGTTGATCAGGATAGTCTTTTTCTTGCTCGCATAGGAAAATGGCTGCATGCCGATCTGGCGATAGTCTTCGCGGCTATTGTCGTCAACGCAGAAATACAGCGTGTTGCCTATCACCATCGCAAATTGCACGTCGTTGTAGGAAATGCCGAGCCCGCCGAAAAACCGGGAGAAGCTTACTCCTCCAAGTAGCTCAAATTTTTCCTTGATATAGGCAGTGAATTCGGTGCTGACGCTCATTGGTTTATCGCGATATGGTAGGTTGATAAGGAGAGCTTGCTATGCAGAGCGGCTAGTTCCCGTCTTGCCGGCATGTCCCAGACGGATGGACAATCCTTGTGCGGCCTGCTGCAAAATTTGCGCAACATCTCCTGCATGGTTGGCATCAAAACTTCCGGCCGCGCCTATCAGGGCGATCACCATGCAGATGCTGCCGGTATGGTCGAATACCGGTGCCGCCAGCGTATGGATGCCGGGCACCGGCGCATCCAGCGCGCTATCGATCCCGTCCCTGGCGATACGTTGTAGATGCAGGCGATAGTCTTGTGCCGCCTTGCCGCCGCTTGCGACCTGACCCGCCATGCGAATGGCATCTTGCGCCAACAATCCGTCCAGTACATCATTGGGCAGATAGGCGGCGAATACCCGGCCTATCGCAGTATTGACCAGCGACATCACTGTGCCCAGGCGCAAGCTGATATGTTGCGGCCTTGCAGATTCTTCCAGTCTCAGTATCGTAGGCCCCAGCGGGCCGAGTACCGCCATCGCCACGCTCATCCCTGTTGCATTCGACATGTGCAGAATTTCCTGCTCGGCTTCTCGGGTCGGGGACAAACCTTGCAATGCCAACAGGCCAAGCTGCAGGCTGAGCGGCCCCGGTGCAAAGCAACCGTCCGCATCGCGGCTTAACATGCCGGTCTTCAACAAGCTCACCAGGTGCGGAAAGGCTTTCGCGGTAGGCATGTTGGCGGCCCCGGCCAAGTCTTTCAGGGACAAGGGTCGTCCGGCGGCAACCAGCGCATTCAATATCACGCCGCTGCTGTCCAGCGATTGTATGCCGCGCTGTTGTTTCGTCTCTACCGGTGCGGTGTCTTTGCTCATACCGCCGCCCCGTGGTGTGCGGCCAGTTTTTGGCTAATGGCATGGCTGGCCTCGCGCAATGCGGCGGCGGTCTTGCCATCCCAGGCTACGTCAATATCGCCGGA
>DATHMC010000099.1:0-5204 GCA_035487495.1 Undibacterium sp.
TGATGGACATGGTGCAGCAAAAGACCAAGCAGGAATGGATAGATTTACTGGAAACCGCCGGCGTACCCTGCGGCCCGATCAACACCCTGGATGAAGTGTTTGACAATCCGCAAGTGTTGGCGCGCGACATGCTGGTGGAGCTGCCGCATCCCAGCGCCGGCAAGGTCAAGCTGGTGGGCAGCCCGATGAAAATGTCCGCCACTCCGGCGCAGGCGCTTAGTGCGCCGCCCTTGCTGGGCCAGCATACGGATGAAGTATTGCGCGACTTGCTGGGTTATGGCGATGCCAGGCTTGCCGAGTTAAAACGGAGCCAAGTCATCTAAGCCCTGCTGGGCAGCGATACAAACAGCCGCTCTTGCAGGAACGCTACAAAGGCGGCTGTTTTTAACGCCAGCCAATCGCGCGCCGGATACACCGCATAAATCGGAAAACCGGCGCGCAGCGTATATTGCGGCAATAGCTCGATCAATTCACCGCTGGCCAGCTCCTTATCCACCAGCAAGCGGTCTATCAGTAGGATGCCGGCGCCGGAACAAGCCGCCGCGGCCAGCGCCATGCCGTCGTTGATCTGTATCTGGCCGCGCACCCTGATTTTGTGCACATGATCAGCTTGTATGAAAGTCCACTCATCAAACGCACGTCCGCCGCTGGTATATACCAGGCAACTATGGGCAGGTAGTTCATCCGGCGTCTGCGGCGTTCCCGCCTGCGCAAGGTAGGCAGGGGATGCCGTCAACACCCTGGGGCTGTCAGCCAGCTTGCGTGCAATCAGGCCGGAATCCTCCAAGTGGGAAACGCGTATCGCCACATCAATCTGTTCGGCGATCAGATCAACCAGCCTGTCCTCTACATGCAGGGATATCTCTACCAGCGGATAGCGCGCAGTGAACTCTGCCAGCAAGGGCACCAGATGCCGCTGCCCCATCGCCATGGGACAGGTGACGCGCAGCCTGCCCTTGACCTCTTGTTGAAACTGCCCGGCCAGTTGTTCGATATTGACCAATGCACGCTCTATCTGCTGGGCTTCCAGCAGAACCATCTCGCCGATCTCGGTCAGCGTCAACTTGCGGGTGGAACGCTGGATCAGCCTCGCCCCCAGATCCTCCTCCAACCTGGCAAGTTGGCGGGACAACACCGATTTACCGCAGCCAAGCTGCACGGCAGCCTTGCTGATGCTGCCGGCACGTACGATGCTTGCAAAAACAGCAAGGTGTTGGGGGTTCAGCATAGGGGCATCATTGTCGCGTTTATGTCAACAATATTATGCATTATCAACCACTAATCAGACAACAATAATCACCCTATACTGCAAACGCTTCCAATCCATTTTCAATCCAGCCTTAGCGGAGATATTCCAATGAATACTATCAATCACCAGTTCAGACTCGCAGCCCGACCTATGGGCAATGTCAAACGCAGCGATTTCAATATTACCGAGGAAGTCCTGCGCGACCCGGCAGAAGGCGAAGTTGTCGTCAAGGTCCTCTATATCTCGCTGGATCCCGCAATGCGCGGCTGGATGAATGAAAGCAAGGCCTCGTATATCCCGCCGGTAGGCATAGGCGAGGTAATGCGGGCACTGGCAGTCGGGCGCGTCGTCGCATCCGGCAATCCGAAGTTTGCGGTCGGCGACCATGTCAACGGCATGCTGGGAGTGCAAGAGTACGCCTACTCGAACGGACAGGGATTGACCAGGATAGATCCCAAACTGGCCCCGCTTCCCGTGTACCTGAGCACGCTAGGCATGCCCGGCATGACAGGCTACTTCGGCCTGCTGGAGGTAGGCCAGCCACTGGCAGGCGACACCGTCGTCATCTCCGGCGCGGCCGGCGCAGTGGGCACCGTAGTCGGCCAGATTGCCAAGATCAAGGGCGCGCGCGTAGTCGGCATCGCCGGCGGCGCCGAAAAATGCCGCTACCTGACGGAAGAGCTGGGATTTGATGCCGCGATAGACTATAAGAGCGAGGATGTCAGGGCCGGGCTGCAAAAACACTGCCCGGACGGCATCAACGTATTCTTCGACAATGTAGGCGGCGATATCCTGGATGCCGCGCTGGCGCAACTGGCGCACGGCGCGCGCGTCGTGATCTGCGGTGCGATCTCCCAGTACAACAATACGACACCGATCAAGGGGCCGGCCAATTACCTTGCCTTAATGGTCAAGCGCGCCACCATGAAGGGCGTCATGGTGGCCGACTATTATCCGCGCGCAGCGGAGGCGGCGATGGTCATGGCCGGCTGGATAGGCTCGGGCAAGCTGAAAACGCGCGAAGATATCGTCGATGGCTTCAATACCTTTCCCGACACCTTCCAGATGCTGTTCACCGGCGCAAACAACGGCAAGCTGGTGCTGAAAGTCGCTGAAGCTTAACCCGCGTATCACACCGCAGCCTGAATGCCCGGCGTGACATTCTGGCTGCAATCGCTTTCATCGAGTAGACTATGCGGTCGCTTCTATCCGTAAGTGCGAACAGCTCAAACACATATCAAATACATCACGCCCATGAATTCCCTCCCCGTCAAACTCATCACCGGCGCCGTGTTATCGCTAACGTTGATCAGCAATACCATCGCCGCACAAAAAATTAATGCCGACCTGATACTCAAGGCCGCTTCCGTCATCGATGTAACGTCCGGCCGTGTGCTGCCGCAACAGGCGGTGGTGACCCGAGGCGACACCATCATCGCCGTGGTCAATGAGAGCGAACTGCATCGCTACAAGGCGAAGAAGGTGGTGGATCTTGCCGGCAAATATGTGATGCCGGGCCTGTGGGACACTCATGTACACTTCGGCGGCGGCAAAACGCTGATAGAGGAAAACAAAGCCTTGCTGCCGCTGTATCTGGCCAACGGCATCACCACGGTGCGCGACTGCGCCGGCGACCTGAGCGGCACGGTCTTCAAGATGCGCGAAGATATCGCCGCCGGCCGCCTGATGGGCCCGACCATCTTCATGTCGGGACCCAAGCTCGAAGGCTATAAGCCGCTCTGGAAAGGCACGATAGAAGTCGGCACGCCCGATGAAGTCAGCAAGGCGCTGGACACTCTGCAGGCCGACCACGTGGATTTCGTCAAGATTACCGAAAATACGCTGAAGCCCGAAATTTATCTCGAAGCGCTGCGCCAGGCCAGGGCGCGCGGCATGCGCACTTCCGCCCACATACCGGTACAGCTCACGCTGGAGCAAATCTTCGACGCCGGCCTGGGTACGGTGGAACACCTGCCCTACCTGCTGCGCGCGACGACGCCGCGCGAAAAAGAGCTCACCGATCAGGTCGCCGCCGGCACGCTGACTGGTCGCCAGGCCATGCAGGAGAGCCTGCAAAGCTATGACGAGGCTACTGCCCGGACGGCGTTTCGCAATATGGCCGCGCATGGCACCGCTGTGGTGCCGACCCTATCGGTGATCCGCATCACCTCCTATCTGGACCAGGACGATCACCATGACGACGCTTACCTCCAATACATAGGCAAAGGCCTGCGCAAGACCTATGAATGGCGCGTGCAGCGTGCCGCGCAAGATAGCCCGGAAGCCATCGCACAGCGCCATGCCTCGTTTGAAAAAGCGGCGGCATTGTTGCCGATGTTGCAGCAGGAAGGGGTCAGCATCATCGCCGGCACCGACGCCGGCTTCCTGAACTCCTTCGATTACCCGGGCAAAGCCCTGCACGACGAGATCGCGCTGTACGTCAACTACGGCCTCACGCCGCAGCAAGCCTTGCAGTCCGCAGTCATCAACGGCCCGCGCTTCCTCGGCAAGCTCGATGCGTATGGCGGCATCGCCGCCGGCAAGAAAGCAGATATCCTGGTATTGGATGCAAACCCGCTGCAAGATATTGCGGCAACCCGCAAGATCCGGGCGGTGGTCAGCAAGGGGAAACTGCTTGACCGCGCCAGGCTGGACAAGATGCTGGCGGACGTCAAACAGTGGGTGGCGGCACACTGACAACGTGGTTGCGCGGAGGCCCCCGCAGGTAAATCCGCAAAAAAAACGAGTGCACAGGCAAGACAGTCCTGGCACTCGTTTTTTCCGGCTTCGGGACGACTATTCTTTCGCCAGTTCCTTGTTCTGTGCATCCAGCCATACCTTCAGCGGCGCAAAATAATCCAGGATCGCGGACGCATCCATTTTCTCTTCGCCGGCCACTACCTTCAAGGCCTCGGGCCACGGACGGCTTTGCCCCATCGCCAGCATGGCCTGGTACTTGGCGCCGGCCTTCTTGTTTTCAAAGATAGAGCAGCGGTTCAACGGCCCACTGTAACCAGCTTCGCGGCACAAGGCGCGGTGGAACTGGAATTGCAAAATGTGCGCAACGAAATAGCGGGCGTAAGGCGTATCGGCAGGCACATGGTATTTCGCGCCGGCGTCAAAGCCGTTTTCTTCCATTGGCGCCGGGCGTTTTATGCCCTGGTATTTTTCACGCAACTCCCACCATACCTTGTCATAGTCCTTGGGCGCCACCTTGCCTGAGTAGACTTGCCAGCGCCATTGGTCGACCAGGTAGCCGAAAGGCAGGAAGGCCACCTTCTCCAGCGCCCTGTGCAGCAGCACCCCGATATCCTGGGACGGATCGGGCACTTCATTGAGCAGACCTATCTTCTTCAAGTACTCGGGCGTCATCGACAAGGCAATGGTGTCGCCTATCGCTTCATGGAAACCGTCATTGGCGCCGTTTTTGAACAGACCAGGCTGCTTGCGATAGGCCAGGTCGTAATAGATATGGCCCAGCTCATGATGGATGGTCGTGAAATCTTCGGTGGTCGGGTTGATGCACATCTTGATACGCACATCGGTCAGCGTATCGATATCCCAGGCAGAAGCATGGCAAACCACTTCCCTGTCGCGGGGCTTGACCAGCATGGAATTTTCATAGAAAGAAGCAGGCAGTTTTTCCATGCCCAGCGAGGTGTAGAAGCCCTCGGCAAAGCGAGTCATCTGCACCGCGTCGATCTTGCGCTCTTTCAATACTTCACCCACATCCAGCGAGGTATTCTGCCCTTGCGGCTTCAGCAGCGGATACAGGTTGTCCCAGGTCTGGCTCCACATATTGCCGAACAGGTGAGCCGGGATCGGACCCTCTTTCGGCACCACGTCCGGGCCGTAAGTCTGACGCAGCTTCAGGCGCACGTACAGGTGCAGCGAATCGTACAAAGGCTTTACCTGTTGCCACAGGCGCTCGGTTTCTGCCGCGAACTGTTCCGGC
>DATHMC010000100.1:0-3711 GCA_035487495.1 Undibacterium sp.
CCGGCAGTCTGCTGGTTGCCCCGGGTTTGCAATTGGTCGATGCACCGGGCTTCCCAGACATGTACAAGCCGTATGCGATTGCGCACCGGGATGCGCTGGAGATATTCCGCCAGGCGGCCGATATCGATTGGACCTTCTTCGCCCCAGCCGCGGAAATTGGCCCTGGCGACAAGCTGGGAAGCTTCCGCGTTGGTACCGACAATTTGATCAAAGACGCTGCCGGACACAGCAAAATTTCTTATGCGGACTATGCCGACGCCTTTGTTGCCGAACTCGAATCCGCTGCACACCCCAAACAGGTGCTGACCGCCGCATACTGATACACATATCGGGGAAATCTGGGAAATGCCTGCCGCCAAAGCCGCAGGCATTTCCGCTATTCAGGCAGGCGATGACTAGGCCTGAATAGTCCTGCTTCCCCGGCTCCTTGCAACACAGACCGGGGGGGGGATTTAGCCTGTGCGCTCAATTTCGTAGCGATCGAGAATTGAGTGGTCGGCGACATCGCCGTCAATTCCAATAATATGCTTTGGTCTTGGCTTGTAATTCGCGACATTGAAACGCGGAGAGGGAGCGCGCAGGCAGTTGCGAATAAAATTGCTGAGCGATGGTCGTTTTGATTTCTCGCACCAGAATTCATACACTCCCTTGAATATATTCCCGTCCAAAAATGTGATTTCAAACTCGCATTCAATCGGATTGCCGGCGCTGGTTCCCCACGCCAGCAGCAATCTGTCGACCTCGACAAATCCTCCCAGCACTGCGGTTAGATGCCTGTGCGCTTGCTTGACCTTGATTTTCGCTACACCAATTTTCTCTTCATACATGGCGGCGGTCGGCGATTCAGACTTATGTTGAGTATGCATTATTAATCCAAATTTCAAATCGGCTGGTTTGAGGGGATCGCAAGCGGGTCTTCGGGATACCTGGCAGCGACAGGATGCGATTGAAGAAAACGCGCCGTCGGCATCAATATCCGGCAGCGGACCCACCTTCGGCGCCATGCTTTAAGACAAAAAATCGAGCTTTCAGTGGATGGTGCAATGAGTGCAAGCCTTCAATATTCCTTGACAGAATTAGAATGATCGTTCATTCTATGTTGAATGTCAATCTAACTTTTTTGCTTTACAGATAATTTTCGAGATCTATATATTGTTTTTTTGGAAAGTACATCATGCAAATTCAATCCAACATGAGGCCACGAATGCTGGTCAGAAGCCTCGCAATCATGACCGTGGTCGCGGCGTCTGCTATTTCCACCGGTTGCAATAAAGCGGTGAGCGGAACTGCACCTGCTGGCCCGCCATCCGTGGGCGTGTTCAAGGTGGTGGCCAAGCCGTTGGCAATGACGACAGAATTGCCCGGCCGCACGTCTGCTTTTCAGGTTGCGGAAGTGAGGCCCCAGGTCGGTGGGATTATTCAGAAGCGCTTGTTCCAGGAAGGCGGAGATGTCAAGGCCGGGGTTTCGCTGTATCAGATCGATCCGGCCACCTACCAGGCTGCCTATGATTCCGCCAGGGCCGCATTGATGAAATCCCAAGCCAATCTGCTGACAGCCAAGCCCAAGGCGGACCGGTACAAGGATCTGGTAGCGATTCAAGGCGTCAGTCAGCAAGAATATGATGACGCAGTAGCAGCCTATGAGCAGGCGAAGGCCGATGTCGAGGCCAGCAAGGCATCGCTGGAAACCGCGCGCATCAACTTGAAGTTTACCGGGGTTGCCGCGCCCATCAGCGGGCGCATCGGCAAATCTTCCGTAACTTCCGGAGCGCTGGTGACCGCAGGGCAAACCAATGCGCTGACCACTATCCAGCAACTTGATCCTATCTATGTCGATGTGACGCAATCAAGTACCGATTTGCTCAACCTCAAACGTCAACTGGAAAACGGCAGCGTGAAACGCGGCAGCGCAAAACAGGCGCGCGTCACCCTGTTGCTGGAAGACGGCAGCAAATACGCGGAATCCGGCAATTTGCAGTTCTCCGATGTGACCGTGGACCAAGGCACCGGCGCCGTCACCTTGCGCGCACTATTTCCCAATCCCAAGGGAGATCTGCTGCCGGGCATGTATGTCCGTGCGGTACTTGATCAAGGCATCGATGAAAATGCGATTGTTGTCCCTCAGCAGGGCGTAACGCGTAATCAGAAAGGCGAAGCGACGGCATTGATACTGACCAGCGAAGGCAAGGTTGAGCAACGCGTTTTGAAAACGGGCCGCGCGCTTGGCAACCAGTGGCTGGTGACGTCGGGCCTGAACGCCGGCGATCGGGTAATCGTCGACGGCCTGCAAAAAGTGAAGCTAGGCCAGACGGCGACAGAGGCCAAACCGACTACAGACGCGAGTGCCACTGCTGCTGCAGCGTCCGCGCCGAAAAGCTCAAGTTAATTAAGGGGACATCCATGTCACGTTTTTTTATAGACCGCCCCATATTTGCCTGGGTGATCGCGATAGTGATCATGCTGGCGGGTTTGCTGGCAATCAAGGGGCTGCCCATTTCGCAATACCCCAGCATAGCGCCGCCCGCGATATCGATCAGCGGCAATTATCCTGGAGCTTCCGCCAAGACGGTGGAGGATGCCGTCACCCAGGTGATCGAGCAAAAGATGAAGGGTATCGACGGCCTGAGTTATATGTCGTCGACCAGCGATTCGTCCGGCTCGGTTTCCATCACCCTTACTTTCGCCAACGGCACCAACCCGGACATTGCGCAGGTGCAAGTGCAAAACAAATTGCAGCTGGCGACGCCTTTGCTGCCCAAGGAAGTCACACAGCAAGGCTTGACGGTATCCAAATCCACCAAGAATTTTCTGATGGTGCTGGGCTTTGTCTCGGAAAACGGCAGCATGACGCAAGTGGATATTGCCGACTATGTAGCGGCCAACGTCGTCGATACGATTAGTCGCGTGGAGGGCGTCGGCGATGTCACCCAGTTCGGTTCTCAATATGCAATGCGCATCTGGCTCAATCCGACGAAGTTGAACAGCTATCAGCTGACGCCGGCGGATGTGAGCGCCGCCATTTCTTCGCAAAATACGGAAGTGTCGGCAGGTCAATTGGGCGGCGCCCCGGCAGTACCCGGGCAGCAGCTGAATGCGACCATTACTGCGCAGAGCCGCCTGCGCACCGCTGAGCAATTCGGCGAAATCCTGTTGAAGACCACTCCCGACGGCGCGGTCGTTCGCCTCAAGGATGTCGCGCGCATGGAGCTGGGTAGCGAAAGTTATAACACGGTGGCCCACTTCAACGGCAAGCCGGCTTCCGGCATGGCGATCAAACTGGCTACCGGAGCCAACGCGCTGAAGGTGTCCGAGGCTGTAAACGCCAAAATCGCCGAATTGACACAACTATTTCCGCCAGGGATGAAAGCGGTAGTCGCCTATGACACTACGCCCTTCGTCAAAATATCGATTGAGGAAGTGGTGAAGACGCTGGGCGAGGCCATCGTCCTGGTTTTCCTGGTGATGTACCTGTTCCTGCAAAATTTCCGCGCAACGCTGATTCCCACGCTGGCGGTCCCGGTGGTCTTGCTTGGCACATTCGGCATTTTGTCGTTATTCGGATACTCGATCAACACGTTGACGATGTTTGCGATGGTGCTGGCGATTGGTTTGCTGGTGGATGACGCCATTGTGGTGGTTGAAAACGTAGAGCGCGTGATGAGCGAGGAGGGACTTTCTCCCAAGGAGGCCACCCGCAAATCCATGGGGCAA
>DATHMC010000101.1:0-25576 GCA_035487495.1 Undibacterium sp.
CCACCACCGGCACGGCGCCTGGCGCCATCAAACTGACCTCGTTCTCGCACGGCGGCGGCTGCGGCTGCAAGATCGCGCCCGGCGTCTTGTCGGAAATCCTGAAGAAGTCTTCCGGCTTCCCGGTGCCGCCTGCGCTGATGGTAGGCATAGAGACCGCCGACGATGCCGCCGTGTATAAGCTGAATGATGAGCAGGCGTTGATCGCCACCACCGACTTCTTCATGCCCATCGTCGACGATCCCTATGATTTTGGGCGCATCGCTGCGACCAATGCGATCTCGGACGTGTATGCGATGGGCGGCACGCCCATCATGGCGCTGGCGCTGGTGGGCATGCCGATCAACCAGTTGCCGGTAGAGGTGATAGGCAAGATCATCCAGGGCGGCGAATCCATATGCGCCGAGGCCGGCATACCGATTGCCGGCGGGCATACCATCGATTCTGTAGAACCCATCTACGGCCTGGTAGTACTGGGACTGATCCATCCGTCCAAGGTCAAGCGCAATGCCGACGCCAGGGTGGGCGACAAACTCATTTTAGGCAAGCCGCTGGGCGTGGGCGTACTATCGGCGGCGCTGAAAAAAGAGGCGCTGGACGCTGCCGGCTATGCCACGATGATTGCCAATACCACCAAGCTGAACCGTCCCGGCCAATCCTTGTCGGCGATGAGCGGCGTGCACGCGCTGACCGATGTGACCGGCTTCGGCCTGCTCGGCCACCTGCTGGAGATCTGCCGAGGCGCGGGCGTCAAAGCGCAATTGAACATGTCGCAAATCCCACTGCTGCCCAACGTGTTGCAACTGGTGGAAGCCGGCTTCGTCACCGGCGCGTCTGCCCGCAACTGGGCGGCATACGGCCATGATGTGGCGCTGGATGCGGCCATCAGCCCGGCCCAGCACAAGTTGCTGACCGACCCGCAAACCTCCGGCGGCCTGCTGGTGTCCTGTGCCGCAGAAGACGTGCCGGCGGTACTGGCGCTGTTCAAGGAAGGAAATTTTTTCGATGCCGCCGTCATCGGCGATATTGTCGCCGGCGCCCCCGTTGTAGAAGTAAGGCCATAAAGCCGTTATCAGTCAAAATGAGAAAATAACGATCATGAATCAACTAGAACAACTGAAAAAATACACTACCGTCGTCGCCGATACCGGCGACTTCCAGTCCATCAAAGCCTATGCGCCGCAAGATGCGACGACCAATCCTTCGCTGATCCTGAAGGCGGTGCAAAAAGCAGAATACCGTCCCCTGCTGGAACAGGCGGTACGCGAGCACGCCGGCAAGTCCATCACCGAAATCATCGACCATCTGCTGATCGCCTTCGGCCTGCAGATCCTGAATGTGATCCCTGGCCGCGTGTCGACCGAAACCGACGCCAGATTGTCCTTCGATACCGACGCCACGGTGGCCAAGGGCCGCCACCTGATCGCGCTGTACGAAGCGGCCGGCATCGCGCGCGACCGCGTGCTGATCAAGATCGCGTCCACCTGGGAAGGCATACGCGCCGCAGAAATCCTGGAAAAAGAAGGCATACGCTGCAATATGACCCTGCTGTTTTGCCTGCCGCAAGCGGTAGCCTGCGCGGAAGCTGGCGCCCAGCTGATCTCCCCCTTCGTCGGCCGTATCTACGACTGGTTCAAAAAGCAGACGGGCCAGGAAATCTATGGCGCCGACGACCCGGGCGTGTTGTCGGTCAAACGCATCTACAACTACTATCGCAAGTTCGGCTACGACACCGAGATCATGGGCGCCAGCTTCCGCAATACTTCGCAGATCCTGGAGCTGGCCGGTTGCGACCTGCTGACCATCAGCCCGGACCTGCTGCAAAAACTGGCAGACTCAACAAGCTCCATTACGCCGAAACTGAGCAAGGAAGCGGCACGGGCGTCGGATATGCAAAAGATAGCGGTGGATGAAAAGTCCTTCCGCTTCCAATTGAATGAAGATGCAATGGCAACCGAAAAACTGTCAGAAGGGATACGCGCTTTCTGCGCCGACACAGTGAAACTGGAGCAGATGATTGCAGGTTTGCGATAAGCAGATGCGTAAGGTGCAATAGCGTCAGCGTATTGCACCGAAATGGCTTCTAAAAATGGAGCCCCTTTTTGTCGCACAGACCATCAAAGAACCGTCGCAATGATCGACACTTGGTGATGCGAGCCACACATCGGTGCAATACGCTGACGCTATTGCATATATGGACTCCTCCCATATTGCCAGCCTCAATCAAGCTGCCAGCAAATACATCCCCACCGCAGCAATCCCCATTCCGCCAACGCGCACCGCGGCCAGCGCACGCGGATGCGTCGCCAGCAAACCTATCGCCACGCCGGCCAGATGCAACGTCAAGGTCGCCAGCACAAAGCCCAGCCCGAACATGCCCATCGCGGCTCCTTCAGGCATTTCCGCGCCGTGCGCATAACCGTGAAACATGCCGAACAGCGACACCAGCAGCGCAGCGCCCCATACCGGCATGCGCACCGCAAACGCGATCAGCAAACCCAGCACAGCGACCGAACCGGCGATGCCCGGTTCTGCAATGGGCATACCCACGCCGATCGTTGCCAGCGCCGCGCCGAGCACCATCATCAGCGGGAAGGCCACCGGCAGCACCCACAAAGCGGAACGCCTGTTCTGCGCCGCCCATAAGCCTATGCCCAGCATGGCCAATAAATGATCCACCCCGGAAAATGGATGGGCAAAACCGTCGGCAAACCCCATGATTCCAGCATGGACACCATCATGCGCAAAGACCGATGCCGCATATACCAACAGCAGGCCTACGATTGCGGTACGGGAATAGATATGTTTGGGCTTAGGCACTTTCACTCCTTGTAAATGAGCGCACCAAATCGGCGCATCAATACTTTCGTAGCAATAAATATGCCTCAAGAGGACCAAGGACTCAGATTTTCTCGGTAGTGCCTGCCTTCGGTTGCCATTTCATCAGCCGCTTTTCTATCAAACCGACCGCTCCATCCAGTATCAGCGCAAAAACGGTCAAGACGATGATGCCGGCAAACACGGTGTTGATATCGAAACTACCCTCCGCCTGCAAGATCAGGTAGCCGACGCCGCGCGCCGAGCCCAGGTATTCGCCAACGATCGCGCCCACAAATGCCAGCCCCACCGAAGTATGCAAGCTGGAAAATACCCAGGAAGTCGCGGAGGGCAGATACACGTCGCGCAGCAATTGCCGGGCATTGGCGCCCAGCATGCGTGCATTGGCCAGCACCACAGGGCTGACTTCCCGGACACCCTGATAGACATTAAAGAAGACGATAAAGAATACCAGCGTCACCGCCAGAGCCACCTTGGACCAGATGCCCAGCCCAAACCACATCGCGAAGATGGGCGCCAGGATCACGCGCGGCATGGAATTGGCCGCCTTGATATACGGATCCAGGATAGCCGACGCCACCGGCGACAAGGCCAGCCACAAGCCCATGCCCAGCCCCAGCAAGGTGCCGATGGCAAATGCCAGCAAGGTTTCGGTCAGCGTGACCAGCAGATGGGAATAGATCTCTGCCGGAAAAGACAGCGTGAACCACGTGGTATCGCCAAAACCGATTTCCAGCGAACCGCTGCCAACCGTGAACCATTGCCATACGCGCAGCAATACTTTCACGGGCTCCCCAAAGAAAAACGCCACCTGCGCATCCCTGGTGGCGACATGCCAAAATCCGAAAAAAACGACCAGCACCATCAATTGCCAGAGTCGCAGATTATGGTGACCGGGTTTTATCCATTTCAGCATCTTGGTATTCTTTATTTTTTTGGTGAAAGACCGGCGCAGGGATAGCGAAATAAGCCGGTTTATTTCCGGACCGACTCCACGCCGCGGTTGGCCAATTGATCCGCCCTTTCATTGCCCGGATGGCCGGAGTGCCCCCTGACCCATATCCACTCTATCTGGTGGGTGGATTGTGCCTGGTCCAGGGCCTGCCACAAGTCCACATTTTTTACCGGTGTTCTGGCGGCGGTTTTCCAGCCCTTGGCCTTCCAGCCCTTGATCCACTCCGTGATGCCTTTCAGCACATACTGGCTATCGGTATGCAGCACGATATGACAAGGCCGCTTCAGCAATTCCAGCGACTTGATCACGGCCATCAATTCCATGCGGTTATTGGTCGTATCCGGCTCGCCGCCAAACAACTCTTTCTCGTGCGCGCCGGCGACCAGCAATGCGCCCCAACCGCCTACACCTGGATTGCCCTTGCAGGCGCCATCCGTATAAATTTCTATTTTATCCATTCTTCTTTGTCTTGTTTGCTACCGGAACCGCATGTCCCTGCTTCACAGGGCTTTTTTTCAATGCGGGACCGATCAAGTGCATCCCTTTTACTCGTTTGATTCCCTGCAGCATATACACCGCGCCCAGATAGGGCCACCAGCGATGGCCGGCTTTCTCCATGAAACGGAAGCGATGCAGCCATTTATCAGCGGCAAATGGCGGCGCATAGCAGCCGAAGTGGCCGCGATTGACCTCCATATTCAATAGCTTCAGCCAGTCCTTCATCCGCGGCACGCTGATGAATTCCCCTTCTTTCGGCAAGAAATACGATCCGGTCATTCGTCCCGTGGCCTGCCTTGCCCCCCATAAGCTGGCACGATTGAAACCGCAGATGATCACTCTTCCCTCCGGTATCAGCACCCGGTCCACCTCGCGCAAAATCTGATGCGGTTCGGCGGCAAATTCCAGCACATGCGGCAACACCAGCAGGTCGATGCTCTGCGACTGGAAAGGCAGCTCCGTAAAATCGTGCACCACGACGATGGGCATAGCCCTGCCCGCCTGCGATTCCGATGGGAATTCAGTTGCCGTCAACCATTTATTGGGCATGCGGTTGGCTGCCAGCGCATCAATCTGCGGCAAACCTATCTGCACGGCATTGTAACCAAAGATATCGGCAGTCAGGCTATCCAGGCAGGCCTGCTCCCACTCGCGGATATAGCATCCAGCCGGGCTCTCCAACCACGCGCCTAGGTCTATAATGGGATTTTGCTTTGTATCCATGCCATCCTATGAAGAATACCCTGAGTATATTGACTGTCCCTGCATTTGACGACAACTATCTGTGGATCATTCATGACGGCAAGCATGCAGCCGTGGTCGACCCTGGCGATGCCGCGCCCATTCTGGCGGCGCTGGAAGGCAGTCAATTGGAATTATCCGCTATTTTACTGACACATCATCATGCCGACCACATCGGCGGGGTACCGGCACTACTGGCCCGTAAGCAAGTCCCCGTATTTGGCCCGAGCAACGACAATATCGCCGCCGTTAGCAATAAATTACTGCAGGGCCAGCATATTACCGTGCCCGGTCTCGGCCTGGAACTGGACGTGATCGAAGTCCCCGGCCACACCCGCGGCCATATCGCCTACTATGCAGCGGGGCAACACTGGCTGTTTTGCGGCGACACGCTGTTTGCCGGCGGCTGCGGCAGGCTGTTCGAGGGAACGCCATCCCAGATGCTGGCTTCATTGGACAAACTGGCCGCGTTACCCGACGATACCGCCGTGTATTGCGCGCATGAATACACGATGTCAAATTTACGCTTCGCCCGCGAAGTTGAGCCGGACAACCAGGCACTGCTCAAGCGCATCCATGTTGAACAGGAAAAACGCGATCAGGGCATCCCCACCGTTCCGACCCGAATCAAACTGGAAAGACAAACCAATCCCTTCCTCCGGATACGGGAGGCTTCCGTGCGAACACGCCTGGTGGCAACAGGGAAAATCTCCGCAAACAAAGACGATGCCAGTAATTTTGGTGCTTTACGCGAATGGAAAAATCATTTTCGCTAACCATAAAAAAATCTGATCGTGATCGGCAATCCCCCTCTTCCGTGCGTAAATCATCTGTGTACCTTGAATCACCCAACATGCATCTAAAGACGAATCAAACAACATCGCTTGCCCTGTTTTGCAAAGTCGTCGACAACTACGGCGACATTGGAATCTGCTGGCGCCTTGCAAAACAACTGGAACAGGAGCACGGCATCAAAGTCACTCTATGGGTGGACGATTTGCGGAGTTTCCAGCGCATTTGCCCGGAGGTAGAGATTGAGCGCGACTTGCAGCAAGTCGCGGAGATCACCGTGCGACATTGGCGCGACCAGAATGGCGTGTTTACCGCCCGTGATGTCGCCGACATCGTGATCGAATTTTTCGCCTGCGACATCCCGCCCGGCTATATTGCTGCGATGGCCGAGTGCACGCCTCGCCCCGTGTGGATGAACCTGGAGGGCCTCACCGCCGAAACCTGGGTCGAAGGCTGCCACACCTTGCCGTCACCGCATCCGTCTTTACCGTTGACCAAATATTTTTTCTTTCCAGGCTTTACCGGCCGGACCGGCGGCCTGCTGATCGAATCCGCCTTGGAACAGCAGCGTCAGGATTTTCAATCCGATCGAGATGCGATGGCGGCTTTTCTTGCCCGGTTCGGCGTTACGCCGGCCGAGATGGCCTCGCTAAAAGTATCCCTGTTTTGCTATCCGCAAGCACCGGTTTCCGCGCTCTTTCAAGCATGGCAAAATAATGATGCAGCAATCACTTGCCTGGTACCGGAAGGGGTCGCGGCCGAAGCGGTGCAAGCCTTTCTCGGAACCGCTGCAAAGGCTGGCGCCATGGCCACACGCGGCGCATTAACGGTCCGTGTGCTGCCCTTCGTACCTCAGCCGGACTACGACAAACTGCTATGGTCATGCGATCTCAACTTTGTCAGGGGAGAAGACTCCTTCGTCCGCGCGCAATGGGCCGGCAAGCCATTCATCTGGCATATCTATCCGCAAGACGAAAACCTGCATCACGTCAAACTGAAGGCATTCTTGCAAGCCTATGCACCAAAGACACCGAGTTTGCTTGCCTTTTCCTATGCCTGGAACGGGGCGACCGAAGAAACGGTAGATTGGAGGGTGACATGGTCAAATTTTCTCGCCGACATGCCCCAAATTGTCGCCGCGTCTACACATTGGCAGCATCACTTACTGGCAAACGGTGATTTGACATCGAATTTACTGAAATTTGCCAGCGCAATACGCTAAGTGCCAGACAAAATGCGGTACAATATATGGTTGATTCTTAACGTATTTTTGAATTTAATCAACCGTGGGCTTGCGGGGCTTTTTTCCAGTGGGCGACAGATGATTTTTATGCAACCTACTTTTTACGTATATTCGCTATGAAACCTGCAAAAGAAATTCGTGTTGGCAACATTATTATGATCGATAGCAAGCCTATGATCGTTTTGCGTTCCGACGTCAATGGCTCCAGCCGCACGGGCTTCACCTACAAATGGAAGATGAAAAATCTTCTGACAAATAGCCCTCAGGAAAACGTTTTCCGCGGCGACGACAAGTTTGACGTTGTCGTGCTCGACAAAAAAGCGGTGACCTACTCTTATTTCGCTGATCCATTGTTCGTATTCATGGACACGGACTATGAACAGTATGAAATTGAAGAAGAAAACCTGGGCGATGCATTGCATTACCTGAAGGACGGCATGGAATGCGAAGCGGTTTTCTACGACGGCAAGGCCATCTCCGTAGAATTGCCAACCACCATCGTTCGCAAAGTGGTGTACTCCGAACCGGCAGTCAAAGGCAATACATCGGGCAACGTCTTGAAAGAAGCCAAGATTGAAAACGCCATTGAAGCGAACATGCATATCGTTCAGGTGCCATTGTTCGTGAGCCAGGACGATTCGATCGAGATCGACACTCGCACCAATGAATACAAACGCGTGATCCGTAACTAATCTGATCCCGCCAGTAAAAAACGCTGCCGTTTGTGCAGCGTTTTTTTTCGCCCTTTTTTTATGCGGCGGCGCTTGTTCACTGCCCTGACATGGCGTTGCTGCCCCTCAAAGCCATGCAGCATGGATTTTGAAGCGCCCAAACAAAAGCTCCTTCAAGTCAGCGCTTGAAGGAGCTAGGGCGTATACGAGTAAAGCGAGGCAGTTAGAAAGCGGGAACGACCGCCCCTTTATATTTACCCTCTATGAATTTCTTGACCTCCGGCGAGTTCAGCGCGATGACCAGTTTTTTGAAAGCATCGCTGTTTTTGTTGTCGTCACGGGCCACCAGCAGATTCGCATACGGGGAATTGGCGTCTTCGATGAACAGCGAGTCCTTCACCGGATTCAGCTTGGCTTCAATCGCGTAGTTGGAATTAATCAGTGCCAGGTCCACCTGATCCAGCACGCGCGGCAAGGTCGCCGCCTCCAGCTCACGGAATTTCAGGTTTTTCGGATTTTCTATGATGTCCTTTTTGGTCGCCGAGATATTCGTCGGATCTTTCAGCTTCAGCAAGCCCTGCCTGGCCAGCAGCAGCAAGGCGCGGCCGGAGTTGGATGGATCATTCGGGATGGCGACCGTGGCGCCGTTCGGCAGATCGGCCACTTTCTTGTATTTTTTTGAATACGCGGCAAACGGTTCTACATGCACTTTGGCGACAGGCACTTCCAGGTCGTTCTTGTGGCTCTTCTTGAATTCATCCAAATAAGGCTGATGCAAGAAGAAATTGCCATCGAGATGTTTTTCATTGACCTGCACCGCTGGCTGGATATAGTCAGTGAATACCTTGATCTTCAAATCCACGCCCTGCTTGGCCAGTTGCGGCTTGATGAACTCCAGTATCTCGGCATGCGGCACCGGGCTGGCGGCGATCGTCAATGTTTCGACTGCGTGCGCCGCAGTCGCGCCGAACAGGGCGATGGAAGCCAGCAGCAGGCTGAATTTGCGTTTGGACGTGAGCGACATGAATACTCCTTGATAACGAGAAAAAATTTACTTGCGGGTGAAGCGCAGGACCAGCCTGTCGCCGAAAAATTGCAGCAGCTGCACCAGCAGCACCAGGATTGCCACGGTGACAATCATCACGTCGGTCTGGAAGCGCTGGTAGCCGTAGCGCAGCGCCAGGTCGCCCAGGCCGCCGCCGCCTATCACGCCGGACATCGCGGCATAGGAAACCAGCGCTATCGTGGTCACCGTGCCGGCAGCCAGCAAGCCAGGCAAGGCTTCGGGCAACAACGCATGGATGATGATCTGATGGGTTTTGGCCCCCATGGCCTGGCAGGCTTCGATGATGCCGCGGTCCACTTCACGCAGCACGTTTTCCACCAGCCGTGCAAAGAACGGTGTCGTGCCTATCACCAGCGGCGGGATCGTGCCGGGCACGCCCAGCGACGTGCCGACCAGCAACAAGGTTACCGGTATCAGCACAATCAGCAGGATGATGAACGGTACCGAGCGCAGAATATTCACCGCGAAAGACAATAAGGCATAAACGCCGCGCTGTTCCAGCAATTGCTTGCGGCCGGTCAGGAATAACAGTACGCCTAACGGCAAACCCAGGATGACCGTGAAGAACAAGGAGAAGCCGGTCATCGTCAGCGTATCCAGCGTCGCCTGGCCTATGTCTGCCCAGTCTATTTGAGAGAAGTCCATCAGCGCGCCCCTTCTTCAATGACTTCGTAGCGCACCTGCATCTGGCGGAACAATCCGAATACCGCTTCCGTTTCGGTTCCGGTACCGCTCAGCTCCACCAGCAATTGCCCGTATGGCGTATCCTTGATGCGGGCGATGGTGCCCTGCAAAATGGCCATTTGCGCCCTGGTCTGCGCGGCAATGCGGCTCAATATCGGTTGCCAGGTAGCCGCGCCTGTGTATGTCAGGCGCAGCAACAGGCTGCCGGGGATGCGGCTTGCATGGTTCAATGCATCCAGGTCCAGCGCCTGGTTCTCCGCGACCAGGCTTTTGGTCACCGCGTGTTGCGGATGCAGGAAGACGTCGGTGACGTCGCCGGCCTCTACAATTTCGCCGGCCTCGATCACCGCGACCTGGTCGCAGATGGTGCGTATCACCTGCATTTCGTGCGTGATGAGTACGATGGTCAGGCCCAGCCTTTGATTGATGTCCAGCAGCAGCCGCAGGATAGCCTTTGTGGTTTCGGGATCCAGCGCCGATGTCGCTTCGTCGCACAGCAGCAGATGCGGGTAGTTGGCGATCGCCCTGGCGATGCCGACGCGCTGCTTCTGTCCTCCGGATAGCTGCGAAGGATATTTATCCCGCTGGTCGGCAAGGCCTACCAGTTCCAGCAATTCGTCCACGCGCCGGCTTCGCTGCTCCAGCGTGTACTGTCCGGCCAGCTTTAAAGGAAAGTCGATGTTTTCCGCAACCGTTTTTGCATTCAGCAGATTGAAATGCTGGAACACCATGCCCACGCGTTGCCGCAACTGCTGCAGTTCGGTGCTGTCGAACTGCGTGATGTCCTGGCCTTCGATATGGACGCGGCCCTGGGTGGGGCGTTCCAGCAGGTTCAGCGCGCGCAACAGCGTGCTTTTCCCGGCGCCGGAACGGCCTATGATGCCGAAGATATGGCCTTTGCGAACCTGCAGGTTAATGTTGCGCAAGGCGCTGACGGAACGGCCGTCAACGCTGTAATTTTTATGTAGCTGTTCGATACGAATCACTGATGCAAACCAAGAAAAAGCGGAAGGCGCCCACTGTACAGAAACAGACGCGATCTTTCCAATCATAAAAACTTATTTGCATATACCCTTATCCCACATAAGGAAGTTGTACTAATTGATAGCTACGTTCCGCCGATTGTCTTTTGCGCATGAGGAAATTGCATATATTGAATCGGAATAAAGTAAGTCGGAATGGGTCTTTTACTTTGCTGTGGGAAACCCCTATCATCTGTGCTTGCTATCTAGTGTCCGCGAATACCTCTGGTGTTAAGCTTGCCATTTATTCCAGATAGACCTTAGGAAAATCCATGCTCCACTTTGCCGGAAAAAAACTGATTATCTCGGCCGCGTTGGCTGCGGCCCTTGGCCTTGCCGGCGCCGTGACGCCGGGCGCATACGCTGCCGACCTGAAAATAGGCCTGGCCGCCGACGTCTCCTCACTGGATCCGCACTACCTGAATATCGCGCCAAATATTTCGTTTGCATCGCACCTGTTTGATGCCTTGGTCCATGTGGATGCCAATGGCCGCCTGATCCCGGGATTGGCGACATCATGGAAAGCCATCGATGCCACGACCTGGGAATTCAAGTTGCGGCGCGGCGTGAAATTTCATGACGGCTCTGAACTCACCGCTGAGGATGTCATTTTCTCGCTGGACCGGCCCGCTACCTTGACCAACAGCCCGGGCCCCTTCACCAGCTATACAAAACAGATCATCGGCAAACAGGCAGTCGACGCGTATACGGTCCGCTTGAAAACTGCGAAACCATATGGCCCGCTGGCGCTGGATGTCAGCTCGATTTTCATCGTATCGAAGAAGGCTGCGCTGCACGCGAGCACCGACGATTTCAACAGCGGCAAGGCTCTGATAGGCACCGGTCCTTTCAAATTCCAGAGCTTCAAGCGTGGCGACAGCATCGTGGTGACGCGCAACGACAATTACTGGGGTGAAAAGGCTGCCTGGGATAAAGTCACTTTCCGCATCATCACCAGCGGCGCTCCGCGCGTAGCGGCTTTGCTGGCAGGCGACGTGGATGCGATAGATGCGGTACCGCCGGCCGATATCGCGCGGCTGAAAACCAATGCCAAGTTCAGGCTGGAGCAAAAAATCTCCTGGCGCACGCTGTTCTGGGAACTGGACCAGCAAACCCGCGTGTCACCGTATATCACCGACAAGGCCGGCAAGCCGCTGGCGAGCAATCCACTGCGCGATGTGCGCGTGCGCCAGGCCATCTCCAAGGCCATCAATCGCAAGGCGTTGACAGAACGCACGCTGGAAGGCCTGGCCGTGCCGGCCTCCAACATTGTTGCGCCCGGCATTTTGGGCTACAACGACAGCCTGAAGGTGGAAGCCTACGACCCGGAAGGCGCGAAAAAATTATTGGCCGCAGCCGGCTATCCAAACGGTTTCGCCATCACCTTGCATGGACCGAACAATCGTTACATCAATGATGAACAGGTGGTACAAACCATCGCGCAATTCCTGAGCAAGGTAGGCATACAGGCCAAAGTGGAAACCCTGCCGCTGGCCGCCTATTTCCCCAAGGCGTCCAGGAGCGAATTCAGCATTGCGCTGCTGGGCTGGGGCACGCTGGCCACCGATTTCGGCTTGCGCACCTTGACCGGCACGCCGAATGCGCAGACCGGCTGGGGCAGCTGGAATTGGGGCAAATACAGCAATCCAGCGCTGGATGAATTGATACAGTCGTCGCTGTCTTCAGTGGATGAGGCCAAGCGCGAAGATTTTGCCAAAAAAGCAGCATCGCTGGCCTTACAGGATTATGCGCTGATTCCTTTGTATCACCAGTATGCAAGCTGGGCGTTGCGTAAAGGCCTCAAATATGCGGCCAGAACCGACGAATTTACGTTCGCACACCAATTTAAGCCGGAATAATTGTAAATATTCGCAAATAATTTACATGATTTATGGCAATAGATGTATTTTAAAACTTATTTGCTGCAATACGGAAAACAGGGTAGCTGGCTATGTGCCAATTATTGGGAATGAACTGCAACAACCCGGCCGAGATCACCTTCTCTTTTGAGGGGTTCTCGGAACGCGGCGGTCGCACCGATGAACATAAGGACGGCTGGGGCATCGCCTTCTATCATGGCTCCGGTTGCCGCCTGTTCACCGACTACCTGTCCTCGATCACGTCGCCACTGGCGGAGATGATCAAACGTAATCCGATCAAATCCCGTAACGTCATCGCCCATATCCGCAAGGCCACGCAGGGCACCATCATCCTGGAAAACAGCCACCCGTTCATGCGCGAGCTGTGGGGAAAGTACTGGACCTTTGCGCATAACGGCGACCTGAAGGGCTTCCATCCCCAGCTGAGCGGTATTTTCCATCCGGTGGGAGAAACCGACAGCGAGCACGCCTTCTGCTATCTGATGGAAGGCTTGCGCAAGCGCTTTCCCGAATGCAGCGCAGACAAGCTGCCTGCCCGTGCGGACTTGTTTGATGCTATCGCAGACCTGACCCAGGCAATCGCGGCGCACGGCATCTTCAACTTCATGCTGTCGAATGGCGAGGTGCTGTTTGCCCACTGCTCGACCAACCTGCATTACGTGGTGCGCGAATATCCGTTCTCCACCGCAGCGCTGGTCGATTGCGATCGCAGCATAGACTTCAGCCAGCACAATAAGCCCGACGACAAGATCGCCGTCATCGCCACCAAGCCTTTGACATCCAATGAAAACTGGTCGCCTTTCCAGCCCGGGGAATTGATGATGTTCCTGGAAGGCCGGCTCGCCAGGAGCGTGCGCATTCCTGTTGCAGTGCAGGCGGCGCTTGAAGCGGCCGCGCATCCTGCCCCCGCCCAATCCCCGTCCCGCGCACACAAGCGCGAGAAGCCGTCGCAGGCCCTGCATTTCGCGGCGGCTGTTTAGGCGGCGCTATCTATCGTTTTTTGCATAAAAAATAGCGGGGATTGCCATGCCGGCAATCCCCGCTATCCCTTTTTGCACTATGCTAAAAGCTAGCTCTTATCAAGATTTGGCTTCGCTCAAGACACCCTGACAAACCGCCTTCTGCGGATCGTTGGCAGGCAATTTACCGCAGATGCCATCCAGCTGCGTGCGCACTTTTTGCACGGCGACTTTGTGCTTGCCATCCTTGTTCCATTCGTTGAGCTTCTTGCCCATGCGCTCCAGCGAAGCGCGGTTGCGTTCGTAGAACGCATTTTCCGTGCCGCCGATTTCGGCCAATACGTTTTGCGTCGCTTTTTCTATGCGCGCTTCTTCTTGCGGCGCCAGCTCAATCAAGCCGCTGACATAGGTCGCACCCCACTGCAGACGGGTGGCTGGCCCCTTCGCCGCCTTGTAGGCTTGCTCATACCAATTGACCGCAGCGGCCTTGTCGCCGCGCTTCTTCGCATTGGAAGCCAGGCTCAGCATGAAGTAGTATGGCGAGTGCGAGCGCTTCAACTCAGCCTTCAGCAAGGCATCGGACTCATCCAGCAAACCGGCATTGCTCAGCGCATGGCCGGCGGCATTGATCACGGACTGCCGCTCATACGCATCGGTGGTTGCCTGGTCTATTTGCGCCACACGTTTTTGCACGTCCGTCAACAGCCTGGCGTCCAGCGCGCCCTTGGGATTTTCCTGCCGCGCCAGCGCCACCAGGCCGTCGACCGCGGTCAACCTGTCGGTCTTGGATAATGTTGCGTCATCGGCCAGGCGCAGCAAAGCGCTATTGAAAGCGCCGGTCAACCGGCTGCTGGCATCGGATTTCGCCGTTGTTGCCAGCTCGGTCAAATCGACCGGATAGTTGGTCAACAGGTCCATGTTGTCGCGCGCCACAGACTGGTCGGCCAAGGCCTTGTGCAGCTTGTCAAGCGCTGCAGCCTTGTCGAATGCCGGCGCCGCCTGGCCGGGCTTTACATTGGCGATCGCCACCAGCGCTTTCAGGTAGATCCTGGTTGCATCATGGCCGGCCGGGGCGATGTCGGACAAGCGCAGCAAGGTAGCGGCAACATCCTTGCCGTCCACCAGTTTTTGCTCAGGGTCGTCCCAGGAATAATCGGCCAGCAGGCTCCATTCTTCCGCCTTCAAATTCTTGCCGCCGGCCAGTGCCGACTTCAGGATATCCTGCACCGAATTGGTGGTGTTCATCGCCAGCGTCAGTACCTGCAGATAGCGCTCGGAATCCACTTCGCCCGGCAGGCGGGTAATTTCCGTGCCGTCCGGCTTGAACAGGATCATGGTCGGATAGCCGCGCACCTTGAAGCGCGCGCCCAGCTTCTGCGCACTTGGGCTGTCGCCGTCGAGATAGACCGGCACAAAATGCCGCGAGCGGTCGATAAAATCCTGGCGGTTGAAAATGGTGGCCTTGACCTGGTTGCAAGGCGGGCACCATACCGCCCCCCAATACAGGAACAGCGGCTTGTTGCTGGCCTTGGCACGGGCAAAGGCGGCATCCACATTATTGTCCTTCTGCCAGTCTATGCCCGCTTTGGCAGAGGCGCTGGATGGTGAGGCGATAGCGGAAAATGCAGGTGTGGCCGCAAACAGGATGCTGGCGATGACGGCAGATTGAATTTTCATAGGGTATAGGTAAATTGATCGGGAGCCTCTGCGTTGAGGCCATATGGAGAAGTGTAACAAATATATCAAGTATTTTGTCAGCGACTTTATTGACGGACAAACTCGCAGAGGCACAGCGGCCTGGCCCGCTGCTGCCCCCCCCCCGGATATCGGCTCCGGCTCCGGCGCCGGCGACCAGCGAGTAGTCACCGGCAACCCATTTCGGCGGGCAATTGTTGGTACTGGTTCGCTAATCATGCGGACAAAAACTTTGGAAATGAACACGCCCCCAACCTTAGCTGAAGCCTGCGCCATTTCCAACGAACGATTTCGGACTAACTTATTAGCCCGGCATATAAGAATGCGGCATCAGCGGCTGCGACGAGGCCGGCAGCGCAAGCTCGGCAATGCATCGCTGCTCCATTCCGCTCAATGATGATGCGGCTGCTGCAGCTTCTTCTCCATCTTCATCTGCACCGTCTCAAAACACAGGCTCAGTCCCCAATACACCAGCGCCGCCGCAATATACAAAGGCAGCGGACGAAAGGTAGTGGCGATCACTTCCTTGGTTGCCAGCATCAGCTCCGTCACGGTAATCACGGATACCAGGGAGGTGTCCTTGATCAGGCTGATCAGGGTATTGCTCATCGACGGCACGGCTATCCGCAAAGCCTGTGGAATGACGACATGCCTGAGTGTCTGCGCATAGGTCAGCCCCAGGCTGAAACTGGCAGCCCACTGGCCCCGGCTCACGCCCTGGATAGCGCCGCGTATGCTTTCCGACAGATAGGCTCCCGCATTCAGGCTCAGCGCCAGGATGCCGGCCGACGTCGCGGAAAATTCCAGGCCTATGCTGGGCAGGCCATAATAAATGACGAAAATCTGCACCAGCAACGGGGTCCCGCGTATCAGGCTGACATAAGTGATCGCAGGCCGGTTTAGCCAGGGCCAGGGCACGATACGCGCCACCGCGATCAAAAAGCCCAGCACCAGGCCGCCTAACATGGAAGCGACGGCAAACAGCAAGGTATAGCCTACGCCCTTCAGCATCACTGGCGCCGCGAGCCGCAATAAGTCCAGGAGTTCCATTGCATTCCTATAAAAAAACATCCCCGCAGCGCGTGCGGGGATGAGAAGAGTGATGCATTAGCATACATCATCTGGGCTGGTTACAGCGATATCGTATTTGCTGCATAGCAATGTCGAATGCCTCCAGCCCGTATGACTTGCCTAAGGACGAATTCTTAACAACTATTGCGCCGTAGGCGGTTTGCTCACGTCGCGGCCGAACCATTTCGCCGAAACCTTGGCGAAGCTGCCGTCCTTGATGATCGCCGCCAGCGCCTGATTCAATGCAGCCTGGAATTTGGGGTTCCCTTTTTGGAAAGGAATGCCGTTTTTCGCCAGTTCGCCGACAGGCGCGCCCGCCTTGATCGGCAATGCAGAGTTCTTCAGCAGGTAGGCCACCATCAGGCTGTCGTTCAATGCCGCATCCACCCGGCCTGAGGCGAGATCCTGCAAGTATTCGGGCGCGCCCGGATAGCTCTTCACTTCTATGCCGGCGACGCTCTTGGCCTTTTCCTCATAGTTGCTGCCCTGCCCCACGCCCAATTTCTTGCCTTTCAAGTCCTCCAGGCTGTTGAAGGTGCGGGTTTCATTTTTCCTGACAATCAATTGCGCTGCGGAAATGGTGTACGGATCCGAAAAATCGAAGGTCTCCTGGCGCTTGGCCGTTACTCCAACCTGATTGACGATCACGTCATATTTGCCGGCGGACAGTCCGGCCAGGATGCCGCTCCACTCGGAAGTGACAAACTCAGGCTTCACTCCCAGCTTGGCTGCCAATAACTTGGCAATATCTACATCGAAGCCGTCCAGCTGGTTGGTTTTCTGGTCCTTGAAGTTAAACGGCGGATAAGTGCCTTCCAGCGCAATCTTCAACGTGCCGCGCGCCTTGACTGTATCCAGCAGGTCGGCCGCGACGGCAGAGAACGATAAACTTGCCAGCAGCAGGCTGGCGAACAGTTTGGAAATAATGGAATTCCGTGCATGACTCATGAAATACCCCTTCAGGTGAATGATTCTTGTAGACCAATGATATATAGCCTAAAGCTATAGTCACAACGAAGTTATTTGCATTTGTTTATATAGATACGGATATGTAACGATGAGGCGGATAAGGAGCACCCCACCCGCCGGCGCGAATGGGGTTCGGGCCTAGAATCTGGGCAAGTCGCCCAGCTCAAACCCGGGTACATCATATGCAGCGGTAGTAATACCTTGGGTACCGTCGTCATTGGCGACCACCTTCACCGAAGGTCCCATGACGGTGGAGTCTTTCACTCGAAATTTGGTAATGACTTCATCCCCGTTTTCAATGGCCTCGACCACTTTGGAGATGTCTGCGTCTTCAGGATCGGAGACAAAAGCCGGCGGGGTAACTTCTCCGCCCTTGCTTTTTCCCCAGCGCACTTTTTCCACGCGTTCGCCACTGCCATCGAATCTCACTGCTTCAATAAAGAAAAGTGCCATGGTTATATCTCCTAATCAAATGACGGTCGTGTTTTGGAAGAAATCTGGCTAATCCAAATATTGGCGCTTTTTCTCAAAAACCAAGATCGGGTCAAAGGCCACAGGAGCGGCAGTGGCCAAAAACCACGCTAAACAGGACAGCAACTCGGCCTGGGATCGGGTATCGGCCTTTTGACCGGGGTAGGGTCAAGGGGCGGCGTATCTGCCGGAGGAATAGGGTCAGGGCGGTGCATGCTAATTCCTTTCAGATTGGGAATTCAGGCGCATCCTAACATGAAAGAAGCTTCTGGCTTGTAGGTTAGTGCCTACAGTTTAACCGAAAATTTTAACTCTTACCGGACATGCGTGTTTCGCGTGCATATAACGCTAAAACACGCATGGATAGGAGCTTTGAAGGCGGTCCCCCAATCTGCAGCTGGGCTTACGCGGAATGGGCAAAACTCCCTTTTTCCGTTTTTCAGCCGGTTCACCGTCGTCACCGGCGATCCATGTCGGCGCAACCAGAGAAAGCCATGAAAGGTCGCACCGTGCTCTCCGGGCCGCAGCGCCGCAATACAGGTTCGCACCGCCATGTCGGCTCGCAAGCCACCGGGAATTCACGCGTATTTCCTTATGCCTCGATTGATTTGAACGGACTTGATTGAGATCGAAGCAACTCGAAGCAGGCGCGCCAATAAAAATCCCCGACCGCAGGGGCCGGGGAAAATATAACGCCTTTTGTTAGCAACTACTTGGCGTTACGGGAGAGTATGAAAAAGATCCCGTACTGCTCAGGCACGGGATAAAGCTCAGGAGCCGCTACCAACTTATGCCGGGCATAGGCCAGGTTGCAAACAGCCGCATACCCATTGAGCGTCTACGGCATAAGCCTTTCACGGCGACTCCATGATAGGAAAGCCAGAGCTTCACCTCTGTGCGCTGGCTCACATTGAAAATTTTTTATTCGACGTCGTCACTCGCGCAGCATCCATCAAAGTGATGCCCAGGGTGCGGCGTATCTCTTCGGGGCTGGGTGGCGGACGATGTGCGGCAACTTCACGTTTCAGCCACTCTCTTACTTGCTCCTTGCCTGGTTTGCTCTCGTTCATGATGTGTCTCCTGCAATTTTATTAGGTATTGTATTGCTGCGGCACTGGTGCAATCTTTGATTCGCATTGACGCCATTACTGACTTCAATTTAGCAAAGAATATCGGTCCTGCCATTGGAAAAACACCCGGGATAATCATAGGCCTAAAGCTGGGGAGCTTGTAAGAATAGACTGAGCGCGCCGGGCCTCCGCCAATGGTCCAGGGTTGTTAGTCAGCTGCCCCACAGACGCCGGCATATTTCCGTCAACCAGGCTGGCTCGGCCGGACCAAACCCTTGCAGCAAGCCAAGCTAAAGGATAAGTTCAGGTGATTTCCCACGGGTCTATTTCAGGATGCGGATATTGCTCCGTCATGAAATCCACAAAGCTGCGCGCGGTCGCGGGCAATAGATGCCGGTTGGGATAGACCAGCGTCACCGCAAGCTGGTTAAATTGGGTCTTGGGCAGCAGACGCACCAGCTTGCCGCTTTTAAGCGCATCGGCCAGCGCAAAGGAAGCACGCAATACCAGGCCCATGCCGGCGATGGCGCAGCCGCTCAACAAGTCACCATTGTTGCAGACGATTTTATTGTTGACCGGGATATCGATCTCGCCGTCCGGCCCCTGGATAGACCAGGCATTGCGCAATTTTTTGTAATCAAAATTCAGGCAGGCGTGCTTTTCCAGGTCTTTCGGCGTCTTGGGCTCGCCATGCCGGCGAATATACTCCGGCGATGCGCACAGGAAGACTTCCGCCTTGCCGAGCTGCCGCGCAATCATGTTGCCCTCGATTTTTTGTATGCCGATCATGATGCCGACATCGAAGCGATCCTGCACCAGATCGACGCCGCGGCTGGAAACCGTCACGTCCAGGCCTACCGCGGGGAAACGTTCCGAATACTGGGACAGCAGACTGGCCAGTTGAAATTGCGCAAAACTCTGGTGCGCGTACAATCTGAGCAAGCCGCTGGGTTCTTTCGACTGCGATTTGGCGATCGCATCCGCATCGTCAATTTCAGGTAATATCCTTTGGACACGCTCCAGGTATGCTTGGCCTATTTCGGTCAAAGACAATTTACGGGTGCTGCGGTTCAATAACCGGGTGCCAAGATGATTTTCAAGTTCGGCCAGATAGCGCGTTACTGCGGCATTCGACAAGTCCAACGCTAGTGCCGCGCGCGCAAAACTGCCCTGCTCTACCACTTTCAGGAACACGCGCATCGATTGTAACCTGTCCATAAATCCGCCCATTCGTTTCAATTAATGAAATAGTGCATTGCACAATAGCCTGTTTTTTTCAGATGATACAACAGATACACTGTGCGGCATTGACGGGCAATCCCTCTTGGCAGCAAAGATTTAGTGGTTTAAGCTTTTAGAGCCACATCTTATGACATTTCTGGAGATATTGAGCTCGCTCATTCCTTACTAACAGAAAGCTCATGAAAACCTTCGCTAGTCTGCCCGCGCTGCACCTCCCCGCATTCAACCGGTCCGCGGCAACGCGCCGCCATATCGGGGCCGGGCTTTGCCTGATCTTTGCCGCGCTTGCCGTCAGCGGCTGTGCCGATATGAGGGGCATCTCGCCGCAATCGAAAATAACCGATAGCAATACTTTAGCCGCGGGCTCGGCTATTCACAGCGCCGGTATCGATGCCAACTGGCCCAAGGCGGCCTGGTGGCATGCCTACGCCGATCCGCAACTGGACGGCCTGGTGCAGCAAGCGATCAGCGGCAGCCCGACTCTGAAGATCGCGCGGGCAAGGGTGGAACTGGCCAGCTCGCTGGCAGGCATCGCGCGCGCCAACACCTTGCCGCAGGTAGGTGCAAAGGCGGAAACCACGCGCGAACTTTTCACGGGCCAAGGCCTGTTTCCTCCTCCACTAGCGGGGAATTGGGATTGGGACAATGAAATCGCCGTGAAAGCCAGCTATGACCTGGACCTGTGGGAAAAGGATAAGAATGCGCTGGAAGCGGCGCTGGATACCGTGCACGCAAGCGCGGCCGAGGCGCGCAGCGCGCAACTGCAACTGGAAACCTCGGTGGTGCGCAGTTACCTGCACCTGGCTTTGCAATATCAATTGAGGGATGTCGCCGCCGCCAGCCTGCAGCAACAAGAGTCAATCGCCAGTATCGCGCGGCGCCGCCTGCGGGCAGGACTGGGAACACAACTGGAACTGAGCCAGGCAGAAACCTCGCTGCCGGTCGCCCACTCCAATATAGAACAGCTGGATGAATCCATCAGCCTGCTGCGCAACCAGATTGCGGCATTGAGCGGCCAGGGGCCGGGCGCCGGCGACGCCATCCAGCGCCCCCGCTTATTGCCGGAGGTGATGGGTAAGGCCTCCACGCAATTGCCGATAGTCTTGCCCGACTATGTGCCGGCCAACCTGATAGGCCGCCGCCCCGACGTGGTGGCGCAGCGCTGGCGCGTTGAGGCCGCCGGAAAAAACATAGCGGTAGCCAAAGCCGGCTTTTATCCCGATATCAATATCAGCGCCTTCCTGGGTTTCCAGTCCATCGGCTTTGCCGGTTTTCTGACGGCCAACTCCGCGATCCGAGGCATCGCGCCTGCCATATCGCTGCCGATCTTTGAGGGCGGCAGACTGCGCAGCAGGCTGGGAGCAGAGACCGCCAATTACGACGCGGCGGTAGAAAGCTATAACAATACGCTGGTATTGGCACTGCAATCTGTCGCGGACCAGATTGTGAAACTCAAATCCAGTGAAAAACAAAAAACCCAGATCGAGCAGGCCCTGGCGCTGGCGCAAACCTCATATGAGCTTGCACAACGCGGCTTTCATTCCGGCATCAGCGAATATCTGACGGTCTTGAATGCGCAAACGGTATTGCTGCAGCAGCAGCAAAGGATGGAGCAAGTCAACGCCGTCTATCTGGACACCTGGGCGCAACTGATGCAGGCGCTAGGCGGCGGACTGGAGGAAAAAACGGCGCCGGCGATTGCGAGTACCCGGCCATGAGTTCCGCATCGCTACCCGCCACTGCGGCCGGCAATCTGCGCCGCTTGCTGGCCGATGCCAGCGCCTGGGCGGCCGCGCGGGCGCCGGTCATCGTGCACATGTTCAAACTGACCGTCGCGGCATTGCTGGCCATGGGCCTGACCTTGCGCCTGGATCTGGAGAAGCCGACGACGGCGATGCTGACCGTGGTGATAGTCATGCACCAACGCAGCGGGCTGGTGTTGGCCAAGAGCTTTTACCGCATCCTGGGGACGATTGCCGGCGTCGTGGCCTCCATCGCGCTGGCCGCGCTATTCGCTCAGGAGGCAGTGCTGTTTATCGCCGCCGGCGCCTGCTGGCTGGCCTTGTGCACCGCCGGCTCCACCGTATTCCGCAATTTCCAGTCCTACGCTTTTGTGCTGGCCGGCTATACGCTGGTGATTGTCGGCTTGCCGGCGGCGCTGGCGCCGGACCAGGCTTTCGACATTGCGGTCGTGCGCTTGACTGAAGTCATGCTGGGCGTACTCTGCGCCGGCGTGGTCAGCGACCTGATTTTTCCGCAACGCGTGACGGAGAGCCTGCTGGCGATGGTGCGCCAGCGGTTTGCCAATTTTGCCCAATACATCGCCCGGGAAAATACCGACACAGCAACATCCGAACGTACCATGCTGCGTTTTATCGGCGAGGTCATCTCGTTCGAGTCGCTGCGCTCCGCGGCTATTTTTGAAAACACCGCGCATCCTTCGCACAGCACCCAGTTAAGCCTGCTCAACACGGCGTTCATGACGGTCTCTACCACCTTTCATACGCTGGACTTGCTGTTCAAGCGCCTGCAGGACGCCGGCAAACAGGCGGCAATGGATGCGCTGCTGGATAAATATCACACCATTACCGGCTTGCTGAAGGCGGAACCCGCCGATGCAGAAGAACATCTGCGCAATCTGCGTTTGACCCTTCCCGCGCAATTTGCGGAGGCGCGCAGCCAGGTGCTGGCGGCCGCCGGCCCCAACGTCAACCCGGTGGCCTTGCTGGATTTCGATTCCGCCATCGAACTGCTGCTGCGCTTTGCCGATGAATTGCAAAGTTATGCGCGCATCCAGGCTTCCGTGCTCAGCGGCGCGTATCTACCGGAAAAAGAGATCCAGGCAGCCATCGACTATGTCAGCGCCACCGATCCTCTGGTGGTGTTTTTTTCTGGCTTGCGCACCGCAGCCACATTCGGCCTGACCTCCGCCTTCTGGATTTTTTCCGGCTGGCCGTCCGGGGTAGACGCCGTAGTGCTGGGCACCGTATTTGGCGGACTGTTCGCTGTCGCGCCCTCGCCGTCCAAAGCAGTGAAGCAATTTGTCATCGGCGCGCTCAGCGGCGCTCTCGCGGCGTTTATCTGCGCTTACTATCTGCAGCCGTATGCGGAGAATTTTCCCATGCTGTGCCTCGCTATCGCTCCGTTTTTGATGCTGGGCGCATGGCTGTCCAGCTATCCCCAATATGCCGGCATGGGCGCCGGCATGCTGATCTTCTTTATCTCGTACGCGGCAATAGACAGTGCTTATGCATTTGATTTCCTCGCTATGCTCAACGGCATTATTGGCGGCCTGATCGGAGTGGGTGTTGCCGGTGTGATGTATATGGTCATCGATCCCGCCGACAGCCGCTGGATCAAGCATCGCCTGGCGCGCGCACTGCGCCTGAAAGTGGTGGGAGCTTGCAAAAAACCGCTCGCCGGCCTGCTGCCGTTATTTGAAAGCGCCACGCGCGACCAGCTGCAACGTTTCATCGCGATTCATACGCTTGACAATGAAGATGACAGGGAAGTACTGGCCTGGCTGCTCTCGGTGCTGGAAATTGGACGCGCGGTGATCCATCTGCGGCAAGACATTGAGAACCTCGATGCGATGTCAACAGAAGAAAGAGCCGCAGTACAAAGCTGTATCGACGGCATCTCGGCACTATTCAACAAACCGGACGAAGCGAGGCGGCAGGCAGCAATCGACGCGGTCTTGCGGGCCATTGCCGGCTGCAAGGGAAGTACGGTGCTGCATGCACACTTGCATCTGATACGCGCGTCCCTGCTGGATGAAAATTCGGTATTGGCAAATTATGCGGCATCGCCGGCCGCCCTATCAATAGAGAAAGCCTGAGTACCATGCCTAGAGAGATTGCCGTATTTGACGCACTTGTACCGACGCTGTTACTGGTCTTTGTGGCTGCGATGCTGTTGCAAGTAGTGCTGGACCGCATATTTGCGTTTCTCGGCGTCTACCGTTATGTCTGGCATGCGGGCTTGTTTCGCGTTGCCCTGTTTGTCTGTGTATTTGGCGGCCTTGCGCTGCTCTTGAATGTAGCCTGAATTAAAGCCTGGCATCAGGCCTGAGAGAAAAAATGAAAATCATCATCTCGCTCAAAACCGTATTGAGCATATTAATTACGCTGGCTATCGTGGCAGCAGCCTATTTCATCGGCGACGCATTGTGGGAGCACTATATGAACTCGCCGTGGACCCGCGACGGCCGGGTGCGGGCGGACGTCATCAGCGTGGCTGCCGATGTGTCAGGCCAGGTAATCGAAGTCCCGGTGCACGATAACAGCTTTGTGCACAAGGGCGACCTGCTGATGAAAATCGACCCGGCCCGTTACCAGTTGGCGCTGGCACAGGCAGAAACGCTGATCTCCCAACGTAAAATCGCATATGAGATAAGGCAGCACGACGCCGAGCGCCGCGCGAAGCTGGATGGCGATGTCATCTCCAGCGAGAATCGCGAAAACTCCAGCTCCACCGCCAGCGCCGCCAAAGCCGCCTACCAGGAAGCACTGGTGATGCGCGACTCGGCCAAGCTGAACCTGGAGCGCACTGAAGTGCATGCTCACGTGGATGGCTGGGTCTCCAACCTGAACGTGCACGCCGGCGACTATGCGCAAGCCGGGGTCGCCAAAATGGCGGTGATCGATTCCCAGTCATTCTGGGTGTACGGCTACTTTGAAGAAACCAAACTGCCGCTGCTGAAGGAGGGTGACAAGGTCGATATCCGCCTGATGGGCAGCACGCAATTATTGCAGGGGCATGTAGACAGCATCTCGCGCGGCATTACCGACCGCGACAATCCGACCGGCGGCGGCTTGCTGGCCAATGTCAATCCCAGTTTCAACTGGGTGAGACTGGCCCAGCGCGTGCCGGTGCGTATCAACATCGACCAGATCCCGGACGGCATCACGCTGGCCGCCGGCATGACTTGCACGATCATTGCCAAGCCCGGCCAGACAGTTGCAAAGGGGAAGACCTGATCAGTCTGCTTGTCCCACCCACGGAAACGGCTTGCCCCATGAAGAAGGCGGCCACGGATGCCGTGCGGGCGATTCTCGCATTTATCAAAATAGCCGCGCCGGATAAAATTGCTCCCGCGTGTTTTTGGTAAAAAATCCGGGAACATTAGAACCCATGCTAAGGCATTAATGCTGTTCAGTTAAGAATCAAATCCCCTAAATTCGTCGTTCCCCTGTGTCCCTGTAGTGAGCGAACGTTCCCTTGCAAGGGAACGTCGTTACGCAGGCAAGCAGCATGCTGCCCTACGCCGGGCGCCTTGAAATCCCTGCTTCACCGCGCAGGCGGGAATCCAGTGACTTTCGTCGAACGACGCCAGGTTCCAGCCTGCACGGGAACGACAGGATTTCTCTATTTTTTACCTTGGCTGAACGGCACTACGTGCTAAGGCATTGATTTTTATTCATTCCCCCCCAAAAAAATGGGCGGCTGGCATAGTCGCACATAATTTTTTTACATTATTTTTACATGGCATTTAATGCACGTATGACTCCGGTCGTCTTGTACAGCTAAGGGCAATCATCTTTGCGGCCCTACCTGAACAAAACCCAAAGGAGTAATTCCATGCTTAGTTTACACACCAACGCAGCAGCATTGTCGGCACAGAACTCTATTGGTTCTACACAATCCAGGCTATCCACATCGATGACGCGCTTGAGCACCGGTTTCCGCATCAACTCCGCCATGGATGATGCC
>DATHMC010000102.1:0-8256 GCA_035487495.1 Undibacterium sp.
GGTGATCGCCGCCTGCCATGACATCAATCTGGTGGCGCATTACGCCAGCCACGTGTTGTTGCTGGGAGATGGCCGGGTGTGGCAAGGCAGCAGCGACAGCGTGCTGCAGCCGGAGGTCTTGCAGGCTGCATTTTCTTGTTCGTTTGAAGTGGTGGAAAACGGTTCACGGCGTTTGTTTATGCCGGTTGCGTCTTAGCTCACAAAAAAAATCACCGGCGCCGGCTGCGCGCCAGATCCAGTTTCTGACATAACTTTGCAGCGCCATCCAGTATGCGCGGCCCGGGGCGGCTCATCCAGTTGGGGGTTAAGGCAAACAGATTATTGCTTGCCACTGCGGCGAGTTTGGGAAAACGCCGCCAGCCGGTATCGGACGAGGCGCCGCCATCGGCGGCAAAAATCACTTCCGGATTGGCTTGCAACACCGCTTCGGTGCTGACCGTCGGCGCCAGTTGCGGCAGTTTGCCGAATACATTTTCGCCGCCGCATAACGCAATCACACTCGACACCATATGACTGTCGTTGAGTGTCATCAACGGTTTTTGCCAGATCTGATAAAACACCCGCACCGGCGGCCGTTGCCGATACGCCGTATCAAGTTGCGCCAGGCGCGTCTTGAAAGCGGCGGCCGCCGCAGCGCCGCTCGCTTCGGTGCCGGCCAGTTGCGACAACCGTAGCAGCGACGAGCCGATGCTGTCCAGCTGGCGCGGTTCGCTTTCGAATACAGGAATGCCGATAGCGCGTAACCTGGCGATCTGGCTGGCTGAATTGCCGCTGCTCCAGGCCACTACCAGATCAGGCTTGAGGGCTACAATTCGTTCGATATCCAGTGCGCTGCTGCTACCCATCGACGGTATTTTTTTTGCGGCCGGCGGGTAATCGCTATAGTCGCTGACGCCGATCACATAGGCGCCAGCGCCGGCGGCAAACAGTAGCTCGGTAGCGTGCGGCGCCAGGCTGACGATGCGATGCGCGGGATGGGACAGGACGACGCTGTGTTGCGCATCGTCTTGCACGGTGATGACCTGCGCGTTGGCAGCAGTGGCGAGCGACATCGCAACAGCTGCTCCGGCCGCTATCAGCCAGATGCATGCTCGTCTGTTGCGGAGCAGCCGCTGCGCGGTCAGAGCCAGCTTCAAATTTCCAGGTTGTCGATCAGGCGCGTGCCGCCCAGCTTGGCGGCGGCCAGTACCACCAGCTTTTCGCCCTGCGCCAGATCGCCGGCAGCTGGCGGCTGCAGATCGCTGCGCTTGCGGATCGAGATGTAATCCGGCTGCCAGCCGCGGCTGCCAAGTTGCGCCATCGCCTGTTTTTCCAGTTCGAAGATATCGAGGTGGCCGGCGCGTACTTCGTCGGCCACCTGGTTAAGCGTCTTGAACAGGTTCGGCGCTTCCGCGCGTTCGTCTGCGGACAGATACATATTGCGCGAGGACAGCGCCAGGCCGTCGTCGGCGCGCCAGGTTTCGGCGGCGATGATTTCAGTCGGCAAGGCGAATTGCTTGGACATATTGCGCACGATCATCAGCTGCTGGTAATCCTTCTTGCCGAATACCGCAACCCGTGGCTGGACGCAGGAAAACAGCTTGAGAACAACGGTAGTGACGCCGGTAAAAAAGCCCGGGCGGAATTCACCTTCCAGCATATTGCCAAGGCCGTCCGGCGGGCGCACGCGGAATTCCTGGGGTTCCGGATACAGGTCTTTTTCGGTAGGCGCAAACAAGACGTAGACACCTTCCTTTTCCAGCTTGGCGACGTCAGCGGCAAAGGTGCGCGGATATTTGTCGAAATCCTCGTTGGGGCCGAACTGCAGGCGATTGACAAAGATCGAGGCGACCACCGGGTCGCCATGTCTCTTGGCCAGCCGCATTAGCGACAGATGGCCCTCATGCAGATTGCCCATGGTCGGCACGAAGGCGGTACGCAGTTGGCCGCGCAGTTGGTCGCGTAGCTCTTCAATCGAGGAAATGATTTTCATGTCTGAATCGGAGGTAAGTTATTTTTATATCGGGATGCGGCGTATTGCTGGTGTAGAAGCAAACCGACGCTTATGCCGACTTATGCCGGTGCATAAGTCGGCGAGTAGGCCAGCCTTACGTAGATAGGCGCGAACGGTTCGGCCTGGGTGATTTCAATCAGGGTTTCCTTGGCCAGTTCCAGCATGGCGATGAAATTCACCACCAGCACCGGCACGCCGCGCGCCGGATCGAATAATTCGGCGAACTCGACAAAGCGCGACGATTGCAGACGCCGCAAAATCCCGGTCATGTGCTCGCGCACCGACAGTTCTTCGCGGCTGATGGTGTGATGGGCGGTCAGTTTGGCGCGTTTGATGACATCGGCCCAGGCCGCTTGCAGATCGTCCAGGTTGACGTCCGGCCAGCGCGTGACAATGCTTTGCTCGATGTAGATCTGGGTGCGGACATAATCGCGCCCGAGTTGCGGCAAAGCGTCGATCTCGCGCGCCGCCAGTTTCATCTGCTCGTATTCGAGCAGGCGCCGCACCAGTTCCGCGCGCGGATCTTCGGCTTCTTCGTTGTCGGTCTTGCGGACCGGCAGCAGCATGCGCGATTTGATCTCGATCAGCATCGCCGCCATCAGCAGATATTCGGCCGCCAGCTCCAGATTGGTGATGCGGATCTGGTCGACGTATTCCAGATATTGCAAGGTGACTTGCGCCATCGGGATGTCGAGGATATTGAAATTCTGTTTGCGGATCAGGTACAGCAGCAGATCGAGCGGGCCTTCGAATGCTTCCAGGAAGATTTCCAGCGCATCCGGCGGAATGTACAGATCGGTCGGCATGCGGAACAGCGGCTCGCCGTACAGGCGCGCAAAAGCCACGCCGTCGATCACATTCGGTGTCGAATCGGGTTGGCCCTCCAGCGTCAGTTCAGCGGCATCCGACAAATTCTGGCTCATCTGATCGATCCGGGGAGGAACTTAGTGGTTGTTCTGGTACACGTAGGGTTGTTGCTGAACGCGCGATTCCTGGGTGCGCAGCTGGCTGTCCAGGTCAATCGGGGTTTTGTCCCACAGCAGGGCGCGGCCGGCGAGTTGCTGCTCTTCCAGTTTTGGATTGTTTTGCTTGAGTTCTTCAACGAACTTCGTGATGTCCGATTGGTAGCCAGTGATTTGCTTGGAGAATTTCATGGTTGCTTTGATAATCCGATGGGAATAGGCGCTATTTTATGCTATTTCGCAGCCGCCCGACCGCTTTGTCGTTGGGCTCAGTGTCCATCAGACAATTGAGGGGCGATATACTTGACGCCAGGACTAGAACCATCATCAGACAGAGGAAACGGCATGAAACCATGGGTACGCAGCATTTTGATATTGATTGTCCCGTTTCTTGTCGCGGCTTGTGATCAGAACGGCAATTTCACACAGGAGCCTGGATTGGAAAAACTTAGTCGCGGGGTATCGTCGGAAGCCGATGTGCGCAACGCCATGGGCCAGCCGGATACGGTCTGGGAAGCGGAAAGCGGCGAACGCTCGCTGGAATATCCGAAAGGGCCGGCCGGTGCGCGTACCTGGATTTTCTATATCGGCAAGGACGGCAAGCTGAGCGATTACAAACAAGTTCTGACCGAAGAGAATTTTGCCAGGATCAAAGTCGGCATGAATAAGGAAGAGGTACGCAGGATGCTGGGCAGGCCGGGCAGCGTGGTGCAGTTTGCGCGCAAGAACGAGGAAGTGTGGGACTGGCGCTACGTCCCCAGCGACGCCAGCCAAGCATTCTTCAATGTGCACATGGATATCACTAGCGGGGTGGTAACAGGCACTTCAAGATCGGATATTGGCGGGCACTAACGTTAAAGTTTGCATCGATGTAAACAAGCGCAATCTATTTCCCATCAAAAACTAAAGCGTGAGACCGCAAAAACGGATAGGTCGGTTGGTGGCTTCTTACCTTGAGCCAATAGGGCCAGAGACTCACCAATTGCGGATCCAAATTTGAATCCATGGCCTGAACAGGCAGACGCAAAAAAAACGTTTGAATACTTTTCCGAAGCCCCAATTAAGAAATTTTCATCCGTACTCATGGTGTAAAAACAAGAACTGGAAGCGATCGGATTTGGATTGAGCCCAGGAAGAAGCTGTTTGATATATCGCGATATTTCACCAATATGTTGCGTCGAGACGCTTTGTTTGAGGCCGTCTGGCTTACAAGGAACATGCTGTCGATTATGGAAGCCGATTTTGACCCCTCGCTCCGAACTTACTCCGGCCGGAATACCGTAAATTAAATGCCCATCTGGGTGATCGTATAAAAAAGCAGGGAAGTTGTCGCTGGTAAATTCTTTCCTGCGTTTATCCAGGCTATCAAACCAGTAGATCGGAACTCTGTTTGACGAAAGATGATTACTCAACTCTGGTAAAAGATCGTGTGCCATCCAGGGCCCGGTCGTGATGACCACAGAGCGTGCTCGAAATTTTTCGTCATTATTGGTCATGGTTAACAAAATTGATTCGCCGCATTTTTCTATTTTCTGAACCGTTCGCCCGAAACGGGTTTCGGCCCCACTTTGAATGGCTAGATCGATCATCTGCAAGCGTACTTTGTTTGCCATGATGATATAGGCGCCAGGTTCGTATATTGCCTCCATGTCATCCGGAACACGAAATGCTGGAAACCGTCTTCGAATTTGTGCCGTGTCTAGTACCTCATAGGCGATTGCGCCAGCTTCCGCAGTATTTCTGCTTCCTTTAACTATTCCGGTAGATGGATGGCCCATAAAGATGCCGCCAGTAGGTACTATTAATTTCTCGTTGCTTGTCGCCTGTAATTCTGTCCATAGCTCATGAGCTCGGTTTAACAGTGGGAGATATTTTTCACCTTCCCAATATGCGCGACGGAAAATCCTGGTTTCTCCATGAGATGAGCCAAACTGATGTGTGGGTCCAAAACTCTCAATACCTAACACACTCGCTCCGGAGCGAGCTAAATGAAAAATTGTTGACGAGCCCATGACGCCCAATCCTACGACAACCACATCGTAGTCTTTCATTTCTGCTTCCTCCGACGAAGTTTGATTATTCCTAGTTGATCACTTCTAAGAAAAGATTCACCCACAATGAGCAACAACGCTGCCCAAATGAGAGAAAAGCAAATCAACGTATTGCTGGATAAAGGTTGATGATAAAAGACCAAAGCGACAAAGAGCTGTGTCGTTGGAAGGATAAATTGAAAAAATCCCATCGCAGACAACGCAAGTTTTTGGGCTGCGAAGGAAAACATCCATAAAGGAATGATGGATACCAGCCCAGTTGCAGCGAGCAATAATACGGTTGTGATAGGTAAGGAATGCGGCAGCTGGAAAGAAAGACTCGATATAGGGATAAGAAAACAAAGAAGAAGCGAAAGAACCGCAGTTTCTATGAATAGCCCGGAGAATGGATCTAACGGCGTTATTTTTTTGAAGTACGCATATCCTCCCCACGTGGCACCAATAACGAGGTACACCGCTGGATTAAGTTCTCCACTCCGAAATAACAGGAGCAATATGCCCACAACGATTACCGCGATCGCGAATCGACGAATATTGCTGACCCGCTCTCCAAATGCCAAAGCACCCACCCCAATCGCGACAAAAGGTGCGATGAGATACCCTATCCCGCTTTCCAGAACATGCCCATTGATTGAGGCCCAAATGAACGTTCCCCAGTTGATTGCAACAAGCAAGGCTGCCATTGCATGATGCGAGATTATTTTCGGAGAAATGACAATGATTAATTTTCTGTATTTACCGAGAATGCTCATTGCAAGAATCAAGGTGCCCAATGACACAACAATTCGATAGCAAAGCAGTGTTTCAGATGAAATTATGGAGAGCTCACGCCAAAATAATGATGAGGCACCGAGAATAACATTTGCTGTAATTCCGGCTACCGCTGCCGTAATGATGACGGCAGCAGCACTGCCATTGCTTGATGCGCCGTTAGCCATGTATGCGACCCATCCGGTTTCTGTTCCAGATGCATTCGACAAGTTCGTATGACCAATACAGATTTCCCTTGCTGTCCAAACTATAGGCCGCCTGATGTCGCTCTTGCCATTGAGAAAATTCCTCCCGTAGCCGGGAGGCAATTTTTTTCCAATGTTCTGAATAAAATAGCAGCGGAAATGTATAGCGCTCTAGCAGACGAAATTGAAGAGGACAGGCGCCACATTGCTTATTGCGATATCGCATTAAAACATCCTTGATGCCCACTAATGAATTCAAACCAATAATCGCCCGCCCGTTCTCTTGAAGATAGGACGGTAATTCCTGAAGAAAATCTAGTAGTAATCTATCGCCATAAAACATTGCTGAGGGGGCAAGTTCCTCAGTATTGTCGATCGCTGTCAAATGTTTCAATAAATCATCTGATGGCGTTCGCCATCCTGGAGGGTTGAAGATCACCGTGCCGAATTTTCGTAATTTATTTGGTAAATCATAGAAGAGATCACTAACCGCGAAGGAAATTTTATTGTCTCCAAAGTTCAACATTTCGTTTCGTATGGCAAGGTCAACTGCAGCTGCCGAAATATCTGTGCCGACGATATCTTCTGCTCCCATGTCCCGTAATAGTATGGCTAGTACACCGCCTCCCGTACCGATATCAAGACAGCCGCCCTTCAATTCATCGTCACGCAGCGTTTTTAACATGTAGTTACCCAATGCCAATCCCGCTGGACTGATTTTAAAAACACCAGGCTCATCAATTAATCTGATGCTATGCCCCATGCCAAAATAAGTATCATATGTACTCAGCTTTTCACGGTTGTCCTGGTGCCGGTCTGAAAATTTCGAATAATGTGTTTCATAAAATTTTTCAACTAACCAGCTTTTATCATTTAAACCTAGCATATCGTCCTCTACGTTTGCATGTGAAGAAATTGACCAAGCTCCCTGGATCGAGCTGAAGACTTTGCGAGGCCAGATCTAATGATGAGCTCTAGATTGTTTTCCTTGAAATGAAATAGCCCTCTTTCCGTGGTTCCTTGAGGAGTCATTACTTCGTTGCAGATTTGCATTGCCGATTTTCCAGTTGCATCGAGTAGGTCTGCAGTCCCTCTCAATACTTGTGCAACCATTAGTGCCGAATCTGCATTATTAAAGCCGGACTGCATCGCGAAATCTTGCATAGCGTTTGCGAAATAAGCGACAAATGCCGGTCCGCCGCCGCAAAGAGCCGTAGCATGATCGATAAGAGACTCGTCCGAGACACGTAATATTTTCCCAAAAGATTGAAGCACTTCCTCCGCCGTGGCTAGATTCTTTGCATTGGTATTTGAGGAAGCACAGAAGACGGTCATCCCTTGAAATATTTCGGATGGCGTATTTGGAATCGAGCGGATAACCTGAGTTACGGCAAGTAATTTTGAGATTGTTGCGACGGTAATTCCAGCCATTACCGATATCACGGGGCCCGTTCGGTCAGATCTGAGCTGTGTGTCTTTTGCGAATTTGGAGAATGCCTGTGGCGGCATAGCTAACACCAATATATCGTCATCTCCGATAATTTCGAGCGATGCGGCGACGTTCAGATCGTGCCGCTCTTTAAGAGTTTTGCGGCGCGACTCATTTGGATCTACAACATATAGATCAACACGATATTTCTGTAAGAGGCCTAGAATAATTGCGGTTCCCATGTGACCAGCACCAATCACCACGATTCTTTTTTTCATTGTCGTTCCTTAGGTTGAGAGTAGCTTTCTACTAAGTTGTTCGCGATCTTCTTGGTAACAGGGGCGGGAATGCAGGGTTGCTGAACAGCGACAGCTGTGAAGGCCGTCCCATTCAGACGGAATTACATTTGACGCGATGGCGGGAACACTTCTTCAGCTGTCGCTGAGCATGTTTTGCGCCGGCCCATTGAAAATGAGCTTACTTTAGAAAATGTGTGGTTGGTTGGTTCATCCATGAGAAATTCGGTATTCAAGAATTTGCTTAAACCTGCTCGCCTGGATTACTTTGCGGCGATTGTTGATACCGAGGGGGCGGATTGCCATTGAGCTGAGGGTAGGGCGTAGCGCTGCGCGGGTTCTGTTTCTGAATACAGAAACAGATAGGGATATTGACTGAATGACGTCGTTTTGATTAACAGTGAAACTAACGTTTCAACCAGCGCCGCATCACGATCGGCGGTTCTTCCAGCGGATTGGCGCGGGTGTATTCAAGTTCCGGCGCCAGTTCGAATTCAAATACGGCATACAAATCGACCACCCTGGTCTGATCGGCGCGCACCGCCAGCCGCAGTTCATTTACGTCGGCG
>DATHMC010000103.1:0-7715 GCA_035487495.1 Undibacterium sp.
CTTGGCAGGCAGGCGGCACCAGCCAATTCCTGCTGGGCACCGATTCGGTGGGCCGCGATATCCTGTCCCGCCTGATCTATGGTTCGCGCCTGTCGCTGACCATCGGCATCGTCTCGGTCGCGTTGTCGATGACGGCCGGTGTGTGCCTCGGGCTGGTGGCGGGCTTTGCACGCAGCTGGAGCAATCCGGCCTTGCGCGCGCTGGAAACCGTCATCATGCGCCTGATGGACATATTGCAGTCCCTGCCCAGCCTGTTGCTGGCAATCGCAGTCGTGGCGATACTCGGCCCTGGCCTGATCAATGCCATGTATGCGATTGCCGTCGTGCTGATGCCGTCCTATGCGCGCCTGACCCGGGCCGCGGTCAATGGCGAGTTAAGCAAGGACTATGTCAATGCCTCGCGCATCGCCGGAGCCGGCACCTTGCGCCTGATGTTCAATTGCGTTTTGCCGAATTGCACTGCGCCGCTGATCGTGCAGGCGACACTGGGCATATCGACAGCGATACTGGATGCCGCCGCGCTGGGCTTCCTGGGCCTGGGCGCGCAACCGCCCACGCCTGAATGGGGCTCCATGCTGGCAAGCGCCACCGAGTTCATACAAAGCGCCTGGTGGGTAGTCACCTTCCCCGGGCTGGCAATTGTGATTTCCGTGCTGGCGTTCAATCTGATGGGTGACGGCCTGCGTGATGCGCTTGATCCAAAATTGAAGAGATAGGCCGCAGATACCAAATGAACACCAATCACACTGCAAACAATGCACTGCTGGACATCCAGGATCTGCGGGTCCAGTTCGGATCGGAGGCATTTCCTTTCACGGCTGTGGACGGCCTGGACCTGACGATAGAACAGGGCGAGGTGGTCGGCATCGTCGGCGAGTCCGGCTCCGGCAAGAGCGTCACTTCACTGGCGCTGATGGGCCTGATCGACTATCCGGGCAGGGTCACCGCGGCACGCATGGCCTTTGACGGCCGCGACCTGATGAAGATGAAGGATAAGGAAAGACGCAGCTTGCTCGGCAAGGACATTGCGATGATCTTCCAGGATCCGATGACCAGCCTCAACCCGTGCTACACCGTGGCCTTCCAACTGATGGAAACACTGCGCCTGCATCAGGGCGGCTCCGCCAAAGAGTTGCGCGCAAAGGCGCTGGCCCTGCTGAAGCAGGTAGACATTCCCGATCCCGAGCGCAGGCTGGACGCCTATCCGCATCAACTGTCGGGCGGCATGAGCCAGCGCGTGATGGTGGCGATTGCGATCGCCTGCAATCCACGCCTGCTGATTGCCGACGAACCGACGACGGCACTGGACGTGACGGTGCAGGCGCAAATGCTGGACTTGCTGCTGCAATTGCAGCGTGAACGCAACATGGCCCTGATGTTGATCACGCATGACCTGAGCGTGGTCGCGCAAACTGCGCAAAGAGTGGTCGTCATGTACGCCGGCCAGGTGCTGGAAACCGGTACGGTACCGGAAATTTTCGACTCGCCCAAGCATCCTTATACACAGGCATTGCTGGCGGCGCTGCCCGAGCACAATCTCGGCCGCGCCAGGCTGCAGACCATACCCGGCGTGGTTCCCGGACTGTACGACCGGCCCGCCGGTTGCCTGCTGAGCCCGCGTTGCGCCTATGCCATGGACAAATGCCGCGAGCTCAGGCCCGCACTGCAGGGCCCGGCCAATGCACAGGTACGCTGCCATTTCCCGCTGGACCAGGAAGGCAAACCCGGCAACGGCTGGCAACCCATTTCATTTTCAAAAGCCATCGCATGACGCAGAACACGACGACAAGCTCCCCCATCCTGCTGGAAGCAAAAAACCTGGCCAAGCATTATCCGGTATCGCAAGGCTGGCTGAAACCCAAGGCGCTGGCGCGCGCGCTGGACGGCGTATCCTTTGCGCTGACACCCGGCAAAACCCTGGCTGTTGTCGGCGAATCCGGCTGCGGCAAATCGACGCTGGCGCGCCAGATCACGATGATAGAAGCCCCGACCTCAGGCGAACTGTGGATGGATGGGATCAATATTGCGCATGCAGACAGGCGCACGCTGAAACGAGTGCGGCCGCTGGTGCAGATGGTGTTCCAGAATCCGTATGCCAGCCTGAATCCGCGCAAAAAGGTCAGCGCCATGCTGGAAGAGCCTCTGACCATCAATACCTCGCTCAGCCAGGCCGAGCGGGCCGACAAGGCAAGGGCGATGATGGCCAAAGTCGGCCTGCGGCCAGAACACTACGGCCGCTTTCCGCACATGTTCTCGGGTGGACAACGGCAGCGTATCGCAATAGCCCGCGCGCTGATGCTGGACCCTAAAGTGATCGTCGCCGATGAACCGGTGTCGGCACTGGACGTATCGATCCAGGCGCAGGTACTCAATCTGCTGATGGATTTGCAGGAAAGCAGCGGCGTCGCCTACCTGTTCATCTCGCACAACTTGTCCGTGGTGGAACATATTGCCGATGAAGTGCTGGTGATGTATCTGGGCAAATGCGTGGAGCAAGGCAGCAAGGTAGACATATTCTCCCGCCCCTTGCATCCGTATACCAAGGCCCTGCTGGCGAGCACTCCGCGCATAGACCCGTCGCAGCGCCAGCAAAAGATGATGCTGCCGGGAGAATTGCCCTCGCCGCTGGCGCCGCCTCCGGGGTGCGCATTTAGCAACCGTTGTCCGCATGCCAATGACCATTGCCGGCAGGACATCCCGGCCCTGCGCCGTTTTGAGGGACGCCTGGTCGCTTGTCATAGGCTGGAGGAAATAAGTTAGGATTAGGGCAATGCAAAAAAATCTGTCCCCGGCAGAACTATTTTTCCGGGGACAGGTCTATGTAGCACGGTTCTGGAACCCTTATCCGGGGGCTTCAACCAGACCAGGTTTTAAAATAAAATCATCCAATTTTAGGGAGAGTACTAGTGAATTCCAAACTTCTTGGCGCCATCGCGCTCATGTTTGCGGGTGCTACCAGCATCCATGCCCAGGCCGCCGAACCGGCGAAAGCGACAGCAGCGTCGTCATCCACGGTACTGTTATCCGGCATTTATACCAAATTCAATGACACCAGCGTCAAGCCCCAGGACGATTTTTTCCGCCATGTCAACGGCCAATGGCTGAAAACCGCCGAGATCCCTTCCGATAAATCCGGTGCCGGCGCTTTCCTGGATCTGCGCGAAGCGACCATCCCTCAATTGCATGCCATCATAGAATCGCTGACCAAAGACAAGAGTGCCAAACCAGGCTCTGAAGCAAGCAAGATCGCCGACATGTACGCCACCTACATGGACACTGCAAACATCGAGGCCCTCGGCTTGAAACCGCTGGCGGCGGACTTCGCCCAAGTGGCGGCCATCACGGACAAAAAGCAGCTCCCGGCACTGATCGCCTACCTGAACATGATCGGCGGCAATGCGCCGTACGACATCACGATCCATCAGGATGCCAAGGATTCCACCAAGTATATCGCCGACCTGGGACAAAGCGGCCTGGGCATGCCTGACCGCGATTACTACCTGAAGGACGACGATGCCAAGCTGAAGGACGCTCGCAGCAAATATGTGGCGCACGTTGAAAAAATGTTGTCCATGGCTGGCGACAAGGACGCAGCCAAGAGCGCCGCGGACATCCTGGCCCTGGAAACAGCGCTGGCAAAAGTACAATGGACCAAGGTGGAAAACCGCGATCCTGTAAAAACCTACAACAAGGTTGAATTAAGCAAGCTGGACGGCCTGACGCCTGGCTATGACTTGAATGCCTACCTGACCGCACTCGGCATACAAAACAAGGTCACTTATGTGGTTGTCAGCCAGCCTAGCTACCTGACGGGTTTCAGCAAAATCGTGCAAGACGTGCCCCTGGAAACATGGAAGACCTACTTTAAGTGGCGCATGCTGAGTTCGGCTGCGAGCCAGTTGCCGAAAGCCTTCACCGAGGAAAATTTCGCATTCTATTCCACCGTGCTGAACGGCATCCCGAAACAGGAAGAGCGCTGGAAACGCGGCGTGCGCCTGGTGGACGGCAACATGGGTGAGAGCCTGGGCAAGCTGTACGTAGAAAAACACTTCCCTGCGGCGAGCAAGGCCAGGATGGAAAAACTGGTCGGCAACCTGCTGGCAGCCTACCGTCAGAGCATAGACACGCTGGACTGGATGAGCCCGGAAACGAAGAAGGAAGCGCAAGCCAAGCTGGCTTCCTTCACCCCGAAAATCGGCTATCCGAAAAAATGGCGCGACTATTCCGCGCTGCAAATCGCCAAGGGCGACGCATTGGGCAATGCCCGCCGTTCAGCCATTTTTGCTTCGCAAGTCGAGTTGAACAAATTGGGCAAGCCGGTTGACCGCGACGAATGGGGCATGACGCCGCAAACCGTCAACGCCTACTACAATCCTGAGTTGAATGAGATCGTGTTCCCTGCTGCGATCCTGCAACCGCCGTTCTTTGATCCGAAAGCGGATGATGCGGTGAACTACGGCGGCATCGGCGCGGTCATCGGTCATGAAATCAGCCACGGTTTCGACGACCAAGGTGCGCAATATGACGGCGCCGGCAATCTGCGCGACTGGTGGACCAAGGAAGACCATGAGAAATTTGCCGCCAAGACTGCGATGCTGATCAAGCAATACAATGCCTTTAGCCCGCTACCTGGCTATCACGTCAACGGCGAATTGACCCTGGGTGAAAACATTGCAGATAACTCTGGCTTGGCGATCGCGTACAAGGCTTACAAGATCTCTTTGGGCGGCAAACCGGCACCGGTGCTGAACGGCTTGACCGGCGACCAGCGCTTCTTCACTGGCTTCGCACAGGTGTGGCGCGGCAAGATGCGTGAAAATGCGACGATCGTCCGCATCAAGACCGATCCGCACTCCCCGTCTGAGTTCCGCGCCAATGGCACGCTGCGTAACATGCCCGACTTCTACAAGTCGTTCGGTGTCAAGGAAGGCGACAAGATGTACCTGGCTCCGTCGGATCGCGTATCGATCTGGTAAGCTGCAACGTCATGCTTTAGCATGATGTAAATGCCAAAGGCCACGATGCAATATCGTGGCCTTTGTTTTAGCGGGCGCTGCATACCGGAGCGCAGGATGTAACAGGTCTTATGCAGCGTCCGGCTCACTCGCAGGTACTGCGCTGAAAAAATTGATGACATCCTCCGCCTTGCGGGTACGCGAAAAAGCCGGCAGGCTTTGCCAGATGCGCTTGCCATAGGGTTTGGAAATCAGGCGCGGGTCGCAGATCATCAGCACGCCGCGATCCGTTTCATCGCGTATCAGGCGGCCGGCCCCCTGCTTCAGGTTGATGATCGCTTCCGGCAGTTGATGATGGACAAAGCCGTTCAAGCCCTTCTTTTCCATCGCCTCTATCCTGGCGGCCAGCACAGGATCATCCGGCGGCGAGAACGGCAGTTTGTCGATGATGACCAGGGATAATGCCTCGCCGCGCACGTCGACTCCTTCCCAAAAACTCTGGCTTCCTATCAGTACGCCGTTGCCGGCGGCGCGGAACCTGTCCAGCAACTCTGTCCTGCCGGCGTCGCCTTGCACAAACAGCGGGAAAGGCAGCTTGCGTTTCTGGAATTCTTCGCGTAGGCGCTCGGCGCTATGCTTGACGGCCTTGATGGTGGTGCACAGCAAAAAGGTGCGCCCGCCCGCCGCCTCTATCACCGGCAGTGCAGTATCGATGACAGCGTCGGTATACTCGAACGAATTAGGTTGCGGCATCCCTTCCGGCACGTACAGCAAGCCTTGGTTCTGGTAGTCAAACGGGCTGGGCCAGGTCTTGGCCGGCTCATCCCACAAACCCATTTGCGATACATAGTGGCTAAAATCATTCTTGACCGCCATCGTCGCCGACGTGAATATCCAGGTGCGGGGCACGCCTTCCCGCTGTTTGTTGAAGATAGGGGCGATGGATAGCGGCGTCTTGTGCAATTGCAGCGACATCGAAAAAGCTTCCACCCACAGCACGCAGTCGGGCTTGTCGGCGGCATTTTTGGCGGGAGCATCATCGTTCCAGTCATGCAGCCTGTCCCTGAGTTCTATCGCCCTGACCCGGCACTGCTCCAGCGTCTCCGCCCTTTCTGCCTGGGTTTCCAGTACCGCGATCACGCCTTCAAAACTGTCTTTCAGGGTTTCCAGCGCCGCGAAAAAAGGGCTGGAGACGGCAATTTGCGGCAGCGACAGGCGCACCGAATCCTGCGGAAAGGTAAGGCGCAGGTCGCGCGCTGCGCGCTCCACCGGCGCCACGATTTTGGCCCACTCGGCGCCGTCCCTGGCATGCGACAAACCTTCCGCCTGCACATCCCGGCACAATTCCAGGATTTGCGATGTGGAGATGGTTTCGCCGAAAAACAAGGTCGCGGTATCCGGCAATTGATGCGCCTCGTCAAAGATCACCGTATTCGCGGACGGCAGCAATTCCGCCACGCCGGTGTCTTTCAGCGCCACGTCGGCAAAGAACAAGTGGTGATTGACTACGACGACGTCTGCCTGCTGTGCTTCCTTGCGCGCCTTCATCACGAAGCAATCCTGGTAGTACTGGCACTCGGCCCCCATGCACGTATCGCGGGTCGAGGTGACCAGATTCCACACCGGGGCAGTCTCGGGCACCCGCGCCAGTTCGGCCTTGTCGCCCGTGCTGGTCGTCTTCATGAAGCGGGAGATGTCGCGCAGATAACCGACATCCTGCGGCGAACTGAGGCGGCCATTCTGCAGAGTGCGCTCCAGATGGAAGTGGCACAGGTAATTCGCGCGCCCCTTCAGCAGCGCCACCGACACCGGCGCATTCAGCACTTTTTTGATCATCGGAATATCGCGCAGGAAGAGCTGGTCCTGTAAATTCTTGGTTCCGGTAGAGACGATCACCTTGCCGCCCCATAACAGGGCCGGGGTCAGGTAGGCAAAGGTTTTACCGGTACCGGTGCCGGCTTCGGCCAACAAGGTCGTTTGCCCGGCGATGGCGCTCGCGATCGCCTTGGCCATCTCGGTCTGCGCCTGGCGCGGCTTGTAGCCCTTGATCGACGTGCTTAGTATGCCCGCCGGCCCAAAAATTTGTTCGACCTCTTCGTCGTGCTTGCCGACCGTATTCGACTCTGGTGTGGATTCAATCAAAATATGCTGTTAAAAATTAAGGGCGGGATTACAAGGAATTACAGAGAAAATTATGCAGGAACATCCGGCATCATTTGCATTTTTAGCAAGGTAATGTGATCTTTCAATTGCAACTTGCGCTTCTTGAGCCTGCGCAACTGCAATTCATCGTGATGCTGATCTTTCACTAAGCTCTCAATCACTATGTCGAGATCACGATGCTCGACCTCCAACTCAATAATGCGTTGCTGTATTTCTTCAGGGTGGCTCATAGTCATCAGGTTACAGTAAAATGAAATTTAATTAGAGCGACTGCATTAATTGAATTAGAGTAAGCTAATTAACCATCAGAAATTTATCTAATGGCAATTAATTATTAATTCATATATTGATTCACATAAAACAGATGCATCCTATAGTTTAATCTACCAAGACGTATGAGCCAATATAAGATCGAAGCAGGCACCGGACAGCATATCGGTGACAGGAAAGAACAACAGGACAGGGTCGGGCTGTTTGCCGCGCCGCGTGCGCCCGGCTATATGATGGCCGTGCTGGCCGACGGCATGGGCGGCAAAAGCGGCGGCGCCATGGCGGCGGAACAGGTGATCCGTACTGCCAAGCACTTATTCGACGAGT
>DATHMC010000104.1:0-4974 GCA_035487495.1 Undibacterium sp.
CCGGGATGGGAGCGGGCAAAGTCTTCCTCGCGAAAGCCGTGCGCGTCCAGCATCGCGACTGCCAGCGCATCGCCCAGCGCCAGCGTCGCCGTCGTGCTGGCCGTCGGGGCCAGGTTTAACGGGCAAGCCTCCTTGTCCACCTTGACGTCCAGATGGACATCGGCCCAGCCGGCCAGGCTGGAGGACGCATTGCCGGTCATCGCGATTAATTTGGTGCCCAACCGTTTGATGGTGGGGATGATGGCCGCGAGTTCCGATGATTCGCCGGAATAGGAGATGGCAATGACGACGTCTTGCGCGGTGATCATGCCCAGGTCGCCGTGCGCGGCCTCTCCGGGATGTACAAACAAGGCCGGGGTACCGGTTGAAGCAAAGGTCGCAGCCATTTTGCGCGCGATATGTCCGGATTTGCCCATGCCGGAGACGACGACTCGTCCGTGGCAATTCATCAGCAGCGCGATCGCTTGCGCAAAACTGGAGCTGTCGCTGGACAGTCTTTGCTTCAGCAGCTGGATCGCATCTGCTTCGATCTGCAAGGTATCGCAGGCCAGCGCCAGTGCTCGCTTGACATCAAACGTGACAGGGGCGGATTGAGGGGGAATGGCATTAAATGAACTCATGCCGAAAGTATAAACGAAATTCGTTAAGCAAAAACTTTGCCAGATACTTTAGATTGAATATTGCCTGCATGAAAACTAGAAGATATCTTGTCGGGAATAATCCGGCTTTGCATGGATTAGTTGAATATTAATTGTCCATTTAAGTAATAATAAGCAACATGACTGCCTTGGATACAACACTACTGCTTTTGGGTGCCGCCGTGCTCGGCGTGGTGGCTTTTCGCATGATGCAATTGCCGCCTATGCTGGGCTACCTGGTGGTCGGGATACTGATCGGCCCCTATGGATTGGGCCTGGCGAAAAATGACGCAACCACCCATGAACTGGCCGAATTCGGTGTTGTTTTTTTGATGTTTTCCATAGGTCTGGAATTTTCCCTGCCCAAGCTGATGTCCATGCGCAAGGCGGTATTTGGGCTGGGCATGGCTCAGGTGCTGGTCACCATTGCCGCGACCATGGTCTTCGGCGCGCTGTCGGCGCACTTCCTGCCCTTGAAATTCAATATCAGCTGGGACGCCTCGTTTGCCCTGGGCGGCGCGCTGGCGATGTCCTCTACGGCGATCGTGTCCAAAATGCTGACCGAGCGCCTGGAACTGGAAAGTCCGCATGGCAGGCAGATTATCAGCGTCTTGCTATTCCAGGACTTGGCCGTGGTGCCCTTGCTGATCCTGGTGCCTGCGCTGGCTTCGCATTCCGGCGACCTGCTGGAAACCCTGGGCCGCGCCGGCGCCAAGGCGGCTTTCGTGCTGTTCGTGCTGCTGTTTGTAGGGCAAAAATTGATGCGGGGCTGGTTCCGCATCGTGGTCAAGCGCCGTTCGCAAGAATTGTTCATGCTGAACCTGCTGCTGGTCACGCTGGGGGCGGCCTGGATTACCGAATATGCGGGGCTGTCGATGGCGCTGGGCGCCTTTGTGGCTGGCATGCTGATCTCGGAAACGGAGTACCGGCACCAGGTGGAGGAAGACATCAAGCCTTTCCGCGATGTGCTGCTGGGCTTGTTTTTCGTCACGATAGGCATGCTGCTGAATGTGAGGCTGGTCATCGACAATGGCTGGCTGATCCTGCTGTTGCTGCTGGGGCCGGTGTTGCTGAAGTTCGGCCTGATCACTGCGCTGGCCAGGCTGTTTGGCGCGACTACCAGTGTCGCGCTGCGTACCGGCCTGGGCCTGGCCCAGGCCGGCGAATTCGGGTTTGTGTTGCTGAATCAGGCCGGCGGCCTGCAATTGGTCGATCCGCTGCTGATACAACTGATCCTCGCCTCCATGGTGCTGTCGATGCTGGCGTCGCCGTTCATCCTGGCCAAATCGGACGCCATCGTGATGAAGCTATCGGCCAATGAATGGATGATGCAGTCGCTGGCGCTGACGCAGATCGCGACCCGCACGATGGCGGCCAAGAAGCATGTGATCATTGCCGGTTTCGGCCGCAGCGGCCAAAGCCTGGCCAAGCTGCTGAGCGAAGAAAACATAGACTACCATGCACTGGATCTGGACCCGGACCGGATACGCGAGGCGCAGATCGCCGGCGCCAACGTGTCTTATGGCGATGCCGCCCGCCGCGAAAGCCTGGTGGCGGCCGGCATCAACCGCGCTGCGGCCCTGGTCGTCACCTATACCAATACCGCTTCGGCGCTGAAGGTGCTGCATTTTGTCAACGAATTGAACCCTACCTTGCCGGTCATCGTGCGCAGCCAGGACGATACCGACCTGAACAAATTGCGTGAAGCCGGCGCCACTGAGGTCGTGCCCGAGTTGCTGGAGGGCAGCCTGATGCTGGCCTCGCACGCGCTGGTGCTGCTGGGTGTGCCTTTGCGCCGGGTGGTGCACAGGGTGCAGGCGGCCCGCGACGAGCGCTATGAATCCCTGCGCGGCTATTTCCACGGCGCCAGCGACGCCGCCGATAGCCCGGAGAGCATGCAGGTGCGCCTGCACACAGTAGTGCTGCACGAGCGCGCCAAGTCCCTGGGCAAAGCCTTGCAGGAGTTGAACCTGGCCGGACTGGAGGTGGATGTGACTGCGGTCAGGCGCGGCAAGCAGCGGCTGGAACTGGAGCAGCAAATCGTTTTGCAGGAGGGGGACGTGGTCGTGATACGCGGTATTGCAGAAGCTGTCGCTAGGGCAGAGCATCGCCTGTTAAAATAGCGCCTGCCGCAAAAAGAGCTTGTTGTGTTTTTTATAAATACAGCAGGTTTTTTCAGGCCATCTTAAAAAAAAGTAACCGGAAGAAGGACATCACGCGATGTTAAACGCATCTCAATATATCAAGGAACATATCCGCACTGTGGAAAACTGGCCGCAACCAGGGGTCATGTTCCGTGATATCACGCCCTTGCTGCAAGATCCCAAGACTTTCCGCGTCTTGATCGACTTGTTTGTGCATCGCTATATGGATGCCGAGCTGGATATCGTGGCAGGCCTGGATGCGCGCGGCTTTATCATCGGCTCGGTTCTCGCCTATGAACTCAACCTGGGCTTTGTGCCGATCCGCAAGAAGGGCAAGCTGCCTTTCAATACCTTGTCTGAACAATACGAACTCGAATACGGCAGCGCCACCGTGGAATTGCACGCGGACGCCTGCAAGCCGGGCGACCGGGTGGTGCTGATCGACGACCTGATTGCAACCGGGGGCACGATGATGGCAGGCAAGAAATTACTTGAGCGCCTGGGCGCCGAAGTGATAGAGGGCGCGGTCATTGTCGACTTGCCGGAGCTGGGCGGCTCCAAACTGTTGCGGTCCAGCGGACTGCAGCTGTACACCGTCTGCGATTTCGACGGACATTAAGCCGCTTTGCTAGAAAAAGCCGGATGCGCCGATAGCTGCATCCGGCTTTTGTCTTTTTGCAACCAGGTCATTGAACAGAAGCGGCAGAAAAATGCGTAAAAAACCGGGCATGCCGGGCGCGCTTCTCCGCCATTCCGGATGATTTAAGCTATACTGCTGCAATTCCAAGGAGCGTTGCGACGAAATCAGCGGGTTGCTACCCCATTTCGCCAGGCTTGGAACATGCAACCGCGCTCACGTTACTTTTTTCACAAGAAAGGAGGGCGTGATGAACGCCTCTATATCATCCCTGCAAAAATCCGATCAAGACTTCCTGGTCGCCGACATTAGCCTGGCAGGCTGGGGTCAAAAAGAAATCAAGATTGCCGAAACAGAAATGCCGGGACTGATGGCTATTCGCGAAGAATACGCCGCCAGCCAGCCGCTGAAGGGCGCGCGCATTACCGGTTCGCTGCACATGACGATCCAGACCGCTGTGCTGATCGAAACCCTGAATGCACTGGGTGCACAGGTACGCTGGGCTTCCTGCAATATCTATTCGACGCAAGACCATGCTGCGGCTGCCATCGCTGCCGGCGGCACGCCGGTGTTCGCATTCAAGGGCGAGAACCTGGACGAATACTGGGAATTCACGCATCGCATCTTTGAATGGAAAGACGGCGGCTATTCCAACATGATCCTGGACGACGGCGGCGACGCGACCCTGCTGCTGCACCTGGGCACGCGCGCAGAAAAAGACCTCTCGGTACTGGCTAACCCAGGCTCCGAAGAAGAAATCTGCCTGTTCAACGCGATCAAGAAACATCTGGCCGCCGAGCCTGACTGGTACTCCAAGCGCCTGGCCGCCATCAAGGGCGTGACCGAAGAAACCACGACCGGCGTGCACCGCCTGTACCAGATGCACAAGGAAGGCAAGCTGGCTTTCCCGGCCATCAACGTCAACGACTCCGTGACCAAGTCCAAGTTCGACAACCTGTACGGTTGCCGTGAATCCCTGGTAGACGGCATCAAGCGCGCCACTGACGTGATGATCGCGGGCAAGGTTGCCGTGATCGCCGGTTACGGCGACGTGGGCAAGGGTTCCGCGCAGGCGATGCGCGCGTTGTCGGCACAGGTCTGGGTTACCGAGATCGACCCCATCTGTGCATTGCAGGCGGCGATGGAAGGCTATCGCGTCGTGACCATGGACTATGCCGCAGCACACGGCGACATTTTCGTGACCACTACCGGTAACTACCATGTGATCAGCCACGAGCACATGCTGAAGATGAAAGACCAGGCGATCGTTTGCAATATCGGCCACTTCGACAATGAAATCGACGTCGCTTCGCTGAAGAAATACACCTGGGACAACATCAAGCCGCAAGTGGACCATGTGATCTTCCCGGACGGCAAACGCATCATCTTGCTGGCGGAAGGCCGCCTGGTGAACCTGGGTTGCGGCACCGGCCATCCATCCTATGTGATGAGCTCTTCTTTCGCCAACCAGACCATTGCGCAGATTGAGCTGTTCCTGAACAATGACAAGTATCCGGTAGGCGTCTACACCTTGCCGAAACACCTGGATGAAAAA